>JACQZB010000116.1 GCA_016207925.1 Nitrospinota bacterium
CGCCGGTGCGGATGCGAACCACTTCCTCCACGGGGATGACGAATATCTTCCCGTCGCCGATTTTGCCGGTGCCGGCGGTCTTGAGAATCTTTTCGATGGCGGTTTCCACCAGGTCATCCTTCACCACGACTTCCACCTTTATCTTGGGGAGGAAATCCACCACGTACTCCGCGCCGCGGTAGGTCTCGGTGTGGCCTTTCTGCCTGCCAAAACCCTTGATCTCGGTGACGCTCATGCCGGTTACGCCCAGCTCGCCCAAGGCCTCCTTGACTTCGGTCAGTTTGAACGGCTTGATGATGGCTTCGATCTTTTTCATACACTCCCTCGCTGGTTACCCGACGGTTTCTTCGGGGTAGGCGTCAATGTTGTGGATGGAGATGTCCGATCCCCTGTGTTCCTCTTCCTTCGTCAGCCGCAGCCCGATAACGCCGTCAATTATAAAATAAATCGCGGTACCCGCCGCAAGGGCTATGACGACGCCGATCACCGAACCGATAAGCTGGGAAACAAAGGTCACTCCACCCATGCCGCCCAGCGCCGAAAGGCCGAAGATGCCGCAGGCGATGCCGCCCCACAGCCCGCACAGGCCATGCAAGGGCCATACGCCCAGCACGTCGTCAATTTTAAGCTTCTCCTGCTCCCACACAAAGCCTTTGACGAAGATCGCCCCCGCCACGGCCCCCACCACCAAGGCTCCCAACGGGTGGAATTGATCCGAGCCGGAGCACACCGCCACCAGCCCCGCCAAGGCGCCGTTATGGACAAACCCGGGATCGAGTTTCGAGATAACCAGCGCGCTTATGATTCCGCCGGCCATGGCCAAAAGCGAGTTGACCGCCACCAGGCCCGATACTCCGCTCAACGATTGCGCGCTCATCACGTTGAATCCAAACCAGCCCACGCACAGCATCCAACTTCCCAGCGCCAGCATGGGGATGTTGCTCACCGGCAGCGGATGCGAGCGGCCGTTCAGCCACCTGCCCTGCCGGTTCCCCAGCTTGAGCACCGCCACAAGGCCCAGCCAGCCGCCCATCGCGTGCACCACGATGGATCCGGCGTAGTCATGGAACGGCGCGCCGCCCAGGTTGGCCAGCCACGAGTCCGCCTGCCCCAGCAAGGTAATGCGCCCCCATACCATCCCCTCGAACAAGGGATACACCAGCCCCACGAAAACCGCCCCCGCCAACGCCTGCGGCCAGAACCGGGCGCGTTCGGCGATGCCGCCGGAAATGATGGCCGGAATCGCCGCCGCGAAGGTCATAAGGAAAAAGTAGCGCACCAGATCGTAACCCTGGTTGGCGCCCACCAGCGATTCGGCGGACATCAGGAACGTCATCCCATAGGCCAGCGGGAAGCCTATGAGGAAATAAACGACCGTCGAAAAGCCGAAATCCGAAATGATCTTGACCAGCGCGTTGACCTGGTTCTTGCGCCGCACCGTACCAAGCTCCAGAAACGCGAACCCGCCGTGCATGGCGAACACCATCACGGCGCCCAGCATCAGGAACAGAACGTCAGCCCCGTTTTTAAACGCGGAAATCTCCTCCATCCGTCATCCTCCCTCTAACACACGTGACGAAAATGCCGCAGAACTTGCGCGCCAGAAATTGGCCGAAACAATTTCGTGCGCAAGTTAAAGGGAAGTGTCAGGCAAGAGCGGCGCCTAAATGTAGCAAAACCTACAATAGAATTATGTCATTATTTATCAAATAGGTATTGTCCCGCATGGGTGATCGTCAACGATTTGCCAACCATTTGCTGCACACTTATCGGGCAACGACGGTTGGGGGCTTGCTTATAATGTAGGCAGCGACGCTAATCGGGGTATCAGTCGTCGAAGGAAAAGGCGTGATAGATGTTGTTATTTTCGTCCACGCACACGGCGTAGGAGCCATCGCGCTCTCAACAGGTTTCGCCGAAGCGCTCCTCGATTGCGGCTTGGCGGCCCTCGCGGGCGCATGAGGGGCATTGGCCGTCCCCTTCCAGGTAGGCGGATTTCATGGCGGCGCGGTCAACATGGGGCGTGTTCCATACGATAGGGCGGTACTTGATCTCACATTTCATCGTTTACTCCTTGCCGATAACGGCTTCTATGGTAATTTCGATGTCCGGGCGCAGGGTGTGGCGCACGGAGCAGTACTTTTCCTGCGAAAGCTCAATGGCCCTGTCCACTTTCTTCCGGTCAATGTCCTTTCCGGCAAGCCGCAGGATGATGTGGATGGAGGTGAAATACTGCGGCGGCGCGGGATTGCGTTCCCCGGAAATGTCCACCTTGAAGCTTTCCAACTCCACCCGCTGTTTTTGCAGGATGCTGACGACATCAATCGCCATGCAGCCGGCCAGCGACAACAGCAAAGCCTCGGTAGGGGCGCAGCCCCATTCCACCTTGCCGTCGAAATCCAGTTCATAACCCCGCTGGGTGCGGCCCTGAAACGTCAAATCCCCAGCCCACTTCAATTGACCCTTGAGGATGTTTGAGGTGGTGGACTTGTAATCGCCCATGCTCACGGATTCGCTCATTTCTTCACAACTTCTTCATTTTTATGACGTATGCCGTAGCCCGTATTTCTTACATGGGCCGCAAAACTTTGCGCCCACGAAGGGGCGCCACATGAATGAAGATGCGCGTATCCCGCCAAAAGATTCCTGTACACAATGCCATCGGCCTCGCCATTGATCCCCGCGCCGCGCACGGTGCGCCATGCAAAGCGGGTACCGGCGGGCAACCCGGCAAGCCGCGAGTGGTGGAACTCATGGCACTTCACCGGCTCCGCCGGATTGAACCAATCGCAGGCTCCCGTGGCGGCGAGGACGACGTAGCCCAATCCCTGGGGCCGGTGTGTCATTTCCACATCCGCCGGGATCACCCCCGCCATTTGCCCTTGTTGACCTTCCCAGGTGATCGAGCGGCACAGGTACATCAATCCGCCGCACTCCGCATATACCGGCATATTGGACTCTATAGATTCCCGCAATGCGCGGCGCATGGAGACGTTGGCCTCCAGTTCGCTTACGAACATTTCAGGGAATCCGCCGCCGATATACAGTCCGTTGACCTCCGGCGGCGCGGCGTCCTCCAAGGGGCTGAAGGGGACAAGCTCCGCCCCGGCGGCCTCAAGGGCTTCCAGGTTTTCGGGGTAATAGAAGCTGAACGCGCGATCCATGGCGACGCCGATGCGTATGTCCCTGGCGGCTCCGGGCCGGGGGCATGGGGGCAGTTCGGGCAATGGATCTGCGGTGGCGGCGATCTGGCGGATGCGGTCGAGATCGCAATTCAGGCCCACTACGCCGGCGATCAACTCGACTTTTTCCAGCAGGCCCGGATCCTCCTTGACGGGCACAAGCCCCAGGTGACGTTCGCGGACCACCATTTTGTCTTGCGCGCGCGGGATCACGCCCAACACTTCAAGCCCCACGAACCGCTCGATGGACTGGCGCAGCTTGGTTTCGTGCCGGACGCCGGAGACGCGGTTGAGGATCACCCCCGCGATCCGCAGGTCGGGGTCGAAATTCACATAGCCGGTCAAAAGCGCCGCCACGCCGCGGTTGACACCCCATGCGTCCACCACAAGAATCACCGGCGCGCCCAACAGATGCGCCAGGCCGGCGGTGGAATCGGCGCCCTCGATATCCAGCCCGTCATAAAGTCCCAGGTTGCCCTCGATGACGGCTATGTCCGCGCCCGCGGAGGCCGATGAGAACGAACGCAGTATGTTCTCGTCCCCCATCATGTGGAAGTCCAGGTTGCGCGCGGCCCTGCCGGAGGCGGCGGTGGCCCACATGGGGTCTATGAAGTCCGGCCCCTTCTTGAACCCCTGGGCGGCGAGGCCGCGCCGGGCGTAGGCGCGCAACAGGCCGATGGTGACGGTGGTCTTGCCCGCGCTGCGCGCCGGGGCGGCGATGACTACTCTGGGGACGCTGGTCATGGAGCTATCAACGGCAACTTGGGGAAATAGCCGCGATACCGGCCAACGTCCCGTGTCAACAGTTCCATCCCCGCGACCGCCGCATGGGCGCCGATGAAAAAGTCAGGAAGCGGGGAGCCGCGCGCGCCGCCGGATTTGCGGTACCGCAGGAAACACTTGCCCGCCAAAAACGCCGCTTCCCAGGGTATCGGGTCGCGCCTGAAATGCTCCAAGGGCAGCGCTTCATCAAGTTCCTCTATCTTGCCAAACCCGATGGAGACCTCGGCGTATATCACCGGGTTGATTACCAGTTCACGCTCTTCGGCCAGCTTTTGCAGTTTGGAGGACGACCATCCGAACCAGCGCTTGTCCCCGGTGACTATGTCGAGGATCACATTGCTGTCCACCAGGACGTTTTTCACTGGTTCGCCCTGGTTAACGCCATGATCTCATCGGTCGTCATGCCGGCGGTGGCCTTGCCCTTCATGCGCCCGATCAGGTTTTTTCCCCTCCCGGCGGCTCCCCGTTTTTTCCGCAGTTGCACGTTTCCGGATACGACCACGAATTCGATCTCGGTAAGGGGGCGCAGCCCCATCGAATCCCGGATCGTCTTGGGAATGGTCACTTGCCCCTTTGTGGTGATACGCATCGGGTTTCGATCCCTCCCGCTTGGTAATACTTTGTGGATTCTTACCAAGTATAGCCGGATTCCCCGCGGAAGTGAAGGAACGGCGCGGCGCCGCCTCCAGGCGGCGTCCCCCATAACTTGCGCGTCCCTTCCGCTATTTCGCGCTCAATTGTTTTGACAATCGCGCGGCCCCCTGTGATAATCACTACTTTTTGCGGATGGGATATGCCATCGCTACCCGGTCTTTTACAGGGATGGAACCCGCGAAACGATGAACGCCGATCTTGAGCGGCTGATACGGCTGCAGCGCCTTGATGGGGAAATCGCCCGCAAGTCCGCGCTGCTGGAAACCGAACTGCCCCGCGAGATCGAAAAACTGCGCGCCGCCTTCCAGTCCGCCGCCGACGCCCTTAAAAACCACGACACCCAGATGACCAGCCTGGCCAAGCGCCGCCGGGAGCTTGAGATGGAAGCCGACGCCGCCCGCGAAGGCATCAAGAAATCCAAGCAGAAACTCAACGAGGTGAAAACCAACGTCGAGTACCGCGCCATCCTCAAGGAATCCGAGACGCAGGAAACCCGCATCCGGGAATTGGAAGACCAGCAGCTCGAAGTGATGGAGGCCGCCGAAACCCGCGCCACGGACCGCGCCGCGCTGGACAAGGCCTCCAAGGAAGAAGAAGCGCGCTACCAAAAGGAAAAGGTTGAGCGCGAAAAGGCCATGGCCCAACTCAAGGAGGCCCTGGACGCGCTGAAAAAGGATCGCGCGACGGTAACGGTGGAAGTGTCGCCCGGCGTTCTGGCGATCTACGAGAAGGTGAGCCGTCAGCGCAATGGAGTGGGCATCACGCCGGTCGCCGACCGCAGTTGCGCGGCGTGCCACCAGCTTATTCCGCCGCAATTGTATTACCAGATCCGCACCACCGAAGAAATTCACCAAAGTCCGGACGCCGCAGGGCAGGGTACTCTCTAACGGAGAGCGGGGGCGACCCCAGGGAAAGCGCCACAGAAAACATACCGCCAACCCGGTTCGCAAGAACCGGCGGTAAGGGTGAAATGGCAGGGTAAGAGCCTACCGCGGCGGTGGCGACATCGCTGGCACGGCAAGCCCTACCCGGCGCAAGGCCAAATAGGGAGGCAAGCCCCCGCAAGGGGGCTAAGGGCGGCTCGCCCGACGCTTCCGGGTTGGCCGCTGGACCGCTCCGGCAACGGAGCGGCTAGATGAATGGCCGTCACCCGCGAAAGCGGGGACAGGATCCGGCTTACCACCGGCCTCTTCGACGCCCTTTTTTTATTGGGATCATCGAGATGGCGCAAGGAATCGTTTATCTGATCGGCGCGGGACCCGGCGATCCGGGCCTTATCACCGTCAAGGGCGCGGACTGCATCGCCAAGGCCGACGTGGTGGTGTACGACTACCTGGCCAACCCCGCCCTGCTTGACCATGCGCGCGCGGACGCGGAGCGCATCTACGTGGGCAAAATGGGCGGCGCCCACACCAAAACACAGGACGAGATCAACCAGATCATCGTTGACCGCTGCCGCGAGGGCAAGATCGTGGCCCGGCTCAAGGGCGGCGACCCGTTCATCTTCGGGCGCGGCGGCGAGGAGGCTGAAGAACTGGTTCAGGCGGGGCTTAAATTCGAGGTGGTGCCCGGCGTCACGGCGGCGGTGGCCGCGGCGGCCTACGCGGGCATCCCATTGACCCACCGCGACCATACGGCCAGCGTGGCCTTCATCACCGGGCACGAGGACCCCGCCAAGGACGTCTCCAACATCCATTGGGACAAGATCGCCACCGGCATCGGCACGCTGGTCTTTTTCATGGGGATCAAGAACCTGCCGGACATCATCGCCAACCTCATCAAGCATGGCCGCCCGCCGGAAACGCCGGTGGCCATCATCCGCTGGGGCACGCGCCCCGAACAGCGCACCGTCACCGGCACGCTGGCCGACATCGTGGCAAAGGCGCGCGCGGCGAACATCAAGCCGCCGTCGCTGACCGTGGTGGGCGAAGTGGTGGCGTGCCGGGAACAGCTCAACTGGTTTGAAACGCGCCCGCTGTTCGGGCGGCGCATCGTGGTCACCCGCGCGCGGGAACAGGCCAGCGATTTCGCCGCGCTGCTTGCCAACGCGGGGGCGGAGGTGATCGAGTTCCCCGCCATCGAGGTGGTTCCGCCGCCGTCGTGGGATAGCCTGGACGCGGCGCTGGCGAAACTTTCTTCGTATGACTGGGTCGTCTTTACCTCGGTCAACGGCGTGGGCTTTTTCGTCAAAAGGCTCCGCGAACGCGGGATGGACATACGCGACCTTAAGGGCCTCCTGGTGTTGGCCATCGGCCCCAAAACCGCGGAAGCGGTGGAGGCGTTGGGGGTGCGCGTGGATTTCGTGCCCAAGGAGTACCGCGCGGAGTCCATCATCGAAGGGATGGGCGCGGACAGGATTCGCGGCAAGAACATATTGATCCCCCGCGCCAAGGTCGCCCGCGAGGTCCTGCCGGACGAGATGAAAAAACTCGGCGCGCAGGTGACCATCGCCGAATGTTACGAGACCGTGCGGCCCGGTGACAAACGCGACGCGGCCCGCCGCCGGTTCGAAGCCGGTGAAATAGACGCAGTGACGTTTACCAGTTCGTCCACGGTGGAAAACTTCGTGGCGATGTGGGACAGCCCGGATGAAGCGCGGCGGCTGATGAACGGCGTCACCGTGGCTTCCATCGGCCCCATCACCAGCGCCACGGCGCGCAAGCTGGGGCTGGAACCTTCCGTGGAGCCCGCGGAATACACCACCGCCGCGCTGGCCGGGGCGCTGGTGGAACATTTCGCCCGCGCGCCGCGCCGGTAACGGGCGGCGGTAGCGGATTATTCTCCGCTACCCTCGCCGGATGTCAGGCGGGAGATGATGTCGGTCTGCACGCCGCCCAACTCCATGGCGGCGTCCATCTCGCGCACCAGCTTTTCCACCCGTTTGTCGAACAGTTCGCTGTCGGCGGCCATCTTTTTCCGCAGCGCGAACAGTTCATGGGTAATCTGCAACAGCGCCAGCAGCGCCACGCGGCCCTCCTCGGTGGAGCCGGTCTTGGCGCCGATGTCGCGCATGACCTGATCTATGTAGGCGGCGTACTGTGCGGTCACCTCCGGCTCCTCGGAGCTGACGATGGAAAACTCCTTGTTGTAAACGCGGATGGTGACTTTTCTGCGGTCGGCCATGGGGATTACTGGCCCGCCTCGGCCTGTTCGAGGGCGTTGACTTTTTCAAGGACGGATTTGAGTTTGACGCGGATTGTTTCCCGCTCAGCCAGTAGGCGGTCGCGTTCCGCCGCAAGTTCGGAGCGCGCGGTTTTCATTTCAGCGGACTCCGGCTTGGCGCGGGTCTGGGCCAGATTTAGCTCCAGGCCATACACCTGGCGCTTGAGCTTGCGGTTTTCTTCCTTGAGCGAGCTTATGTACTGGAACAGGAAATTGAGCTTGTCACTGACCCTGTCCAGCTTTGCGAGATTCATCCCACCACCAGCGGCCCGGTTGAAGTGGCGCCTTCACTGAATCGGCGTATCTACTGCTAATTACGCCGGTTATGGGGCGATGTTAGCACCTGCCACGAGAAGGGGTCAAGGCATTTTAAGCGCGCCTGGCCCCCGCCGCTACCGCAGAAGCGCGAACTCCACGGGATCCCCCTTGCCCGATGAGGTCAGGCTGGTGTAAATCACGCCCGTGCTGGTATGTTCCTGCGTGGAAAGGATGCGTATGCGGGCCACGACCTTGGGCAACCCCTTGACCACGCTGCCGTCGCGCCGCAGGACGGGGCTGCGGTCAAGGATGTTGAACACGTCGCCGGGCTCGGCGCCGCTGGCGTTGCCGACATCCAGATACACGATGTCGCCGGTGGCGTAGCCGGCCTTGGGAAGCTTGCTGGACACAAGGTGGCCGGCGATTTTTTTGTCGGTCACGGGACGGTCGGGGTCAAAGCTGGGGATTGCCACTTCCTTGTACGGGCGGATCTGGTCGCCGCGTTCCACGGTTTCGTAGGCGTGGATGATTTGGGCGCTGGAGTTGTCGGCGGCGGTCTTGATGACGCGGATGACGGCGTCCACGACGACAAGTTGGCCAAGCTTGGCCCCGGTGACAGGGTGGATAATGTCGCGTTCGGCGTGAAAGACCTCATACAGGTCGCCGGGCTGGATGCCCTTGGACTCGCCAAGGTTGATGTACACCGTTTCCGACGTAGCGAAGGAGACCTGGGTGCTGGTGTGGCCGTCAATCACTTCACCATCGCCCTTGGCGCCCGCGGCGATATAACCGGCGGTTTCGTACAGCTCGCGATAGGCCACGGGCGACATGCGGGCCGGGTCGGCCCAGTAGCCGGGGGCGATCTGATCGCCTTCGGCGGAAACGTCTTTCCAGGTGGAGGGTACGGGGGCCTCGGCGGACCCAGGTTCCTGCCCGCCTTGCGCGCCTGCTTCATCGGCTTGGGCCGCGGCGCGTTTTTTCGCGGCTTCCGCCTCGCCGGGGGTCAGTTCGGAATAGCCGTCGCCCACGGCGGCGCGGCCCAAGGCGGCGTCGAGCGCCTGGGGCCAGGCGGGGTTCGAGGCCAAGGCGACGGTGGCCGCCAGGGCCACGGGGAACAGTTGGATGATGGCGCCGCGTTTCATAGCTAAATATCTCCCGACGATTCTTTTTCCTGTTGTATGCCCGCAAGCTTGCGCTTGGCGGTAACCGCGGCCACGCTTTGGGGGAACTTGGCTACAAGCTCTTCCAAGGTGGCCACGCCTTCCATATCCTTTCCGCTTTTCATCAGGCAATACGCCAACTTAAGCATCGCGTCCGGCGTCCGGGGGCTGTCCGGATACCTGCTGATCGCCTTGCGGTATTCCTCGGCGGCCTGCGGGTATTTTTTCTGCCCATACAACGCCTCGCCCAGCCAATACTGCGACGGCCCCGCCAACGGCGACGACGGGTAGCGCCGCATCAGGTACGAAAACCCGATTATCGCCCGCGCCGTGCGCCCCTCGTTGAGGTAACGCAATGATTCGCGGTACATGCCATCTTCGTCGAGCTGGCGGAATTCCGGCCCCAGGTCGCCCATGTTCTCCTCGGACGCGGGGTTGGCCGCCAACACCAGCCATTGTACGCCGCCTACGAACATATTCGGCGCGGAAATCCTGTTCACTGGATCGCCGCCCGTTTTAGATTGCGGCGCGGGGCTTTTGCCGTTTTTCCGTTCTTTCTCCTCAAGCTTTTCCCGAAGGTACAATATCTCGCGTTCGGCGCTGGAAGATTTCATCTCCAACTCTGACACGCGCTTGCGAAGGTCGCCGACCTGCGCCTTGAGTGACTCCACATCATCATCGCGCTTGGCTGTTTGCGGCGTCGCGCACCCCACCCCCGCGATGAGAAAAACCACCACCACAACGGATAGAGCGGCGCGCCCGCGCCTCGCGCGAGACACGAGTTCGCTCAAATACATAAAGTTAAGATTAATTTCAATTAATTATACTAAATTACGCGGCGCTGGTCAAGCTCTTGATAATCTCTTATAAATCAGCATAATATGAGCATATCGTCATGATGGTTATGGAGTTTCCATCGCCTCAAATATCCGCGTGTTTCAATCGTTGGAAAAGTTTTTTTCAACGCCGCGCGCGGCGGATGAATGCTGGCCTTGTGTTTTGCGTATAATAGCCGGTTATACACATCATGTTTCGATACAAACCTCTACCGCAAGATGAAGCGGGCGCGCCGCCTCGCAAGGGAGCGGGCGCGTTCATAGCCTCCAGCCGTATCGCGCTGGACGCCGGGCAGCATCCGGTGGTGGCGTTGCGTTCCCACGACGGCGGCATGGGGGCCATGCTGCTGGTCGCCGATCCGGGAGCGGGTTTCTCGGCCAAGGCGCGCGAGACTTTGGAGAATACCCTGCAACGGTTCGCCAGCGGCGGCTGGAAACGTGAAGCGCTGGAAGCGGCGCTGGTAGGCGGGGCGGAAAACGCCAAGTGGAAAATCGCCAAGTGGCGCGAAGCGCTTAAACAGTTTTCCCTTGCCCCGCAGGAGTACGACCTTAATGGCCAGTTCTACCGCAAGGTGTACTTCGAGCCAAAGTCGGGCGCCTTGAACGTATTTCGCGAGGAGGCCGACCCGGATCACTGGAACCCCGCCAAGGCCAAGCTTGCGTTGCATGACGGCGTACGGGCGTTCAGCGACAACCACGCGGGGGGCGTGGTGGCCAACGCCACGCGGTTTTTCCGGGAGAAAATCACCTTCCGCGCGTTGCGGGAGCTTGTGCTGCCGGTCCACCTGGAGCAGGCGGCGGGCGAGCCGTTCTATCTTTGGAGCGCGGCGTGCAGCACCGGCGCCGAGGCGTATTCCTACGCCATGTACCTCCACCGGCTGATCGGGCGCGCGGGGGCGAACATTGACTTTCGGGTGTTCGCCACGGACATCAATGAAAAACTGCTGGAGGGCGCCAAGAAGGGGGAGTATGAAATCCACAAACGGGACCTGGAGCAGTACCGCCCCTACTTCCAGCGCTACGGGCGGCTGGAAGGCGAAACGGTGACCTTTAACGAGGAACTGCGCCGTCACCTGACGTTTGGCGTGTTCGACATCCGCAACGTCCCCCGGCGGCGCGGTTTCAGGATGATCGTATGCGCCAACGTGTTTCAGTATTACAACGACGACGCGCGCGGACACTTTCTGGAGAACTTCGCTTCCTGCGCGGCCCGGCCCGGTTACATCTACGTCGGGCCGGTCACGCCCGATCTTCTGGCCCGCTCCGGCCTGCGCCATGTGCCGAAGTATAAGTTGCTGGAAGTGGATTGACGGAGCGCTTTTAGGCTATACTTACCGGCTTTCCAACCATTTTTAACCGTCAACGGTTACAATACTTTCATGCGATATACGAATGTCCGGCTCGCGGGTTTGGGATACGAGCTGCCGCCGCGCGTGGTGACCTCCGCGGATATTGAGCGGCGCCTGGCGCCCGTATATGAACGTTTGCGCCTGCCCGAAGGGCGGCTGGAGATGATGAGCGGCATCCGCGAACGGCGCTTTTGGGACAACGGCGCGCGGCCAAGCTCCGTGGCCACGCTGGCGGGGCGCAAAGCCATCGCCGCCTCCGGCCTGCGGACGGACCAACTCGGCGCGCTGTTCCACGTTTCCGTGTGCCGCGACTTTCTGGAACCGGCCACGGCCAACGTGGATCATCACGGACTGGGCCTTTCCCCCAGAACGCTTTTGTTCGACATCTCCAACGCCTGCCTGGGCGCGCTGGACGGCATGGTGACGCTGGCCAACATGATCGAACTGGGCCAGGTGGAGGCGGGCGTGATCGTGGCCGGCGAAATGGGCGAAACGCTGGTGGAGCGCACCATTGAATGGCTGCTCAATGACGCTACCCTCACCCGCCAGACCATCAAACCGGCCTTCGCGTCGCTCACCATAGGCTCCGGCGCGGCGGCCATCGTGCTGGCGCATGAGCGGCTGGCGCCGGACAAACCGCGCCTGATTGGCGGCGCGGCGCGCTGTTCCACCGCGGACGCGGATTTGTGCGTCAGCACCGCGGATACCGGCTTTGACTCCGCCACGGCGCCGTTGATGAACACGGACTCCGAGGCGTTGCTCAAGGCCGGGTGCGCGCTGGCGGCGGATACGTGGGGCGATTTTCTGGCGGCCACCGGATGGCGCGGCGGGGAGATCACCCGCTCGTTCACGCACCAGGTGGGCGTGGCGCACCGCCGCGCGCTGTATGACGCCATCGGCCTGCCCATCGAAAGGGATTTCGCCACGCTGGAGTTTTTGGGCAACGTCGGCTCCGTGTCGCTGCCCATCACGCTGGCTATCGGCTCCGAACGCAGACCCATCGCCTCTGGCGACAGGGCGGCGCTGTTGGGCATCGGGTCGGGTTTGAACTGCATGATGCTGGGCCTGGAATGGTAGGCGGCCATGGCCGTTGACCTTAACGCGATCCGCGCCGAATACCCTTATACGCCGAAAAGTTTTGACCTGGGCGGGCAGCGTTTAAGCTACCTTGACGAAGGTCCGCCGCACGCCCCCGTGGTGGCGATGCTGCACGGCAACCCCACCTGGTCGTTCTATTTCCGCCACCTTGTCAGCGCATTGCGTACTCGTTACCGGGTGATTGTCCCGGACCACATGGGCTGCGGGCTTTCGGACAGGCCGCGCGAATATGAGTACACCCTGCGGCGGCGAATTGACGATTTCGGCGCGCTGGTCCATCACCTTGGGCTGCGCCGCCTGTCGCTGGCGGTTCACGACTGGGGCGGGGCCATCGGGTTCGGCTTCGCCACGCGCAATCCGGGGATGATTGAAACGCTGACCGTGATGAACACCGCGGCGTTCCGGAGCGGCCGTATGCCGTGGCGCATCCGCGTATCCGGCTGGCCGCTGATCGGCGAATTGGCGCTGCTGCAAGGCAACATGTTCCTGCGCGCGGCGATTGACCTGCAAATGGCCACCGCCAAGCCGGAGCGCTTCACCTCCGCCGTGCGCGAAGGTTACTTCGCCCCCTACGGCTCGCCGTGGGAGCGCATGGCGATTCTGGCCTTCGTGCGCGATATCCCCATGAAACCCGGCCACCCAAGTTATGAAACGCTCACCGATGTTGAGGACCGGCTCTACCTGCTCGCCGATAAACCCATGACGCTGATATGGGGAATGCGCGACTGGTGCTTCAACTCCCATTTCCTTGGCGAATGGGGGCGGCGGTTCCCGGACGCTGAGGTGGTCAAACTCGAGGACGCCGGGCATTTCGTCTGCGAGGACGCGCCGGAGCGGGTGATCACGGCGATGGAGCCGATGCTGGAGAAAGTGGCGCGATGACCGGCGGCGCCAACATCGCGCGGTATCTTGATGAACAGGCGGAGGCCACTCCGGAGCGGATCGCGCTGCACGTCCCGCGCGCCTCGTCCGGCGGCGCCATGGCGTATGACCTTTACACGTTCGCCCGGCTCAAGGAGGAATGCGGCCGTTACGCCCACGGCCTGCGCTCCATAGGTGTACGTAAAGGCGCGCGGGTATTGCTGATGGTCAGGCCGGGGCTGGAATTCACGGCGCTCTCCTTCGCCCTGTTCAAGCTGGGGGCCGTGCCGGTGCTGATTGATCCGGGCATGGGCAAGGCCAACCTGCTGCATTGCGTGGCGGACGCGGCGCCGGACACGATGGTGGCGATCCCCTTGGCCCACGCGGCGCGGCTGATGTACCCCCGTTTTTTCAAATCCGTGAAGACCAAGGTGACGGTGGGGCCGCGGGTGTTGTGGGGCGGGCACAGCGCGGCGAAACTGCGCGAGGTGTCCAACGCTCCCGTGCCGCCGGAGACAATGCGCGCCGATGAGATGGCGGCGATCCTGTTCACCACCGGCTCCACCGGCCCGGCCAAGGGGGTGGTCTATACCCATGGAGTGTTCGACGCGCAGGTGCGGCTCATCCGTGACCGGTACGGCATTACATCAAACGATACCGATCTGCCCGCGTTCCCGTTGTTCGCGCTGTTCTCCATCGCCATGGGCATGAGCGTGGTGATTCCCCTGCTGGATCCCACCCGCCCCGCCAAGGCCGATCCGGCCACGCTGGCCCTGCAGATCAACGAGCGGCGCGTGACCATCACCTTCGGTTCGCCCGCGATATGGCGCAACGTCAGCCGCTGGCTGGTGGAGAACAAGGTCAAGCTGCCCACGCTCACCCGCGTGTTGATGGCCGGCGCGCCCGTGGCGCCGGAGATTCATGAACGGCTGCTCAACCATATTCTGCCGCCGGGCGCGGCCACGTTCACCCCGTTCGGCGCCACGGAGTCCCTGCCCGTGGCGGACATCTCCGGGCGCGAGGTATTGGATGAAACCGCCGCGCTTTCCGCCCAGGGACAGGGAACATGCGTGGGCTATCCGTATCCGGAGATGACCGTGCGGATTATCAGTATCAACGACGGGCCGGTGGAGACAGGGGACGAGTCGCTATGCCTGCCCCAGGGCGAAATTGGCGAGATTGTGGTCAGCGGCCCGGTGGTCACGAAAGAGTATTTCAGGAAACCGGAGGCTACACGGCTGGCCAAGATTCATGATCGCGCCACCGGCGCGGTGTGGCATCGCATGGGCGATGCGGGTTACTTCGACGAAAAGGGGCGGTTGTGGTTTTGCGGACGCAAGACGCATCGCGTGGTCACGAAAGAGGGGACGCTGTTCACCATCCCCTGCGAGGCGATTTTCAACCAGCATCCCGCCGTGGCGCGCTCCGCGCTGGTGGGCCTTGGCGATGCGCCGGATCAGGAGCCGGTGTTGATCGTGGAGCGCGATCCCGCCGGGGCGCCTAAACCGGAAATCGAGCTTGTGCGCGAGTTGCTGGCTCTCGGCGCGGCGCACGAACATACCCGGTCAATCCGCCGCGTATTGTTCCATCCGGAGTTCCCCACCGACGCGCGCCACAACGCGAAAATTTTCCGCGAACAACTGCGCGAATGGGCGGCGAAGTCGCGGGAGCGGACGTAAGCGGCCACGCGCCATGATTGAGCGCGCGGTTTCATCAGGCGCCCGGAAAACCGGCAAGCCGCGCATCATCCCCCCCGATGATAGCCGCCAAGGTAAGTATAACCAGGCTATGCCTTCTCCAGCAACCGGAGATATTCATCGCGGGAAAGGCCCGCTGTTTTCATGTTAGAGATGATAATGTCGCGCCCCACGGAGGCATAATGCGGGATCACCACGGGGCGGGGCGCGCCGGGCTTTGTCATTATGGTGTGGCTCCCCTCCATCCTGCTTTCGGAAAACCCCGCAGCCCGGAATACCTTAATCAGCCGTTGCCACTGAACCGGCGTTATGCGTGGCATACCCCGCGCCCGCCAGCGGGGACGCTGAACGGCATCGGAACGGAGATATTCTTATAACCCTTGGGAAGCCGCGGCTGATGAAGCGGCTTATGCGGGGCACGCTTGATGGCCTTGAAGCCGCAATCCTTCAAAACAGCGTCCAGCGTTCCGCGCTCGTAACAGGAGACCAGGAACAGCCTGACGGCTTCAATAAGGTTTTCCAACGCCCGGCGCTGGTTTTCGCCCTGGGAATACACATCAAGGGCGGGGCAATGGGAGATGGTCAACCCGTCCTCGTCCTTGTAAACCCGCGCGGGGAGCTTTAATTCGAACACGATTGACATCTGTGTTTCCGTATCGTATTTACTGAATTTATCGGACATTCCGTCCAGCCTGTCAAGCCTTTCATCCGCATTCAGTCTATTTCACACCTTCCGCCAGACGACGCCGCGTACCTTGCCCTCTAAATATCCATGCGTCCCTGACAAAACGCCATCAGCCGCCGGTTATCTGCGATAATCCCCGGCATGAACATACTGGTCACCGGCGGAGGGGGGTTCCTGGGCCGCTACGTGGTGGAGCGGCTGATCGCGCGCGGCGACACGGTGGTGTCCCTGACGCGCCAGCCGCATCCGGAACTGGCCTCATTGGGCGCGCGCGCCGTACAAGGCGACGTGACGGACTCCGCCGTGGTGAACGAAGCCGCGCGGGGCGTTGACGGCGTGATCCACACCGCCGCGCGGGTGGGCGTGTGGGGGCCGTGGCGCGAGTTCTTCGAGACCAACGTCACCGGAACGCGCAACGTGGTCGCCGCGTGCCGCGCCAACGGCGTCTCCCGGCTGGTGTATGTCAGCTCGCCGTCGGTGATCTTCGACGGACGTGCCCACGAAGGGATCAACGAATCCATCCCCTACCCCGCACGGTACCTCGCCCACTATCCGCAGACCAAGGCCATCGCCGAACGCGAGGTTCTGCAAGCCAATGGCCATGACAATGTGTTCACCTGCGCGCTGCGTCCTCACTTGATTTGGGGTCCGCGCGACACAAACCTGATCCCGCGCCTGATCGCGCGCGCCAAATCCGGCAGGTTGATGCGCGTGGGGAACGGCGCCAATCTGGTGGACATGGTGTATGTGGAGAACGCCGCGGACGCCTGCCTCAACGCGCTGGACCGGCTGGTTCCCGGCTCGCCGGTATCTGGCGCCGCGTATTTCATCACCAACGGCGCGCCGGTGAAATTGTGGGAATGGGTGGATGACATCCTTGCCCGGCTGGATTTACCCAAGGTCACGCGCGCGGTATCCGCCTCCGCCGCGTACCGGATTGGCGCGGCGTTCGAGATCGCGTGGCGGCTGTTGGGAATACGCGGCGAGCCGCCGATGACGCGCTTTCTGGCTTTGCAGCTTTCATCATCGCATTGGTTCGACATCAGCCGCGCGCGGCGCGAACTTGGCTACTCCCCCGCCGTAGGCTACGAGGAAGGGATGCGGCGCCTTGTGGACAGCCTGCGCCCTACAGGTGATTAAAGCCAATCGCCAGCAGGAACGCGATCCACGCGCAGGCCAGCACGACCTTCTCCAGCGCCAGCGTCATGCGGCTTAACGACTCGAACCGCGCCGTCTCGCCCGCTTCCTTGAGCCTGCGCTTTTTCCCGCGCCAGTAGAAGTGCAGCAGCGCGGCAAGGGTCAACGCCACCAGCCCGAAGCCTATTTTAGCGTGCAGCAGATGATTGGGCCGGATCATGTCCCATTTCGCGTGGAGCATATACAGGACGGTGACAATCATCAGCGCGATGACGATGTCCATGGCCTTTTGCGCGCGCGCCTGGATCACCGCCGCCGCCTGGGCCTTGTCGGCGCAGTTGGCGAGGCGTTTCATGGCGGGGCCGACTACGCCCTGCATCACCGTCATGGTCATCACAAAACCCGCGCCGAGGACGGCGTGAATGAATACCGCATAGTTCTCCATCATATTCTCCACGAGTTGAATTTACTCCATTAGACGCGCATCACCGGCAAAATGTCACGGTGCGGCGTGGTTAACCCATCTTCCCGCGATCATCTTTCAGCGTAAGCGCCAGCGGCGCCGCCGCGGCGTTGACCACCACCTGCGGGAACGGTATCTCGATCCCCTCGCGGTCGAACGCCCGCTTGATCTCGATGGCGACGCTGTTGAGCGTTTCCAGGAAATTCGCTTGCAGCGTCCAGACGCAGAACAGGAAATCCTGCGACGACGCGCCAAATCCCTTAAAGATAAATACCGGCTGCGGCTCGTCCAGGCACAGCGGATTCTTGTCCGCCACGTCCATCACGATGCCGCGCACGCGCTCCAGATCCTCCTTGTACGCCACCCCCAGGGTGAAATCCACCCTCCGCACGGGGAAGCGCGTGTAGGTGACGATCTCCGTCTTTATCAGCGTCTCGTTGGGGATGCGGACATACAGGTTGTCGAACGTGCGCAGCTTGACGGAGAGCAGGTCAATGGAAATCACCACTCCGATGGTGTCCCCAACCTTGATCAGGTCGCCCACGCTAAAGGGGCGCTCGCCGATCAAAAACAGGCCGCTGATAAGGTTGCTGGCGGAGGTCTGGGAGGCGAACCCCACCGCGATGGTCAAAATGCCCGCGGCGCCCAGCAGCACTTGCAGGTTGAAGCCCAACTCGTTGGCGGCGGTGACGCCGAACAGGCCCAGGACGATCCAGAACGCCGCCAATTGGGCGATCATCGTGTGGTGATCGTCCAGCCTGCCCTTGGCCGCCTTGCCGGCCATCGTCCGGGCCACGCGGGCGGCCACGTAACCCGCCAGCAGTATCACCAACGCCCGCAGCATGGGAATGGTCAGCATCCGCGCCTACCCGAAAATCGCCGTGACAGAACGCAGGAAACTCCCCGCCTCATCCTTGCGCGGGCCGCACAGTTCCACCGCCGCGCCCGCCTCCTTTGGCGCTCCCGTCTCCACCTCCACCGCAACGCTGCCCTCGCGGGACGCGCGCGCCGTCAAGGCGGAGGTCCACAACTTGCCGTTCGCCGCGCCGTACAGGGAAAGGTTGGGCGCGGGCAGCGCCAGCCGGGCAAGGCGCAAGGGAGCGTCGCCTTCGTTAACCACGCGGACCGGCGTCACCGCCCGGTGCGGGCGCCATACCACGTCATCCAGCCGCGTGCGGCCCAGTATCTTTATGGCGTAGCACGCTTCGCCCTCCATCGTCGAAGGGCCGAACCACGAGTCCGTGGGGCGTTCCAGCGGCCATTCGATCAACGTGGCGCCGTCCACCGTCACCCGCAGCCAGACCGGCGAACTGACATAGAGCCGCGTCTCCTCGCCCACGGGGATGTTGAGCGGATTTATGGGGCGGCTGACCACGGGCCGGTCCGCCGCGGCGGGGGCAAGCCGCGCGCCGGTCGCGGGAATTTTGAACACGAAACGCTCCACCGCCGCTTCGTCCGGGATCGCCGCCACGGGGGCGGCCGGCTCGGTGACAGTGGACGATTCCTCGCCGCCGCGCAGCAATCCCAGGCGCCACTCATGCTCCAGCCGGGCCAGGAACACGCGCGCCGGGCCGATGCGAAGGGCCACGGAACCCGTGTCCCGCGGCGACACCTCGCCCCACCACGGTTCGAATGACAGCGGTTCATTCATCGCCACTTCACTTGTTTTAGCGACCAGTGTAGCATCCATGGCCCCAGGTGACAAAGTCGCTTCGAACCACGAAAATTTATGTCGCTGCAACGTCAATCTGTCAGGGTAACTGCAACGTGATTTTGTCAGGGTGGTCATGGTTCAGGCGGCCTCCTCGGCCAGATTCTTCCGGGTGACCGCCAGCAGTTTAACGCCCTGGTAATACACCTCGATCATCTTGCAACTGTTTTGCCCGCCAGCGAGTAGAACGGTTTGAGGGCGGGGAGTTGGAAAACGCCGCCGCCGAACTTGATGGTATTGTCCCGCGCCACCGCGCGGCGGTATTTGTGGCACAGGACGCGGGCAAGGTCGAGATTCTTGGAGAGGGGCCGCCATGCGGGCGTGGCGTTGGCGGCGGCGCGGGTGAACAACCGGTTGTGCTCCTTGAGGAAGCGTGCCAGCGTCCGGTTGGCTTGCCTCATCGTACCAGCGTTGGCCAGCCGCAACTCGCTCACCAGCCGGTCCTGGAAGGTTCCCCACAACCGCTCGATGCGCCCCTTGGCTTGCGGCGAGTAAGCGGGGATCAGCGTGACGCCCAACTCGTCGAGCGCCCGCCCCACCTGGGCGCCGGGCTGTTTCTTGCCCGCCAACTCCTCTTCCCGCGTCAGCGTGCGCTGCGCGTGGAAGATGGTGTGCCGGTCGGCGTACAGGCTGTGGCACAGGCCATGGGCGCGGAAGGTCTTGGTCAACACCGTGAAGTACCCCTCGGTGGTCTCCCGCTCCCGGAACACCGCCGCGGGAACCCGTCCCGTGGCGTCGTCAATCAGCCCGACAAGGCACATTCGCGGCCCCCGGCCCTCAAGCCAGTCATGGTGGCTGCCGTCGGCCTGAAGCATCAACCCTTCTTGCTCCTTGGGCTCGCGGCGGCTGCGGTACTTCGCCGGACGGCGTTTGCGGGGCGAGCCGATCCCCGCTTTGCGCAACACCCGCCTTACCAACTCCTGGCTGACGGCGATCCCTTCCTCCTTGAGTTTCTGGGTGAAGTGCGTGTCGTTGAAGCCTGCGTACGTCCCCCGCCGCAACAAGAGAATTTGCTGGATCAGGCGGGGCGGGGTTTTTCTGGCGCAAGGCTTGCCCCGGTTCTGGTGGGCCATCCCCGCCGCCCCCTCCTTGCGGGCGCGCTTTTTGAGCCGCCAGGCGTGACGTTGGCTTACCCCCAGGGCCGCCGCCGCTTGCGCCACCGTGATCCGTCCGCGTAAGGTCATTTCAAGTGTCTGATACCGTTTCGCTTCGTTCATGGTCAGGGTTATCTTTCTCATAACCTGACATTTTCACGTAGCAGATAGACCCTGACATAATCACGTTGCTACCACAGCCCTGCGTTTCCCGGCGGCGCACCCGGCGCTTACATGGTGTAAAATAACCTCATTTTTCCTTCGGGTAGCGTGCGTATGGCGGACAGCAAGGAACTGTTCAAATTCACCCTCTCCGGCCCATGGGCCATCCTCGCGCTGATCCTCGCCGCCCTTTACGGCGCGTACCACATCCACACCATAAACGGCGCCATGGAATCGCCCCTCATAAAGGAGCAGATCACCAACCAGATAAAAGGGCATTACATGGGCATACAGGCCAAGGAGATGCTCGATCTCCACAACGCCGGTGAACTTGAAGAAGGCGCTGAATGGGCGCCGGTTGAAATATCCTTAAAAGACATGGAGTTACGGGGACTGTTCAGCGGCCGGCAGATTATCCGGGTACGCCCCCTGGTTAATGGCGAGCCGCCGCCGGATGGAAAGGAATACTGGTATTTTGAGACTGAATATTCCTCGTTGCTGGGTTGGCGGATACCCCTGCCGGTAGGGGAATGGAGTTGGTCATTGAAGTGGTTTTAACCGCTTTTAGGGGTCAAGGGATGCGCGGGTTACGCCGAAACGTATGGTATAATCGGCGAAAGGAACAGGCATGAAAATAGTGGATCATCTGCAAACTGTGTGGGTAAGTTATCATAATTCATCCAGCATGCAGGTGAGTATTTTGAGTCGGAGGTACTCTTCGTCCCGTAGGCCGTAGGCCCTTCTTTGGATGACGCGAATCTTGTTGTTGAGTCCCTCTA
>JACQZB010000120.1 GCA_016207925.1 Nitrospinota bacterium
CCGCCGGCAGATGCCGCGCGCGCGCGGGCGGGCCGACACCCTGCACCGCCCCACCGCGCACATCACCATCGTGGTGCGCGAGGATGTGGAGGCCAAGCGGATCGCCGAGGAGCGGCGCGCCGCCCAGGAGGCCAAGAAGGCGAAGAAACGGGCCATCAAGAAGGCCGCGCCCGCCGCCGCGCAGGAGGCCGCGCCGGCGCCGGAAGCCGCCGCCGCGCCCGCCAAGAAGGCCGCCACGAAGAAAAAAAGCCCCAAGGGCAAAAAGGACGGCGAGTAAACCATGGGCCAGAAAGTTCATCCTACCGGTTTTAGGCTGGGGGCCATCCGCACCTGGGATTCCAACTGGTACGCCGGCGCTTCCTACGCCGACGACCTGCATCAGGACCTGCACCTGCGCAAGTTCATCAAGAAGGACCTGTATCACGCCGGCATCGCCTCCATCCAGATCGAGCGCAAGGGCGCCCAGGTGAAGGTGAATATTTTCGCCGCCCGCCCCGGCATCATCATCGGCAAGAAGGGCCAGGAAGTGGACCGGCTCAAGGCGCGGCTGCAGAAAATGCTGGCCGGGCGCGAAATATTCCTCAATATAAAAGAAGTCCGCAAACCGGAGCTTTCCGCCCAGTTAATCGCCGAGAACGTGGCGTTGCAGCTTGAGCGGCGCGTGGCCTTCCGCCGGGCGATGAAAAAGGCGGTGACCACCACGCTACGCTTCGGCGCCAAGGGCATCCGCATCACCTGCGCGGGCCGGCTGGCCGGCGCGGAGATCGCCCGCACCGAATGGTACCGCGAGGGGCGCGTGCCCCTGCACACCATCCGCGCCAACATCGAGTATGGGACCGCCGAAGCCAAGACCACCTTTGGCATCATCGGCCGGAACTGGCCCTGGCCGGGGAGACGGCGGCGGCGGACGCGGATGAAGAAGACGTGGACATCGCCGACGAGTTTGAAGACGAGGAATAGGACGCCATGCTCGCCCCCAAGAAAGTAAAATACCGCAAACGGCAGAAGGGCCGCAGTTTCGGCACCGCCTGGCGCGGCTCCGCGATAAGCTTCGGCAAGTACGCCTTGCAGACCATGGAAGGCGGATGGATCACCGACCGCCAGATCGAGGCGGCGCGCATCGCCATCACCCGCCACGTCAAGCGCGGCGGGCAGGTGTGGATACGGGTGTTTCCCGACAAGCCCATCACCAAAAAGCCCCTGGAAGTGCGCATGGGCAAGGGCAAAGGCGCGCCGGAGCAATGGGTGGCCCGCGTCAAGCGCGGCCGCGTGCTGTTCGAGCTGGACGGCGTGGAGCCGCCCGTGGCCAAGGAGGCCATGCGCCTCGCGGCGCACAAGCTGTCGCTCAAGACGCGCTATCTTAACAAAGACGAGAGGGTGTTCGCGCTGTGAAGTACTCGCAGATCAAGGAAATGACGGGCGAGGAGCTTTCCCGCAAGCTCGAGGAGCTTAAGGAAGGCTACCTTAAACTGCGGTTCCGCCACGCCACGGGGCAGTTGGACAGCACCGCCAAGCTCAAGGCGGCGCGGCGCGACGTGGCCCGCACGCTTACGGCCCAAAACGCCCGGCGCGCCCCCAAGGGCGCCGCCGCCAAGGAGTAAGGCGATGACGGAACAAAAACGCGGCCAGCCCAAGACGCGGGTCGGGGTCGTGGTCAGCGGCAAGATGGACAAGACCGCCGTGGTGGCGGTGGAGCGGCGCGTGCCGCACCCGCAGTTCAAGAAGATCATCACCCGTACCAAGCGCTACTACGTCCACGACGAAGCCAACGCCCTCAAGGAGGGCGACTACGTGCGGATCGAGGAGACCCGCCCCACCAGCAAACTCAAACGCTGGCGCCTCAAAGAGGTGATCAGCCGCCCCGGGGCGCAGTAAGGGGTACCGGCCATGATCCAGCTTATGACCGTGCTTAACGTGGCGGACAATTCCGGCGCCAAGGAAGTCCGCTGCATCAAGGTGGTGGGCGGCCATCACCGGCGCTACGCTTCCATCGGCGACGTGATCAAGGTCGCCGTGATCGCGGCCTTGCCCAATTCAAAGGAGAAAAAAGGCTCCGTGCGCAACGCCGTGGTGGTGCGGGTGAAAAAGGAGCTTCGCCGCTCCAACGGCACCTACATCAAGTTCGACGAGAACGCGGCGGTGCTGCTCAATAACGACCTGGAGGTGATCGGCACGCGCATCTTCGGCCCCGTGGGCCGCGAGTTGCGCGCCAAGAAGTTCATGAAGATCATCTCGCTCGCCCCGGAGGTGCTGTGATGGCGGCGAAAGCGCAGGCCGCGGCGAAACTGCGGATCAAGAAGAACGACATCGTGGTGGTCATCGCGGGCGCCGAAAAGGGCAAGCGCGGCCGGGTGATCGAGGCGATCCCCTCGGCGGGCCGCGTGATCGTCGAGAAAGTCAACGTGGTCAAGCGCCACCAGCGCCCCAACCCCCGGCAACGCCAGGGGGGCATTATCGAGCGCGAGGCGCCCATCCACGCCAGCAACGTGCAGATATACTGCGCCAAATGCGACAAACCCACCCGCATCGGCCACAAGCCGCTTGAAGACGGCAAAAAGGCGCGCGTGTGCCGCCGCTGCGGCGAAATGCTCGACGTCTGACCGGGAGTATGCAATGCCGGCGTTGAAAGACAAATACACCAGCGAAATCAGGCCCGCGCTCGTCAAGGAGTTCGGGTACCGCAACATAATGCAGGCGCCCCGCCTGGAAAAGATCGTGCTCAACATGGGCTTGGGCCAGGCCACCGCCGCCGCCAAGCTCATCGAGGACGGCGTGTACACCATCACCCGCATCACCGGGCAGAAGCCCATCGTGACGCGCGCGAAAAAGTCCATCGCCAACTTCAAGCTGCGCGAGGGCATGAGCGTGGGGGTCAAAGTGACCCTGCGCGGCGACCGGATGTACGAGTTCCTGGAGCGCCTTATCATCGCCGCCATCCCCCGCATCCGCGACTTCAAGGGGGCGCCGGGCCGCGCGTTCGACGGACGGGGCAACTACACGCTGGGTATCCGGGAGCAGTTGGTGTTCCCTGAAATAGATTACGACAAGTTGAGCGCCATCAAGGGGCTTAACGTCTCCATTTGCACCACGGCCCGCTCGGACGCCGAGGCGAAAAGCCTGCTGGCGGCCCTGGGGATGCCGTTCCGCAACTGACAGGAGTAGATGACGTGGCGCGAAAAGCGATGATCGCCAAGCAGGGGCGCAAGCCCAAGTTCGCCGTGCGCAAGTACACCCGCTGCCGCAGCTGCGGCCGGTCGCGCGCGTACCTTCGCAAGTTTGGCATGTGCCGGCAGTGTTTCCGCAAGAACGCCCTGGAAGGCAAGATTCCAGGCGTGACCAAGAGCAGTTGGTAGGGAGGGGGCCATGTCAATGTCCGATCCCATCGCCGACCTTCTGACCCGCATCCGCAACGCCCTGATGGCGCGGCGCGAGACGGTGGCCGTGCCCGCCTCGGCGATCAAGGCGGAGATCGTGGCGCTGCTCAAGCAGCAGGGCTACGTTGACTCGTTCAAGATCGTGCGCGACGGCAAGCAGGGTGAAATCCGCATCCGCCTGCGCTACGCGGGCGACCGTCCGGCGATCCGCGGCATCCGCCGCGTGTCGCGCCCCGGCCGGCGCATTTACGTCAAGGCCGCCGGCGTAGGCCCGGTGCTCTCCGGCACCGGCATGGCGGTGATTTCGACGAACAAAGGCGTGCTGTCGGACACGGAGGCCCGCGAGGCCAAGGTGGGCGGCGAGCACCTTCTCACGGTGTGGTGAACGGCTATGTCGCGCATCGGTAAAAAACCCATTGACCTGCCCAAGGGCGTGGAAATGGCGGTGAACGGGCGGACCGTGACCGTCAAGGGCAAGCTGGGGCAGCTTACCTACACCCTGGACCCGCGCGTGAGCGTCGAGGTCAAGGAAGGCAAGGCGCAACTCACCCGCGCCGACGACGCCCGCCAGTCGCGGGCGCTGCACGGGCTGGCCCGCGCGCTGCTGAGCAACATGGCCCGCGGCGTCGCCGAGGGCTTCTCCCGCACGCTTCTGATCGAGGGCGTGGGCTACCGCGTGGCGGCCAAGGGCAAGGGCCTGGAGTTTTCGCTGGGTTATTCGCATCCGGTCACCATGGATCCGCCCGAAGGGATCAAGTTCACCGTGGTCAAACCCACCGAGCTTAAGATCGAGGGGCCGGACAAGCGCCTGGTGGGCCAGGTGGCGGCCGACATCCGCAAGCTCAAGGAGCCTGAACCCTACAAGGGCAAGGGCATCCGGTACGCCGAAGAAACCATCCGCCGCAAGGCGGGCAAGGCCGCGGCGAAGTAGGAGGCCAGATGGAGCTCGCAATGAAGGCAAAGCGGCGCCTGGAAGGCCGCAAGGAGCGCATCCGCGCCAAGGTTTCCGGGACCGCCCAGCGGCCCCGGGTCAGTGTCCATTTTAGCAACCGCAGCATCGTGGCGCAGATGATAGACGACACCAGCGGCCGCACGTTGGCCGCCGTCTCCACCCAGGGCAAGGCGGCCGTGGCGCGGGGCAAAACCCGCGAGGCGGCCCGCGCCGTGGCCGCGACGCTGGCCGAAAAAGCGAAAGCCGCCGGGGTGACCCGCGCGGTGTTCGACCGCAACGGCCGGCGCTACCATGGCCGGGTGAAGGACTTCGCCGACACGATGCGTGAAAAGGGGATCGCGCTGTGAACCAGGGCAAGCAGGGGCGGCGCAAGCCCGCCGACGAGTCCGCCTCCCGCGAGGGGCCGGACCGCGACATCATTGATAAAGTCGTCGCCATCAACCGCGTGGCCAAGGTGGTCAAGGGCGGCCGCCGGTTCAGCTTTTCGGCGCTGGTGGTGGCGGGCGACCATAAGGGCGGGGTGGGCCTGGGCACCGGCAAGGCCAACGAGGTGCCGGAAGCCATCCGCAAGGCCTTGGCCAACGCCAAGAAAAACATGCGCCGCATGTACATCGAAAATGGCACCATCCCCTTCGAGGTGATGGGCCGGTTCGGCGCGGGCCAGGTGCTGCTCAAGCCGGCCTCCCGCGGCACGGGTGTTATCGCCGGCGGCGCGGCGCGCGCCATACTCGAAGTGGCCGGCGTGCGCGACATCCTCACCAAGTCGCTGGGCAGCTCCAACCAGATCAATTTGGCGCGGGCGACCATAGACGGACTGCGCCAGCTTACCAACCCCGACGAGATACGCAAAGTCCGCGAGACGGCCGCCGTTTCGTAGCCTTGAGGTAAACCATGAAATTACACAACATCAAGCTGGCCAAAGGCGCCCGCCGGAGCGAAAAGCGCCTGGGCAGGGGCATGGGTTCCGGCCTGGGCAAAACCTCCGGCCGCGGCCACAAGGGCCAGCGCGCCCGTTCCGGCGGCGGCAAAACCCCCGCCCACTTCGAGGGCGGCCAGATGCCGCTGGCGCGGCGTCTGCCCAAAATCGGCTTCAACAATAAACGGTTCCGCGAGGAATACGCCGTGGTCAACCTGGACACCATCGCCGGGCTTGACCTGCAAGGCGAAGTGACGCAGGCGGCGCTGGCGCAGCGCGGGATCACCAAGTCCACGGCCCCGCTCAAGGTGCTCGGCCGCGGCGAGGTGACCAAGCCGATGACCGTCCACGCCGCCAAGTTCTCCAAATCCGCCATCGAGAAGATAGAAAAGGCCGGCGGCAAAGCCGTGATAGTCTGACCGTGGTCACGGAAGGCGTCGCGAGCATTTTCAAGATTCCCGAGCTTAAGAACCGCGTTCTGTTCACGCTCGGGATGCTGGCGGTGTACCGCATCGGCTCCCACATCCCCGTGCCCGGCGTGAACACCGGGGCCCTCGGCGACTTTTTCAAGAACATGGCCGGCACCATGTTCCAGATGTTCGACATGTTCACCGGCTCCAACTTCTCCCAGGCCACCATCTTCGCCCTGGGGATCATGCCCTACATATCCAGCTCCATCATCCTGCAGCTTTTGACCGTGGTCTCCCCCACGCTTGAAAAGCTCAAGAAGGAAGGGGAGCAGGGCCAGAAAAAAATCACCCAGTACACCCGGTACGGCACCATCGCGCTCGCCTCCATTCAGGGGCTGGGCATCAGCTTCTGGCTCGAGGCGCTCACCTCACCCGGCGGACAACTGGTGGTGGCGGCGCCCGGCTGGAGCTTCCGGCTGATGACCGTGATCACGCTGGCCGCGGGCACCGCCTTTATCATGTGGCTCGGCGAGGAGATCACCGACGTTCCAGATGATCTCCATCGGCCAGCTTAACGCCGTGATCATGGTGGGCCTGGTGGGCATGATGGTGGTGGTGATCGGGGCGATCGTGTTCATGGAATCCTCCCAGCGCCGGCTCACCATCAACTACGCCAAGCGCATGGTGGGCCGCCGCCAGTTCGCCGGCGCGCAAACCCATCTGCCGCTCAAGATAAACACCTCCGGCGTGATTCCGCCGATCTTCGCCTCCTCGATCATCATGTTCCCGGCCACGCTGGCCAACTTCGTCAACCCGGAAAGCGTGCCGTGGATCGTGTACGTCACCGACCTCCTGCGCCCCGGCTCCGCGGTGTACGAGCTGATCTACGTCGGCGCCATTTTCTTCTTTTGCTACTTCTACACCGCGATCATTTTCAATCCGACCGACGTCGCCGAGAACCTCAAGAAGCACGGCGGCTACATTCCCGGCATCCGCCCGGGACGCCCCACCGCCGATTACATTGACCGCGTGCTGTCGCGCCTGACCTTCACCGGCGCCACGTACCTGTCCGTTGTCTGCATCATCCCCGACGTGCTCATCTCGCAAATGAATGTGCCCTTCTACTTCGGCGGCACGGGCTTGCTCATCGTGGTGGGCGTGGGGATGGACACCATGGCCCAGGTGGAATCGCACCTGGTCATGCGCCACTATGAAGGATTCGTCAAGAAAGGGACCCTGCGAAGCCGCCGTTGACCATCGAAGGAGAGCGATATGCGCATCATCCTGCTCGGACCCCCGGGCGCCGGTAAAGGCACCCAGGCCAAGATCATCAGCGAACGTTTCGGCATCCCGCAAATCTCCACCGGCGACATCCTGCGCAAGGCCATCCAGGAACAGACCGATCTGGGCCGCCGCGCCAAGGCGTTCATGGACAACGGCCAACTGGTTCCCGACGACCTGGTCACCGGCATCGTCCACGACCGCCTGGCCGAACCGGACTGCTCCCGCGGCTACATCCTCGACGGTTTTCCCCGCACGCTGGCGCAGGCCGAGGCGCTCACCGAGTCGCTCAAGGGCCAGCGCGGCGGCATAGATTTCGTCATAGACATCCGCGCCGATCTTAGCCGGCTGGTGAAAAGGCTCACCGGGCGGCGCCTGTGCAAGAACTGCCAGCAGATGTACCACGAGGAGTTCAACCCCACCAAGATGAAAGGAGTGTGCGACAAGTGCGGCGGCGAGTTGTACCAGCGGGAGGACGACACCGAGGAGACCATCGTCCGCCGCTTCGACGTGTACGAGTCGCAGGCGCGCGCGCTGGAGTCGTTCTACGCCTCCTCCGGCAAATACCGCCCCGTCAACGGCGACCTGCCGGTGGATCAGGTGACGCGGGAAGTGTTCGCCATACTCAACCACTGATGTCCATCCATTACCGCTCCGCGGACGAAATCGAAAAATTGCGGCGCGCCAACCAAGTGGTGGCCGCCGCGCTTGATCGCCTGCGCGCGATACTGCGCCCCGGCCTGACCACCATCGAGTTGGACCGCGAGGCGGAGGCGGTGATCTGCGGCATGGGGGCGCGCCCCTCGTTCAAGGGCTACCGCGGCTTCCCCAACACCTTGTGCGTGGCGGTCAACAGCCAGGTGGTGCACGGCATTCCGGACAAGACCGTTCTGCGCGAGGGCGACATCATCGGGCTGGACGTGGGCGCGGAACTGGAGGGCTACTATGGCGACGCCGCCGTGACCCTGCCCGTGGGCGCCGTCAGCGACGCCGCCGCGCGGCTGCTGCGCGTGACCCGCGAAGCGCTCCATAAGGGAATCGAGCGGGTGTCTCCCGGCGGCCGGCTCTCCGACATCTCCCACGCCATCCAGACCCACGCCGAAGCGCATGGCTATTCCGTGGTCACCGCCTACGTGGGGCACGGCATCGGCTCCAGCCCCCACGAGGATCCCCAAGTGCCCAATTTCGGGCCTCCCGGACGCGGCCCCCGGCTGCGGGAAGGGATGGTGCTGGCCATAGAGCCGATGGTCAACGAAGGCTCCAGCGAAGTGGAGCTGCTGGACGATCAATGGACCGTGCGGACGAAGGACCGGCGTCTTTCGGCCCATTTTGAGCATTCGGTGGCCGTCACCGCCGCCGGCCCCGATATACTAAGCGCCCCCGGCGGCGGGGAGTAAAAATATATTAAATTTTCTCTTGGTATTTGCGCTGGTTCTGGTACAATAACTCTTTTTTCGTCCCGCACAAACGGCCCGCGGTGGTCGGCGCGGGGCGCCCTGTCATCAGGTGGAGGTTACGGTGAAAGTGCAAGCGTCGGCGAAGCCGATTTGCGATAAGTGCAAGGTGATCAAGCGCCGCGGCGTCATCCGCGTGATTTGTGATAACCCCAAGCACAAGCAGCGGCAGGGGTAGCGAGAAGTCAAGGAAGAGGAGAGAGCATGGCCCGCATAGCTGGGGTGGACATTCCGCCGGGCAAACGCATCGAGGTGGCCCTGACGTATATTTACGGCATCGGGCTTTCCACCGCGCGCAAGATACTGCGCGAGGCCAACGTCAGCCCCGACACGCGCGTGAAGGACCTGACGGATACCGATGTCAACCACCTGCGCAGCGTCATCGAAAAGCGCCACCAGGTGGAAGGCGACCTGCGCCGCGAGGTGCAGCTTGCCATCAAGCGGCTGATGGACATCGGCTGCTACCGCGGTCTGCGCCACCGCCGGGGTCTGCCCGTGCGCGGCCAGCGCACCCGCACCAACGCGCGTACCCGCAAAGGCCCGGTGAAGACCGCCGGCTCCGGGCGGCGCAAGGAAGCGAAAAAGTAACCCGAAGGTTTTTGGGGGAACAGGAATCACGGCATGAACGAGAAAAAGCAACCAGTGAAAGCGGCGGCCCCCGCGAAGAAAAAGGACAAAAAGGTGGGCGCGGTGGGCGTGGCGCACGTCCGGGCCACTTTCAACAACACCCAGGTGACCATCACCGACCCTTCGGGCAACACCGTGGCATGGGCTTCCTCCGGCGCGCAGGGATTCAAAGGCTCGCGCAAAAGCACCCCCTTCGCCGCCCAGGTGGCCGCGGAGACCGCGGCCCGCAAGGCCCTGGACATGGGTATGCGCAAGGTGGAAGTGTTTGTCAAAGGCCCCGGCGCGGGGCGCGAAGCGGCGGTGCGCGCGTTGCAAACCGCCGGGCTGGAAGTCGAATTGATCCGCGACGTCACGCCTATTCCGCATAACGGATGCCGTCCGTCCAAGCGGCGGCGGGTGTGACGCCGCCGGGCGTTGCGATAAAGAAGGAGAAGTCGTTTGGCGAGGTATAGTGGCGCGGTGTGCCGGTTGTGCCGGCGCGAGGGGATGAAGTTGTTCCTCAAGGGAGAGCGTTGCCTTTCCAAGAAGTGCTCCGTGGACCGGCGCGGCTATCCGCCGGGCATGGCGGGCCAGCGGCGCGTCAAGATGAAGGAGTACGGCCTGCAGCTTCGCGAGAAGCAGAAAGTGCGCCGCATTTACGGCGTGCTGGAGCGGCAGTTCCGCAACTATTTCCACCTCGCCGACCGCCAGAAGGGCATCACCGGCCACAACCTGCTGGCCGCGCTGGAACTGCGGCTGGACTCCGTGGTGTACCGGCTTGGGTTCGCCCCCAGCCGCGCCATGGCGCGCCAGTTGGTGCGCCACGACCACTTCACCGTCAACGGCAGGAAGGTGAACATCCCCTCGTACCGCGTACGGGCCGGGGACAAGGTGGCGGTCGCCGAATCCAGGAAAAAAGCGGTGTACATCACCGGCGCGCTGGAGCGCGTGGCGGATAATCAGATACCCGATTGGCTGCGGTTGGACCGCAACGCCCTCGCCGGCGAGGTGGCGCAGGTTCCCCCGCGTGAGAGTGTGCAGCTTCCCGTCGAGGAGCAGCTTATCGTCGAGCTTTATTCCAAGTGACCTGGCTTGGATAGGGAGCGCAAGGCGATGGAACAGGTTAGTGGAGGCTACATGAAATCCGGTTGGAAAGGGCTGACCAAGCCCAAAAAGCTTGAACTCGATCCGAAGCGTTCGTCGGACAATTTCGGCGTGTTCATCGCCGAGCCGTTCGAGCGCGGCTTCGGGATCACCATCGGCAACTCCCTGCGGCGGCTGATGCTGTCGGCCACGGTGGGCAGCGCGGTGGTGGCGGTCAAGTTCGAGGGGATTCATCACGAATTCTCGACCATTGACGGCGTGGTGGAAGATGTCTCCGACATCATTCTGAACATCAAGCGGCTGATCATCCGCAAGATGGGCGAGGGCGACAAGATCATCCGCCTGGCCGCCTCCGGCAAGGGCGAGGTCACCGCGGCGGCGCTGGAATGCCCGCCGGACGTGGAGATACTCAACCCCGGCCAGCACCTGGTCACGCTCACCGACGAGCGCGCCCAGTTGAAAGCCGAGATGATCGTGCGCAACGGGCGCGGCTACAGCCCGGCGGAGGAGAACGCCGACCCCGATTGGGACATTTCCATGATCCCCATTGACGCGGTGTTCACCCCGGTGCAGAAAGTCTCCTATCGCGTGGAAAAAACCCGCGTGGAGCAGTCCAGCGACTATGACCGGCTGATCATGGAGATCGCCACCAACGGCGCCGTGCGGCCCGCGGACGCGCTGGCCCAAGCGGCCAAGACGCTCAAGGACCACCTGCAAATCTTCATCAACACCGATGAAGAGGAGGAGTTGGCGCCGCAGATGGTCAACGAGGAAAAGCTCAAGATCGCCATGAACCTGCGCAAGAGCGTGGACGAGCTGGAGCTTTCCGTGCGTTCCTACAACTGCCTGAAGAACGCCAACATCAAGACGATCATCGAGCTGGTCCGCAAGAGCGACTCGGAAATGCTCAAGACCCGCAACTTCGGGCGCAAGTCCCTCAACGAGATCAAGGAGATTCTCGAGGATATGGGCCTGCACCTGGGGATGAACGTGGACGCCTACAGGGAAGAAATGGAAATGCTTGAGCAAGGGGCCACCGGCAAGAGCGCCTGACCCCCGCGCTTATTGACCTGACGAGGATGTAATGCGGCACCTGACAAGAAAACATACGTTCGGCAGGCCCACGGGCCATCGCGTGGCCATGCTGCGCAACATGATCACTTCGCTTCTGGAATATGAGCGGATCGTGACCACCTTGGCCAAGGCCAAGGAGGCCCGCCGCTTCGCCGACCGCATGATCACCTTGGGCAAGAAGGGGACGCTGGCCCAGCGGCGCCGCGCCCTTTCCTTTATCCGCTCCAAGGGCGTGACGCACAAGCTGTTCACCACGCTGGCGGAGCGCTACAAGGAACGCAACGGCGGCTATACCCGGATTTTCAAGCTCGGTTCGCGCATGGGCGACGCCGCGCCGATGGCGGTGCTCGAACTGGTGGACCGCGACCCGGCCGCCGCGCCGAAGAAACGCAAAAAGCGCGTCCCCGCCGCCGAGCAGCAGCCGGCGCAGCAGGCCGCCGCCGCGCAGTAGTCCGTTTACGCCCCTTTCGCCGGCGTTTCGTCCGCGGGGCGCACCGTCAACGTCAACCCGCGCACGTCCGTCACCACCACGCGCGCCCCTGGCGGCACCTGTCCGGCGGTCAACCGCGCGTCCCACAATTCGCCGGTGACGAATACCCGCCCCGCCGTTCCGGCGGCCAGATCCGTTTCGGCCACCCCTTCGGCGCCGATCAGCCCTTCGCGCCCCGCGGGGGAGGCGCGCCGGTGTATGCGCAGCGCGCTGCCCACGAGAAAGAAAAAGAAGGCCCCCGTCAACACCGCCGTCGGCAGGATCACCGACAGGCTCAAGCGAAGGTATTCCTCCGGCGTGTCCACCAGCATCATCGAGCCGATTACCAGCGCCACAATGCCCCCGATGGTCAAGGCCCCATAGCTGGGCACCTTTATCTCCAAGAGGAACAGGATTATCGCCAGCAGGATCAGCAGCGCGCCCGCGTAGTTGATCGGCAGCGTTTGCAGCGAATAGAAAGCCAGGATCAGGCAGATGGCGCCGATCACGCCGGGGAAAATGGCGCCAGGATTGGAAAGCTCGAAGAACAGCCCGTAAAAGCCGAGCATCATCAGGATATAGGCGATGTTCGGATCCGCCAGCGCGTTGAAGATTTTCTGGCGGAAATTCATTTCCACCCGTTTGACCCGCAGCCCCTTGGATTTGATAGTCTGCGCACCGCCGGCGGTTTTCACCACGCGCCCGTCCAGCGCGGACAATAGCGCTCCCAGGTTATCCGCCACCAGGTCCACCACCTTTTCCTTCACCGCCTCGGTCTCGGTCAAATTCGCGCTTTGAGTGACGAATTTTTCCGCCCAGTCGGCGTTGCGTCCGTGCGCTTCGGCCAGGCTGCGGATGTAGGCGGCGGCGTCGTTGGTCACCTTCTTTTTCATGGTGCGGTCCATGCCCTCGCCCGCCATGCTCACCGGCGAGGCGGAGCCGATGTTGGCGCCGGGGGCCATGGCGGCCACATGCGAGGCGATGGCGATAAACGCCCCCGCGCTGGCCGCTCGCGAGCCGCTGGGGGACACGTAGGTGACCACGGGCTTGGACGATCCCTGGATTTCCTTGATGATCTGGCGCATGGAGGTGTCCAGCCCGCCGGGCGTGTCCATCTCGATCACCAGCAACTCCACGTCCGGGCTGGCGTTGGCGGACTGTATGGCGCCCGCGGCGTATTCGGCCACGACGGGGTTGATGGCCCCGTTGATGGTTATAACCATCGCCACGCGGGAAGCGGACAGCGCCCCGCCGGCGAGGAGCATAAGCCCCGCAAGAACCAGCAGTGCGGAAAAACTCCGCCGTGCCCTGTTCAGTTTCATACGGGTATTGTACCCTATCCGCCAGGGAGCGGGAGGGACGCATGGTCTATCTGATCGCGGAAATCGGGTTCAACCACGGCGGGGATGTGGATATGGCCGTGGCGATGGTGAAAGCCGCCGCCAAGGCGGGAGCCAACGCGGTAAAGTTCCAGTCCTTTTACGCTGCCGACCTGTATTTTCCCGGCGGCGATCCGGCGCATGATATTTTCAAGGCCGGCGAGCTTTCGCGGCTGGGTCATGAAATCGTCCGGGCGGAAGCGTCGCGCGCGGGAGTGGACTTTCTCTCCACGCCCTTTTCGGTGGATTGGGTGACGTCACTGGAGCGGCTGAACCCCGCGGGGTTCAAGATCGCCTCCATGGACATTAACAATCCCGTCCTTCTGCGCGCGGTGGGCGCTACGGGGCGGCGGGTGTATCTTTCCACCGGCGGCGCGGATATGGACGAGATACGCGCCGCCATAAAAACGCTGCGCGAGACGTGTTCCACTGCGTCTCCAACTACCCCACCCAACCGCAGGAGGCGATGTTGTGGATGATCCCCAAGCTTAAAAACGAGTTGGGCGTCCGGATCGGCTTTTCCGACCATACCCTGGGGATAGAGGTCCCGGTGAAGGCGGCGGCGCTGGGCGCGGAGGTGATCGAGAAACATTTCACCACGGACAAAACCCTGCCGGGGCCGGATCACGCCATCGCCGCCGATCCCGCCGAATTGCGCGCGCTGGTGGAGGCGTTGCGCGGAGTGGTTCCCGGCTCCTTGCCCGCGCCGCCGGAAGAGGCCATTGCCGCCCGGCCCGACGCGGCGAAAAAACCCGTTATGCGCCGCGGTGTGTACGCCGCCCGGGATATAAAGATGGGGGAAACCGTTACCCTGGATATGCTGGCGCTGGTCCGGCCCGAAGTGACGCCGCTGGAAAAGCTGCCGAAGATTGTGGGCAAGCCCGCCTCTCGTGATTTTACCGCGCGCGACGCCGTGACGCCGTAATCCCACGCCCTCTTCCGTCAGGGCGCGGCATGCGGCGCCCCCGCGACCGCCGTATCCCCTCTCACCCGGCGCTTCGCGCCACCCCCTCCCACCAGGGGAGAGGGGCAATGCAGGCGCGCCATGCCACTACCATGGTTCCGCCACCGCCTCGCCTTTTCGGTCATGGCGCAACCCATTACTGATTTTTCTCCGCGCGCTTGGCTATAATGAAACGATGATCCCGCCCAAACGGCGGATACAAGGGAGAGACGCTCAATGAAGATTTTCATAGATTCCGCGGACATCAACGAAATCCGCGAGGCCAACACCATGGGGGTCATTGACGGCGTGACCACCAACCCCTCGCTGGTGGCCAAGACCGGCAAGGACTTTACAACCGTCATCGCCGAAATCGTCGCCGAGGTCAACGGCCCCATCAGCGCCGAGGCCGTGTCGCTGGACGCCCCCAAGCTGATCGCCGAGGCGCGCCAGCTTTCCAAAATCCACAAGAACATCGTGGTCAAGATACCCATGACCGTCGAGGGGTTAAAGGCGGTCAAGGTATGCGCCGCCGAAAAAATAAGAACCAACGTCACCCTGGTGTTCTCGCCCACGCAGGCGCTGCTGGCGGCCAAGGCGGGGGCCACCTACGTTTCCCCCTTCGTGGGCAGGCTGGATGACATTTCCACCGACGGCATGGACCTGATCAAGCAGATCATGGAGATTTACGGAAACTACGCCTTCGAAACGCAGGTGATCGTCGCTTCCGTCCGCCACCCCATGCACGTGGTCACCGCCGCGCGGCTGGGGGCCGACGTGGCCACCATTCCGCTTTCCGTCATCAAGTGGCTCACCTCGCATCCGCTCACCGACATCGGCATAGACCGTTTCCTGGCGGACTGGAAAAAGGTCCCCAAGCCGTAACGGGCCGTGTCCGCCGTCTCCGCCGCCGCCCCGCTGGTCACCGCGCGCGGCCTGGTCAAGCGCTACGGCGCGCTGACCGCCGTCGCGGGGATTGATTTTGACCTTATGCCCGGCGAGTGCTTCGGGTTCCTTGGCCCCAACGGCGCGGGCAAAAGCAGCGTCATCCGCATGACCCAATGCGTCTCCCCGGTGACGGCCGGCGCCATCACGGTGGATGGGCTGACGGTAGGGGTGGACGACCGCCGGATCAAGGCCCTCGTCGGCGTATGCCCGCAGGAGGACAGCCTGGACGAGGATTTGACCGTCATTGAGAACCTGCGCGTGTACGGCGGCTACTTTGGTTACTCCCGCCGCGAGGCCCAGCGGCGCGGCGAAGGGCTGCTGGAATTTTTCCACCTCGCCGACCGGCGCGGCGCCAACGTGCGCGCACTCTCCGGCGGGATGCGCCGCAGGCTGCATATCGCCCGCGCGCTTATCAATGAGCCGCGCCTGTTGATCCTCGACGAGCCGACCACGGGGCTGGATCCGCAGGCGCGCCACGTCATCTGGCAGCGCATCCGCGAATTGAAGGGCCGGGGCGTCACCGCGCTGATCACGACCCACTACATGGAGGAGGCCGAGCGCTTGTGCGACCGCGTGGCGCTTATGGATCAGGGCCGCATCCTGCTCACCGGCGCGCCCGGCGAATTGGTGCGCGCCCACGTGTCCGGAGAGGTGATCGAGCTTATTCCCGGCGGCGACGGCGCCGCGCGGGCGGCGCGCGCCATGGCGGAGCTGGGAGACACCGTGGAGGAGGCCGGCGACACCTTTTTCATATACACCGCCGATCCCGCGCGCGCGATGCGGCGCCTGGGCGACGCCAATCCCGAAAGCCTGTCGCGCCGCCGGGCCACGCTGGAGGATTTGTTCCTCCGCATGACTGGCCGGGCGCTACGGGAGGGGTCGTGAGTCCACGCGCCGCGTTGGCGGTATGGCGGCGCAACTACGCCGTGTTCCGGCGCAACTTGTGGGCCAGCGTGGTGGGCGCCATCGGCGAGCCAGTGCTGACGCTTTTGATCATGGGCTACGGGTTGGGGACGCTGGTGCCGCAGGTCAACGGGGTGCGCTACATCGAGTACCTGGCGCCGGGGCTGGTGGTGGTCAGCGCCATGTACGCCGCCGCGTTTGAGCTGACCTTTGGCGCCTATACCCGCATGGTGGTGGCCCGCTCGTGGAGCGCCGCCTTGGCCACGCCGGTGATGATCGGGGACCTGGTCATGGGCGAGCTGTTCTGGGGCGCCACCAAGGCGCTGTTCACCTCCGCGGCGATGCTGGTGGCGATGGCGTTCGTGGGGCTGGCGCCATTGGGGCCGGAGACGCTGGCGATCCTGGCCCTGGGGGCTTTCACCGGCTTTATTTTCGGCGCGGCGGCGCTGGCGTTTTCCGCCGTGACGCCGGGGTACGAGTTCTTCAATTACTTTTTTGTGCTGTTCCTCACGCCGGTGTATTTCCTGTCCGGCGTGTTCTTCCCGGTGGAGGCGCTGCCGCAACCGCTGGAGGCCTTGGCGTACGCCACCCCGGCCACCTGGGCCGTGTCGCTGACAAGGGAGATGTTCGGTCAGGCGGGCATGATGCCGCCCGCGCTGGCGTTGGGGCTGATGACGGCGCTGGCGGCGGCGCTGGCGTGGCTGGCCACCGCCCTGTCGCGGCGGCGCATCGTGGTATGAATCATATAATGGCTCCATCGAGAACCGCGGCGTCGGGCGCCCGCGCGCCGGGCAGCGCCACGCAGCGGGTGAGCCGCGCGCCCGCGCCCACCACCGCGCCTTCACCCACGCTTACATACGGCCCCAGCGCCGCCCCCGCGCATATCGTGGCGCCCGGCGCGATGTGCACGGGCGGGATCACCGTCACCCCGGGCGGCGGCTCCGCCCATGGCACGTTCTCCAGCGACTTCATTACCAGTTCCAGGTAGTCCGCCGGTGTGCCCGCGTCTATCCAGCGCCCCTGCGTGACCTGTCCATATACAGGCTCGCCGGCCTGTACCATCGGCTCATAGATTTCACCGGCGATGTCCACCGGGCGGCCTTCCGGGATGCGCTCCACGAACGCGCGCGAGAGTATGGATATGCCGGTGAACATGAGCGGGGGAGAGTTTTTGTCCGCGCCGGGTCCGGCGGCTTTTAAAAACCTTGTCACCTTTCCCGCCGCGTCAACGCCAAGAACGCCGTAGCGCTTGGGATCGGGATTATCACGCAATAAAAGCGTGGCCAAGGCGCCGCTGCGCCGGTGGAACTCCGCCAGCCGGCCCCAATCCACTTCCGCCACGGTGTCGGCGTTTATCACGGCCACTTCGCCGCCCTCCAGCCACGCCCACGCGCGGCGGATGCCGCCCGCCGTGCCCAGAATCTCCTCCTCCACCGAGACGATCACCTCCACGCCGTATTCGCGCGCGGCCACGTAATCCTTGATCTGCCCGCCCAAATGATGCGCGTTGACCACGATGCGCGCCGGGTTGGCCCCCTTCGCCGTTTCGATGGCCAAGTCCAATAAGGTGCGGTCGAGCACCGGGAACAACGGTTTGGGCAGACGCTTGGTGTACGGCATCAAGCGCTGCCCAAAACCCGCGGCCAGTATCATTACGTTCATAGGTTCCCCCTGGCGGGTTTTGGTTTCTGCGTGAGTCCCGATATTGTAAGATTGATCCTTCGCGGCGGGAACCCCGGCGGGCAAAAAAAATTACGGAGCGGTACATGGGCTTT
>JACQZB010000121.1 GCA_016207925.1 Nitrospinota bacterium
CAGGCGGACAAAATCGCCAAGCTGATCCCCAACGACCTGAAGATCACCATCGAAAAGGCGCTGGAGGAGGAGCCGCGGCTGCGCGTCATGGAGAAAGAAAGCCCGGAGGTGGCCCGGCAGCTGCGCGTCTCCCGCGCGTAGCGGATGAAATCCCAGGTGATGAGGAAGTAGCCGGGGAATCCCATTTTTGAAATGACGCCAAGCTCCATCTCCAGCCGGACCATGCGCGCGCGCTTGGCCGCGTCGTCCAGCGGCTTGCCCCGCCGCGCCGCCTCGGCGAAACGATGCTCCAGCCCATTGACCGCCGTCTGGCGCAAAAACTGTTCAATGGTCATGTCCGGCGCGGGGATGGGGAACCGCGGCAGATGGATTTTCCCCTCCTCGAACCGGAACGCGCACTGCTCCGCGATGGCCAGCGTGTTGGTCAGCGCTTCGGGAATCTCCCCGAACAGGGCGCGCATCTCTTCCTCGCTTTTGACGTAGAACTGGTCGCCGTCGTAACGGAGACGGCGCGGGTCGGCCACGGACTTGCCCGTGCCGATGCACAACAAGGCGTCGTGGGCCTCGGCGTCGTCACGGTTAAGGTAATGCGCGTCGTTGGTGGCCACCAGCGGCAGCCCCATGGCGCGCGCCAGCGCGATCATGCGGGGGTTGACCGCCTTCTGCCCCTCCAGCCCGTGATCCTGGACTTCCAGATAGAACCGGCCGGGGAAGGTTTCCTTGTAGAATCCGGCGGCGTGGCGGGCCGCGTCCTCCCTGCCGTGCAGCAGGTTGGCCGCCACCTCGCCATGCAGGCAGGCGGAGAGCGCGATCAGCCCCTCGGCGTGGCTCGCCAGCAGTTCCTTGTCCACCCGCGGCTTGTAGTAAAACCCCTCCAGGTATCCCGCGGAAACCAGCGCGCACAGGTTGCGGTAGCCCTTGTCGTCCTGCGCCAACAGCACCAGATGATGGGAGCGGTCCGTCGAGGCGTCGGAGGAGACCGGCCCGCGGTCGAACCGGCTGGCGGGCGCCACGTACGCCTCGCAACCCACGATGGGGCGCACCCCCGCGGCGATGGCCTCGCCGCAGAACTCCACCGCGCCGAACATGGCGCCATGGTCGGTAAGCGCCACCGCGTCCATCTTGAGCGCGTTGAGCTTTTTGAACAGCGGCTTGAACTGGATGGCCCCGTCCAGCAGGGAATACTGGCTGTGCAGGTGCAGGTGGACAAATTCACTGCGCTTCACGGCGCGCTCTCCCGGCGGGGCGTGGCGCCGCCCCGCTCATTGCTCCCCGGAATGGCTTCACGGGGTTATTGTACCAGACCGCTAAAACTCGTCGTCGGGAAGGGTGTCTATGCTCAAATGATCCCGTTCGGGGTCGAAGGTTTCGCCCTCGTCCTCTTCGCCCTTGACCACCGGGAATTCACCCACCACCTCTTCTTCGTCAATATGCGGTTCCTCTTCCGCCTCGAACTCGTCGGCGACGGGCAACGGCGCGCGCGGCGGCCGGGGCGCGGCGGGCTTTTTGGGCGCCTTTTTCTGGTCGGCGCCGCACTTGGGGCAATCGGCCTTGGGTTTGTTCATGGTATAGAACTTCACGCCACACTGGAAACAGGTGTAGCGGTCGCCGTATTTAGGATGCGTCATGGTAATCAACTATGTCCGTATTAAAAGGTGTGGATAGTGATACCCAAACACAGGTCAAAAGGCAACAGTTTTTTGATGCGCGGCCTAGGGGAGCCGCCCCTGCGCAACGCGCCCTACTCCCACTCAATCGTCCCGGGCGGCTTGGAGGTGATGTCCAGCGTCACGCGGTTGATCCCGCGCACTTCGCCCACTATCCGGTTGGCCACGCGGGAGAGCAACTCGCGCGGCAGCTCCGCCCAGTCGGCGGTCATGGCGTCGCGGCTGGTCACCGCGCGGATGGCGACTACATTTTCGTAGGTGCGCTCATCACCCATCACGCCCACGCTTTTCACCGGCAGCAGCACGCAGAACGCCTGCCATACCCGGTCGTACCAATCGGCCTTTATCAACTCCTCGATCAATATCGCGTCCGCCTCGCGCAACACCGCAAGGCGCGCCTCGTTAACCTCGCCCAACACGCGGATCGCAAGGCCGGGGCCGGGAAACGGGTGACGCCACACCACCTGGCGCGGCAGGCCAAGCTCCTCGCCCACCAGCCGCGCCTCGTCCTTGAAAAGCTCCCGCAACGGCTCGATCAAGCCCAGATGCAGCCGGTCGCCCAGTTCAAGGTTGTGATGCGTCTTGATGACCGCCGACGGGCCTTTAAAACTCACCGACTCGATCACGTCCGGGTACAACGTGCCTTGCGCCAGGAATTTCACGCCGGGTATCTTGTGGGCCTCCTCCACGAACACGTCCACGAACGAAGGGCCGATGATCTTGCGCTTTTGCTGCGGGTCGGTGACGCCGGCAAGCCGGCCCAGGAACAGGGCGGAAGCGTCCACCATCCGCACGTTAAGGTGGAAATGCTCCGCGTACATCGCCATGACGCCCGCGGCCTCGTTCTTGCGCAACAGGCCGTTGTCCACGAAGATGCAGGTCAACTGGTCCCCGATGGCCTTGTGCAGCAACAGCGCCACCACGGAGGAGTCCACCCCGCCGGAAAGCGCCAGGATCACCTTGTCCTTGCCCACCCGCTTGCGGACGCTGTTGACCGTGTCGTCTATGAACGAGCGCATGGTCCAGTCGCCGGTTAACCCCGCGATGGTGAACAGGAAATTTTCCAGCATCGCCACACCGTTGGGCGTGTGCGCCACCTCCGGATGGAACTGGATGCCGAACAACGGGCGCGTCCGGTGACGCATGGCGGCGGTGGTGGAGCCTTCCGTATGCGCCACACTGATGAAATCCAGCGGCGGACGCTCGATCCGGTCGCCGTGGCTCATCCACACGTCCTGTTCGTTCGCCATGCCGCGGAACAGTCCCGATGTGTCGTCTATGTTCATCCGCGCGTAGCCATACTCGCGCCGCGTGGCCTTGCCAATTTCACCGCCCAACAGGTGGCACATCAACTGCATCCCGTAGCAGATGCCCAGCACGGGGACGCCGATGTCCAGCGCCGCGCGGTCAATCACCGGCGCGTCGGCGCCGGAGAGGTTGGCCGGACCGCCGGAAAGGATGATGGCCTTGGGGGCGTAGGCGCGGATTTTGTCCAGCCCGATGTTGTAGGGGTGTATCTCACAATACACCTTAAGCTCGCGTACCCGCCGCGCGATAAGCTGCGTGTACTGCGAACCGAAATCAAGGATCAGGACTTTTTCGTGTTGGGTCATGGTATTCACGCCAAAGGCCGGTACACGCCGGTTACCATCAGGTTTTTCTCCATTCTTCCCGTGGTAATCCGGCGCCTTTCAAAATCGCGGTTAGGGTACCAACCGGAACATCTTTTCGGTGAAAAGGGAGTACAGCGCGCCGCCGCGTCTGGCTGTTGTAATAAACCCGATGGCTGCCTGAGCTATGATCCAGCTTGAACCCGTTCCTCTCCAATATCCTGATTACGTCCCTCGCGGTGAGGGCAGGAATTTTAGACATGATGAACGATTAATTGGCTCTCAAGCGTGGCGCTGTCGTCCGCTATGGGCTCCCCATGTTTCTTTAAGCTATGCAGGTACGCCTCAACAGCGTCACGCGCCATCGCTCCCGCCTCTTCAAGTGTTGCGCCATAAGTTACGCAGCCGGGCAAGGCGGGAACCGTGACCGTAAAACCTCCTTCAGGCTCCGGCTTGAAAATAACCCGGTAACTTAATTCCTTGGAAAGTTTTGATCCTTTACGTATAACACTTTTCATCGCCACCCCTGAAATAAGACCCCTTCATTCATGATCCTTGCTTACTATATCACCGCCCGCCAGTCATCGCTCCACCGAGTAGTTCGGCGCTTCCTTGGTCACCTGGATGTCATGCACGTGGCTTTCTTTCAGCCCGGCCGCGGAGATTCGCACGAAGCGCCCCTTCGTCTGCAGCGCCGCGATGTCCTCCGCGCCGCAGTAGCCCATGCCGGAGCGCAACCCGCCGGTAAGCTGGCGCACCACAAAAGCCAACTCGCCCTTGTAGGGGACGCGCCCCTCCACCCCCTCCGGCACCAGCTTGACGCCGCCCGCCGTGGACTTGCCGCCGTTCTGGTCCTGGAAATAGCGGTCGGCGCTGCCTTCCAGCATGGCGCCGATGGATCCCATGCCCCGGTACTCCTTATAAACGCGCCCCTGGAACAGGATTTTTTCGCCCGGCGCCTCGTCCACGCCCGCGAACAAGGAGCCGATCATCACCGCGTCCGCGCCCGCCGCCAGCGCCTTTACGATGTCGCCGGAATGCTTGATGCCCCCGTCGGCGATCACCGGCACTCCCGCCGCCGCCGCTTCCCGCGCGCAATCGTGGACCGCCGTGATCTGCGGCACGCCCACCCCGGCGACAATGCGCGTGGTGCAGATCGAGCCGGGGCCGATGCCCACCTTCACCGCGTCCACGCCCGCCTTGATCAAATCCGCCGTGGCCTCCGCGGTGGCCACGTTGCCCGCGATGATCTGCGTCTCGCCGCCGAGCTTGCGAAGCTCGCGCACCGTGTCCAGCACCGCCTTGCTGTGGCCGTGGGCGGTGTCCACCACCAGAACGTCGCAGCCGAATTTGAGCAGTTCCTGCGCCCGTTCCAGACGGTCCGGCCCGGCGCCCACCGCGCCGCCCACGCGCAGCCGGCCCTTGTCGTCCTTGCAGGCGTCCGGGTGGCTTTGGCTTTTTTCCACGTCCTTGAAGGTCATCATCCCCTTCAGGCAGCCCGCGCCGTCCACGAACAAAAGCTTTTCAACCTTGCGCTCGAACATCACGCGCTTGGCCTCGTCCATGCTGATGCCCGGCGATGCCGTCACCAGCCGGTCGCGCGGCGTCATCAGCGAGGCCACGGATTTTTCCGGGTCGGTGTAAAACCGCATATCGCGGTTGGTTACCAGCCCCACCAGTTTGCCGCCCTCCACCACCGGGAACCCGGCGAACCCGTACTTTTCCACCAGGCGCAAGGCGTCCCCCAGCTTCTGGCCGGGGCTTAAGGTAATGGGGTCGTGGATCATCCCGGTGACATGGCGCTTGACCTTGTCCACCTCCTTGCGCTGGCGGTCCAGCGCAAGGTTCTTGTGGATGATGCCGATGCCCCCCTCCAGCGCCAGCGCGATGGCCAGCCGCGCCTCCGTCACCGTGTCCATGGGCGCGGAGACCAGCGGGATATTCAACCGGATCCCACGCGTTAGCCGCGCGCCGGTTTTCACCTGCGCGGGCAGCGTTTCGGAATAGTTGGGGAGCAGCAAAACATCGTCGAAGGTGAGGGCCAGCCGGACGCTGGAAAACTTGTCCTGCATGGAGCGCGCTCCTTAGAGTCGAATTAGCGGCCGCAGGCCGGAGATAAAGTATGTAACTATAATGAAACCCCCGCCCCCGCGCAAGCCATAAAAAAATCAAGTAGTGTCTCAATTTGATATTTGAACCGCAAGGCCCTTCGCTCCGCTCAGGTCGCCGGTAAAGGCATCTCACACTTATTGTTGAAGTCCTGAGGCAAAGCCGAAGGACCTTGCCGCACACTTTTCCAAAAATAATTCAAACTGACGCACTACCAAAAATCATCGCCGCGCCAGCAGCGCCGCCCGATAACCTTAAACGAAGCGTACCCGGCTACGTTCCGGAAATTATCCGGATATTCCTGAACCTCGCCGGGAAACAAGGTATCTAAATAGGGGAGAACATACTTCCGCAGCTATTCAGGAGGGTTGGAAAATGGAAGTGATCAAGGGAGCGGATAGGGCGCATCTTGTTGAAAGCGCGCCGGTTCTGGTATTCGTATTCGGGTTGGCGGCCTATGCGGCGTTTTTGATGAGCGTTATGGCGCTTATCCTGGTGGTCACGCAGTAACCACGCATCCTAAACGCCGCGCGTCAATGGGCCGGAAGTTTTTCCGGCCCATTGGTGTTTTTGGACAGGCGCCAATCTATAGCGGATTGTCTATGCTGAACATGCTCCACGGGTAATCCAGGAACAACTGGACTTCATCCCCTTCATCCCCCGTGGCCCAGTCCAGCCGGATGGTGACGCCGGAGAACAGCACCCGCAACCCCGCTCCATAGGATGACCGCAGGGTTTTGGTCAAATCCCCCACGTCATCGGCCACCGAGCCGGTCTCCGCGAAGAAGGCGAGTTGAATGTTCGTCCGCAGCCCGCGGAAAAAGATCCAGTCCATCAGCGTTTGTTCCTCGGTGATGTTCCAGCGGTACTCCGCGCCCGTGGAGAATGATTTACCCGCGTAGTAGCGCCCGTTGGGGAACGAACGTAGCCGCTGCGTGCCGCCCAGCGCCGTGGCGCGCCCGTAAGTGTTTTCGGCGATTTTTTCGTCTATGAACCGCCGTTCGGTGGCCAGGCATTGCTCCCGCGCGGCGGGATCGGGTATGCCCTCGCATTGCAAACCCGCCTTGGCCTCCAGTTCCGCGCGGTCAACGGTGGCGCGGTTGCGCATCACCGCCGTGGAGAAGAATCCGTTGACCACCAGCGCGCTGGCCTGCCCCACGGGGTAGTACCCGGTGAGATTGTAGTCCATCACGTCATACGTGCTGGCGTCCTCGCGCGCGCTAAAGCCGCGGGTCATTTTCGCCTCGTACCTCACGCCCCTGCGGGGATCCTGCCGGTCGTCGGTGATGTCCAGCGCGAAACCAAGGTTGACCGCCTGAAAATCCTTTTTACCCGTGTCCACGTTCTCGAAGGGGACGCCGTTTTTATCCTTCACGTTGTTAAGCTGGAACGCACCCGTCCCATACCGCAGGTACACCTCGATCATCCGCTCATAAAACGTCCCGGTAAGTTGCGCCACCACAAGCTGATCGCTGACATCAGGCAGAATGTAGTCGTCCGGGCTGGAATGGATGCCGCGCGAATATTGCTGGGGCGCCACTTTAGCGTCGTAGTAGGCCAGATCGAAGATGACGCGCTCCTGGAGGAGATGGTAGTTGAGCAGCGCCGCGCCGGTGGCCTCGAAATCGCCCCGGACGTAAAAGCCGGTAAAGTCCGTGTCGCTCCCGGCGATGTTGGTCACCGTGGCGCCGGCCCCGTAGGCCGTGCCGATGCCCGGCACCGAGCCGGAAATGGGATAGATGAAGTAGCCGAACTCCGTGGGGAACTGCTCGCGCCGCCGCTCGATACCCAGCAGACCGGCGTCATCGGCCCACGCGGGCGGCGCGCAGAACAGCGCAGCCAGCGCAAGCGTGAATAGATAACGCCAACGTCGCGCCACGGCTTTCAAAGGATGCAAGCCTCCCGACTTACTTGTCGCCAGGAAACTATTCTAGCCGTCATTGCAGGTCATTCGCTAGCGCTCAGGATAAACTCCGCGAAGCGATCTCGCGCGAATATTGAGATTGCTTCGTCGTTAAAGCTCCTCGCAATGACACTAGAAAAAGAGCTTCTTCAGAAAGCGCGGTGTCAACTGAACTCGTAGCTCGCCTGGATCGGCTTGATAGAGCGGGACAAGCCCGTGGCGTCGTCTATTTCGATCAGGGCGCCGTTGAACTGGCCCGGCCCGTGGGCCTCCTGGAACCGTTCCGGTATTTTCATCGGGAACCGTTTCATAATGATCTCCGGCTGGATGCCGATGATCGAGTGCGACGGGCCGGTCATCCCCAAGTCCGTGATGTAGGCCGTGCCGCGGGGGAACACGCGGGCGTCGGCGGTCTGCACGTGGGTATGCGTCCCCACCACGGCGGAGACGCGCCCGTCCAGAAAATTCGCCATGGCGATTTTTTCCGACGTGGCTTCCGCGTGCATGTCCACGATGATGATCTTGGTCTCGCGCGAGAGCGCCGCAAGCTCCGCCTCCGCGCGGCGGAAGGGGCAATCGAGGGCCTCCATGAACACCCGGCCTTGCAGGTTCAGCACGCCCACCTTGACGCCCCCGCGCGAGGTGAACACCCCCGCGCCCTTGCCCGGCGCGGCTTCCGGGAAGTTTGCCGGGCGCAACAGGCGCGGCTCGCGCGGCAAAAGGTCCAGCGCCTCCTTTTTGTCCCACACGTGGTTGCCGGTGGTCAGCGCGTCCACCCCCAGCTTGAACATCTCCTCCACCGTGTCGCGCGTGAAGCCGA
>JACQZB010000122.1 GCA_016207925.1 Nitrospinota bacterium
CTTCTTTCTCCACCCGCGCCAGCAGCTCCTCCCGCGGGCCAAAATCAAGCGCCCCGGTGGGGCACTTGGTCCTGCACGCCGGCTTGTTGCCGCCCGGCGCGTCCGCGGGCCCGTCCGCCTTGTGGACGCAGAAGGTGCACTTGTCCACCACGTAAAAACCATACTGGTTCTTAACGTTGGTGATGCGGATCGCCCCGTAGGGGCACGCATACTCGCAGAACCGGTCGCCGTCGCACTTGTCCGGCTTGATCAGCACCCGCCCGTCGCTTTCGCGCTTTTCGATGGCCTTGCCCTCCACCGGGCAGGCGGCGATGCACGCGGGCATCTCGCAATGCTGGCAGTTCATGTACACCGGGAACATGGCCGGATCCTTCGTCTGGTCCGGCCCGATGAGCACCACTTCGTTGCGCTGCCACTGCGGCGGCACGTGATTTTCCAGCTTGCAGGCGATCACGCAACTGCGGCAGAAAATGCACCGCTCGGTGTCAACCAAAAACGCCAACTGGTTGTCCGCCATGGTTTACCCCTTCTTCCCCTCGCCAGCCTGCAATTCCTCGAGCGGGTGGCCGATGGGGTATATCTTGCGCCCCGGCTGGGAGGAGACCGAACAGGCCTGCGCCTTGTACGCCACCTGGCCCGAAAGCGTGTCGTAGAACCCGCCGGTAAGGTTGTTCACCGGCTCCCACGCCTTGCGGTCAAGCTCCTTGCGAAGAACCTGCTTGGGACCGAACGACTGCGGAATGAACACCGTGTTCGGCTCGATGCCGTCCCACACCAGCGCCGGGCCGTCTATCGAGCCGCGCGCCGTGTCCACCTTCACGATGTCGCCCGTCTGCACGCCGATCTGCTGCGCCAGCAGGGGATGAATCTGCACATACCGGTCGCCCGCCGCCTGCACCAGCCCCCACGCCCAATGCGTGATGGAGTGGAAGTGCAGCGCGTTGGGCCGGCCCGTCGTTAACTGGAACGGGTACTTCTCCCGCATGTCCTGCTCGGGTTTTTCCACGATCTCTATCTTGTGCACCAGGTTGCCGCCCTCGGTGTTGGACACCGTGGGGCTTTTCACGAACTCGTCGAGGTACTTGACCGTCGGCAGGCCCTCCAGGTTCTCCGGCGATGTGTAGAACACCGGCAGCGCCGAATGGCCCGTAGGCGCCAACTTTGCCTGCAACTCGCCGGTGTAAATCTCCACCTTGCCCGACGGGGTCAAAAACCGCTTGCCGCCGAATATGTCCCGCCATTTGGGGTGATCCAGGTACATCACGCTGGTGCCGGGATGATCCGCCGAGGGGCAGGGCCAGCGTAGCGGCGAGGCCAGTTTGTCCATCCGGTCGGCGGTCATGCCCGCGGCCGTCTTGTTGTTCGCCGGGGACACCTTGTTCCACAGGTCGCGGGTGTTGGCCCACTCCAGCTTGAGGTTGTCCTTCCAGTACTCCGGCGGATTCTTCTTGTCCTGCTTGGCCATTTCCTGCGCCAACTCGATCCAGATCAAGGAATCCACCTTGCTTTCACCCACCGGATCCACCACCTTGTTGCGCCAGCGGATGCCGCGGTCAAGCCGCCGCACACCCACATGATCCACTTCGTAGAAGGTGGTGGTGGGCAGGATATAGTCGGCGTAGAACGTGTCCTCCTGCGGGAACAGGTTAAGCGACACGAACAGCTCAAGCTTGGAAAGCGCCTCGCCAACCCGCTTGGAGTTGGCGTTCTGCGTCATCATGTTGCCCGCGTAAATCACCGCCTTGAGCCCATACGGCTTGCCGGTGAGGATCGCCTCCGTGAAGTAGTCCGGCTGGGGCGGCAGGCCCGCCTCGGTGATCGGCTGCTTGTTCTTGATCGGCGGCAGGGAGACGCCGATGGGCGAGTTGTGCATGAAGTTCGCCCCCGCGCCCGGCTTGCCGATGTTGCCGGTGATCGCCGCCAGGAAGGTCAACACCCGGAATGTGGCCACGGCGTTGACCTGGTGGGCGATGCCCGCGTTGGTCATGATCGCGGCGGGCTTTGTGGTGGCGTACTTGGTGGCTACGCGCCGGATCACGTCGGCGGGGATGCCGGTGACCGTTTCGGCCCACTTGGGGGTGTAGCCCTTGGCGCTGATGTGGCGGCGCAGTTCGTCAAAACCCGTCACCCACTGCGACACGAACCCCGCGTCGTACAGCCCGTTGTCAATGATGTGCGACAACATGCCGTAGGCCAGGGCCATGTCCGTGCCCGGCTTGATGGGGATCCACAGGTTGGCCCCCATGCCCGTGGGCGTCATGCGCGGATCAACCACCACCCATTCGGCGCCGGTTTTTTCCTTGGCCAGCTTTAAATAGCCGTGTACGACAGGATGGTTCTCGGCGTCGTTCGTGCCGAACCACAGGATGAATTTGCTGTCGCCCAGGTCGTTGGTGCCGCTGATGGGGTCGGGGCCGTAACCGTTGGTCTGGCCGCCGTGCCCGAAGGTCATTTTAAGGGCGATGCCGCCCGCGTCGTTGCAGATGTAGCCCTCGTGCGTGGTGTTGGGGCTGCCGAGCAACTCCATGAACCGCCACTGCATCGCGCCCGACTCGCGCGTCTGCCTCCCGCTGGCCTTGGCCGCCACCATCTTGGCGCCGCCGCCGTTATCGCGGATTTCAAGTAGTTTCGCGGCGATCTCCTGGTACGCCTGCGCCCACGAGATCGGCTCAAACTGGTCCGAAGGTTTCGGACCCACCCGTTTCATGGGTTTGGTGATGCGGTATTTATTGTATAAAAGCTGCGGTATGGCCTGGCCCTTGGCGCATAGTTTCCCGCGCTGCACCGGGTCCGCCGGTTCGCCATAGACGTTGAACACCCGCCCCTTCTTAAGATGCACCGAATGGCGGCAGTTGGAGGGGCAGAAGCTGCAACCCGTATTGACCACCGCGTCCGGCAGGCCCGGATCATCTTCCTGGCGCTGGATCAGCTTTTCGGTGTACGGGTAATCCAGAAAGGCTGGAGCGGCCGCTTCACCTTCCGGAGCCTTTTGCTCCGCGCCCGCCAGCGCCGCCGCGCCCGCCAGCGCGGGAGCCGCCGCGCCCATCAGGGTAAGAAACCGCCGTCTGCTAAGGGCCATGCCGCGCTACTCCACTAAACTTGGTACTGCGTTGTCGCCGTTATCAGTAGAAACTGATCCGTTCGTCCGAATTACCCAATGACTCCGCGACGGCTTGCGCCCTCTTGCCGGTTCCTTGGCCGCCCGCCGCCTGGTCACGCTTGTCATGCGCCGGGAGCTTGCCTCCCAGGGAAACCGCCGCAGCCAGCGCGGCTCCCACCGCCGCCAGCATCCGCGTGAACATCCGCCGGGTAACCATTTTCTCAATATCCTCGCTATCGTCGTCCGTTAATCCCATCCGGGGGCCGCGCTCCTCGGCGCGGCCCCCGTCCGGGTAGGTGGGAATGCCTTAACTAAGGCCTAGTACTCCAACTGCAAGCGGGAGAAGACAGTGGTGATGCTGCGGGTCTTGTCCGCGGCCACCGTCATGTGCGAGCCGGCGCCCAGCGCGGCGTAGTCCACGCCGAACTCCAGGTTCAGGCTCTCGCCCAGATTGTACTTGCCCTGCACATACACGTCCGTGCCGATGTCCTTGGAGCTGCCCGACGGAGCGTCGTTGCTCTGGAACCAGCCCACGGCCGCGTACAGGCCCAACTTGTCGGAAAGCGGGGCGCTGATGTTCGCCTGCACCGTGGTAAGACCACGGCCCAGGTTGGCGTTGCTGTAGGAACCGCCGTCAATATTGACCGGATCGTCAATACCCGTGTCGGTCGGGCCCTGGATGTTCAGCTTGCCGGTGTAGCCCCAATAGCCGTGGTGGCCAATGAGGGACATCGGGGTGATGAACGCGCTGGCGGAAGATTTCGCTTCGCCGAACTTCTTGTCGCCCGAAGCGTAAACCACCATCACGCCAACATTCATGTCGCCCACGGGGATCTTCGCTTCAGCCTTGCCCGCGAAACCGCTGGACTTGTAATCGCCCGCCTTGCTGTCGAGCGTGGCGCCCAACACGAAAGCGTTCAGGGCGATGTCGCCCAGCTTGTCGGCATAGCGCACACCATAGGAGGTGTGGGTGAACTCACCGGTGGCCGCGCCCTTGGCGCCCACGATGTAGTACACCGAAGCGCCGAAGGGGCCGAAGTCAACGTCGCCCACATAGGCGTCCACGTCGTCTTCGTCACCGGACTTCATCTCGGAGCCTTCCAGGAGCTTCGCCGCGCCCAGGCGCACGCTCACCCCGTCGGACGGGGCGATGATGAACGCCAAGGTGATCGGGTTGAAGTCCCAGTCGCCGGAGAAAAGGGTGTCGCCGAACTTGTCGGAGACCGGCACGATACCCGCCACGCCCGTCACGCCATCGGCGAGCTGGGCCTGGATCAACGCATGGCGCAGACCGAAGGCCGGATCACCATTTTGATTCGTCTGGTGGTTGCCGAAACCATCGCGGATATGGCCGATGTTGAATTGCGTGTGCATGGCCACCGTGTCGCTCACCTTCACGTCGAAGGTCGGGCGCCAGCGCAGGCGGTGGGCCGCCACGTTGTCGTCGCCAAACGTGCTGGTGTCACTGCGGGAATCCATGTAGTAATTGATCCGGAATTGACCGTGATAGGTGAACTCCGGAGCCGCCCACGCCACGCCGCTTATCATCATGGCGGTGGCAAGGGCCGCGGCGGTGAATACCGCCAGTTTCGTCATGCTCCTCATCTTTGCTCTCCTCGTTATTTAGGGCTGAAATACGTTAACACGAAGGCTTCCCACCTAAAGAAAGCCAATAACCCAAATATTTCCGCCAGCCCCCCCCTCCAGGGTCTGACAAATATACCCCCCAACACATGGGGTTTCAAGTGTGAAGTGAAAAGCAATATCGGCGCCAGCTATTTTAAGCACCGCGGTTCGGGTTTGATGGTTGATTAACAGGCGCTTTGCCCTCTAACTCTAATTTATACTTACTCCAAAATCATTAATTTTGCATTAATATGGATCATGATGGTTCCAAAAACGAACCCCAATATTGTTGTCTAAATGATTCAATTTTTAAGGAAAATGAGTTTTGACCGCACCAAATGCGGCTATAATGAATTTTCCAGTTTTGCTATTACCGCTTGTTTTGCGGCGCCTAATTTGCGTATAATTTGCCCTACGGGAATGGGGAGAAACTTTAGGTACATCTAGGGTAAGGGAAAATTCATGCGTATTTTCCGTCTTGGATTGTTATCAGGCCTTTTTCTGACCGCAACTTTCTCTTTTTTCGCGTTCTCCGCGCTTGCTACTGGGGAAGAAACCAATCCCCCGCAAGCCGAAGAGGAGAACCCCGCCAAATTTGAAAACGAGCCTGCCACATTTATTGAACTGCAGGACGCCCAGGAAGCCGCCGACGAAGAGGCCATGGACGACGTTGAAGAAGAACTCGTTCCAATCCCCGAAAAACCAGGATATTACCGCAACCCGGCCGGGGAAATTGTTGATGATTTCGGCATCATCATGCGGTTGTACGAAAGCCCCAACGCTTGCGCGCGGTGCCACTACTCCAAGGAGCAGTACGAAAAACTGGTGCTGCGCTGGGATCAAAGCAAGCACAGCAAAAACAAGGTCACCTGTATTAAATGCCACGGCGGCAACGATAAAGCCAGCACCATCGCCGAGGCCAAGAGCGCCAAAACCACCGATTTCCGCCTGACCAAGCCTTCCCTGCTGACACTTCATGGGGAGGAGCTTTTCGCCAAGGCGTTCGACTACTGCGGCCAGTGCCACGGCACCATTTACCGTGACTGGAAAGCCGGCATCCACGGCAAACGCACCGGCTCCTGGAACGGGGACAAGGAGTACTGGGTATGCATCAAGTGCCATAACCCGCACAACCCCAAAATCCGTCAGATCAAACCCAAACCGGCGCCCATCCGGCCCGCCCGGTTAGCGAGCAAGGGGAACTAACGACATGAACGGACACGATAACGGCCAGAAAAAAGTCAGCCGCCGCGGTTTTTTGAAGGCCGCGGCCGCCGCGGGCGCCGCCACCGCCGCCGCGGGATGCGGCGGCAACGGCGAAATTGATTTTGCGGAGTTTTTCCAGAGCCATTTCAAGGAAATGAGCAAGGATGAAGTCCGCTCCGTCATCAAACGCCTTGAGGACAAGTACTCCTCCAAATACGGCAAGCAGTTCACCGTCAAAGCCACCGAGCCGATGGAGAACGTGCTGTTCGGCTATGCCCTGGACCTTTCGCGCTGCATCGGATGCCGCCGTTGCGTGTACGCCTGCGTGCGTGAGAACAACCAGTCGCGCGACCCGCAGATTCACTGGATCACCGTGCTGCGCTTCAAAAAGGGCGAAAAGTGGATGGACCTGGAGGAGTCGGAGAAGTACTACTCCCCCGACAAGGTGCCCGAGGAAGGCTACTTCTACATGCCGGTGCAGTGCCAGCAGTGCAAAAATCCTCCTTGCACCAAAGTGTGCCCCGTGCAGGCCACCTGGACGGAGCCAGACGGCATGATCGTGGTGGATTACAACTGGTGCATCGGCTGCCGGTACTGCATGGCCGCCTGCCCCTACGGCGCGCGCCGGTTCAACCTGGCCGAGCCGGGGCTGCCCAAGGATGAGGCGAATCCCAACACGCACTATCTGGGCAACCGGCCCCGGTACCGCGGCGTGGTGGAGAAGTGCACCTTCTGTGTGCAGCGCACCCGCGAGGGAAAGTATCCCGCGTGCGTGGAGATATGCCCCGTGGGCGCGCGCAAGTTCGGCAACCTGCTCGACAAGGACAGCGAGGTGCGCTACATCATCGAGCATGAGCGCGTGTTCCGCCTCAAGGAGGATATGAACACGCAGCCCAAGTTCTTTTACTTTTTCTCGATCTGATACCAAGGGAGCGTCGGGCGTGAGGAACAAAATAAGGCATTTCGGCATCGCGCTTACCAGCGTCACCAAGGGCAGCAAGCTGTACTATGGGTGGCTGGCGTTTCTGGCCACGGTGATCCTGATCGGCGTGGTTTCCTACAGTTTTCAGGCGCGGCATGGGTTCATCGTCACCCATATCCGCGACCAGGTTTCGTGGGGCTTCTACATCTCCAACTTCACCTTCCTGGTGGGCGTGGCGGCGGCGGCGGTGCTGCTGGTGATGCCGGCGTACCTGTACCACTTCAAGCCGATCAAGGAAATCGTTTTCCTCGGCGAGATGATGGCCATCGCCGCCATCTGCATGTGCATCATGTTCGTCACCGCGGATTTAGGCCATCCGGAGCGCGTCTGGCACATGATTCCGGGGCCAGGCCGGCCTAACTGGCCCAGTTCGCTTTTGACCTGGGACGTGCTGGTGCTCAACGGCTACCTTATCATCAACGCCACGATCTTCTTCTACGTCCTCTACAAAATTTACGAGGGGAAGGACTATAAAAGCATCATGCCGCTTATCATCCTCTCGATCCCCTGGGCGGTGAGCATCCATACGGTGACGGCGTTTCTGTATAACGGCTTGGTGGCGCGCCCCTACTGGAACGCCAGCATCCTGGCGCCCCGCTTTTTGGCCAGCGCGTTTTGTTCCGGCCCGGCCCTTATGATTCTGGTGTTCCAGGCGGTGCGGCGTGTGTCGGGCGTCACCATTGACGACAAGGCGATTTTCAAGGTGGCCGAATTGATCGCCTACACCATGGCGATCAACATCTTTCTTCTGGGCTGCGAGGTGTACAAGGAGTTCTATTCCGGCAGCATCCACCTGGCCCCGCTGCAGTACCTGTACTTTGGCCTGCACGGGCACAACAACCTGGTGTTCCTGATGTGGCTGTCGTTCATCTTCAACGTCTCCGCGCTCATCATTTTCGTGATCCCCAGCCTGCGCGAAAACTTCACCACGCTTAGCATCGGGTGCGCGCTGGTGTTCCTGGGCGTGTATATCGAAAAGGGCGTGGGGCTGGTCATTCCCGGCTTTATCCCCGACACGTTGGGCGAAATATACGAATACATGCCCTCCATGGTCGAGGTGGGCGTGGCCATGGGGATTTGGGCTACGGGCGCGCTGATCTATACGCTGCTGCTCAAGTTCACGCTCCCCATTTATCACGGGACGCTACGGCTGGAGCCGAAACCCGCCAGCCAGAGTTGATCAGGGCCGGTACGTAATCCAGACGTAGCCGGGGGCGTCCTTTCGCAACAGCGCGGGCGCGCGCGGGATTATCTCCCACGCGGCTCCCGCGGCGGTTGAGCCGTCCGGCGCGCGGCCCGCGCCGTGTACACGCGCCACGATCAGGTTCCAGGCCCCGCCGCTCCAGAACAGATAGCCGTCGGTTGGGGTTTGCGCGCCGCCGGTGATAAAGTACAGTTTCGTGTTCGCCCCATCCGGTTTGCTCCGGCTTTCCATATACACTTTCGCCGCGCCGGGAATCATCATCCGCGCGACACTGGCGTTTACCAACGGCGCCGGATCCTCCCACGCGCCGCCGGGTCCGGGCTTGGCTACCCTGACCCTGACAAGGTCAAACAAACGTGTCAGCCCGTCTTCGGCGTCCCCCGGACCGCCCGTGAGGGCGCCCGCCAAGCTGATTTCCGCCGCCGTCAGATTGTCCGGGAAAAACCGGAATTCACCCGCCGGCTGGGTGATAAAGGCGCATCCCGCGGCCAGCGCCGCGACGGCGTTAACGATCCACATGGGTAACACTCCACAATTACAGCATGGTTTTATGGTAGCATGGCCGGACTGGCTGGGTAAAAACCAACGAATCCTTCTTGATTTGGGAGGGCGGTTTTAGGGACAATACCCCCGCGGCCCGGCGCCGGGTTGAAGGAGCGTTAATGGAAAGGCGCTATCCCCGGGAGAATGTGAGGAGGGATTTCTCGCCTAAACACAGTTAGGTTGAGGATAGCGCCTTTCCATGGCGGGGAAGCCGCGCGGCCTCCCCGCCTTTTTCCTTCTTACTCGTGCTTGAACTTAAGGTCGAATTTCTTGTGCCACGCCTTGTTGAGCTTGATCATCTCCTCGAAGTTGAACATGTACTTCTTGTCCGTCTTCGAATTGAACGGTGAATCCTTGTGGTCGTGGCACTTGCGGCACACGTCCTCCTTGGGCGGATAAATCTCACCCAGCGCCGCCGCTTCGGCTTTCTTGAAGGTTTCACCTTTCTCCTTGTGCAGGATGGCGTACTCACTGCCCGCGCCGTGGCACATCTCGCAGCCGACGTTGCGCAGGTCTTCCGCGCTCTTCTCGTCCTGATAGCCGCCCGGCTCCCCGAATCCGACCGTATGGCAGGGCAGGCATTTTTCATCCTTGTTGTAGTCTTTCTTGAAATCAAGGCCCGCCGCGCGCATCGCCTTGTGCTGCGCCTTGGAGCGCTCCTTTTCGAGCAGCACTTTGTAGGCGTTGCCGTGGGGCGACTTGGTCCACTCGTCCAGTTCGTCCTTGTGGCACTTGCATCCCATGACGCCCAGAAACTGCGGCTTCTTTGCGGCCGCCACCGTCGCGAACGCGACCAGCGTGAATATGGAAAGCCCCAACACAAACAGATACCGCTTGATCACTTTTCCCTCCTCATGAGTCAGGTTTTATCCGAGATCAGATATTTAACGAAATTGCCGAACTTATTACAAGCGGGGCACACCAATTCGGAATCCTTGGGGGTGAAAGGCCGCTCGCATTTTACGCATTGCTTCTTTTCCGCGGGATTGAACAGCACAGGCTCCGCGGCCAGCGCGGCGACTGGAAACCGTTCGCGGTAGGATATGGCGCCGCGCGGGCAAAGGTCCGCGCAGGCTTCGCACTTTAGGCATTTGACGCCGGTGAACTCCAGCCACACGTTCTGCGGCTCCTCCACGCGGCGCAAGGCTTGCGTGGGGCAGTACGATGCGCAGGCGTAGCAGGTTTTCACCTCGCACGCCTGGCTGACCTCGACGATGCGGAAGGGGCTGCCCGCCTCGGTAAGCTCCGCCTCCTTGCGCGCCAGCCCGCCGATCAGCCGGTTGAGCTTGCGTTTGCGCGAAGGGATCATTTCCGCCGTCAGGCGTCCGTTGGGTATCTCGAACCGGCGCAGGGTTTCCAGCCTGGACAACGCGGCGCGCGCCAGATCGCGCCCGAACCCGCGCAGCACGTCGCGGCGGGACAGCCCGCCGGCGTCCACGCCGCCTTCGCCCGGCTCCACCAGCGTA
>JACQZB010000017.1 GCA_016207925.1 Nitrospinota bacterium
CCGTCCACCAATCGCCGATCTTTGACCATCGGACAATCATGACAGGTTTTTCATCGAAGAAAATAGCGTTCCGCCCTTGATAACAGCGGGCGAGATGCGCTTCCACCACCAGTTTTCACCCACTCGATAAGCAGATGAGCCGTTCTTCTTAAAGATCGCGTATAGTAACGGGGGTAACGAGGAGGGGCTATGCCAAGCGCTTTGACGAAATTCCGCGAGTGGCTGACAGGCGGCGAGCTGTTGCCCGTTGACCGGCTGCTGATCGGCGCGCCTGACGGCGCTTTGCGGGAGGCGATGTCCCAAGGCGCCCCTGACGCGCCTTTGACATTGGTTCACACCGGCGCCGCGGCTACCGAAGCCGATGCCCTGCGCGCCGCGAAGGGCAAGGCCCACGCGATGCTGTGGGGACGTATCGTGGACGGGGGTGGACTCGACGGCGGCGTGGTATTCGCCGCCCATCCTCCCCGCGTGGCCCGCAACGGCGCCATGGTGGACCCGTTCAAGACACTCGAACCGCTTGCCGTCAAGTTCGCTCCCGGCGCCTCCCCGCGATTCTTGGCGCAGTTTCTCGCCGGTGTGGCGTATTACGATTTGGGGCGTTATCACGACGCCCTCCGCGTCCTGGACAATGCGGCGGAACCGGAAGCCGCCTATTGGCGCGGTCTGGCGCATCTTATGGCGGGACAGGACGAGGAAGCGTTCGCCGCGTTCAACGCCGTCATGGACCATACCGAGTCGCTTGCCCAACGCGGCGCGCTGCCCGCCTTGGCCTTCGGGAACGCGGCGCTGGCGCTGCGTGTCATCGGCGCCCGCGGCGACAGCGAAGGCGCCAAGGAAAAACTCGGTCAGGCGCGCGAGATGCTGTCGAACTTCGCCGCCGCCATCGGCGACGATCCGTGGTATCAGGCCGCCGCCCATTATCACGCGGCGGGCATATTGGTGGAATTGGGCGGCGCGGCGGAAGAATCCGCAAGGGCCGCGTTGCTGCGCGAAGCGATGGAGCAGTACGAACAAGCGCTGGCGCTTGTTTCCCTGCGGAGCCAACCGGCGGCGTGGGCCGTCATCCACCGCAACCTGGCCGCCACCCGCCGCGAACTGGCCTCGCGGGTGGACGATCCGGCGGAAGCGATGGCCCTGCTCAAGCAGTCCGTCCGCTCGCTCAAAAAATCCGCCGCCGCCGTCACCCGTCAACAATGGCCCGCCGACTGGGCCGCGGCCCACGACAGCCTGGGCGACACCTACGAGGAAATGGCGCGCCGCGCCGCCGCGCCGCGCGAAAAGCTCCAGTACCTTGCCGCCGCCGTGGGCGCCTGCCGCGCCGCGCTGTCCGCCCGCGACCCCAACGGCTACGCGCCCGATTGGGCCGCCACGCTTAACAACCTCGCCTCCGCCCTAACCTCCCTGGCGACGATGGTGGGCGGATCCCATGGCGCCGGACTGGCCCAGGAAGCCCTGCGCCATTACGATCAGGCGCTCACCGTGTTCACCGAAACCCATTTCGCCCGCTATCATCAGGGCGTCAGCGCCAACCGCGCCCACGCCATGATCCTCGCCGCCCGCCTCGCGGGCGAGGCGTCATCCGCCGGGGAAATCATGGAGACGTAATTGCCGCCGCCCCGCGGTGTTAAATCCCTTTTGCGGCGCCGCTTGCTGGAAGAGCGAGGGAGATAGCTTTATAATTCACGTATCCAGGATTATGGATGCGCCATGACATTTTCCATCGTGTACGAACGGGTTGATGACCCCTCGCTCCCATCCGGCTATTACTATGCCCACATCCCGGCTCTGGACCTTACCACGCACGGGCCGGGACTGGATGGCGCCAAGGCCGCCGCCCTTGATTTGCTAAAACTCTGGATCGAGGAAAAGCGGGAACACGGCGAAACAGCGCCCGTTGAGCTGGAGGCCGTTTTCTCGAAGATCGAGATTGACGATGCCATTTTCAGCGCGTGAGATCATCGCCAAGCTGGAGCGCGCGGGCTTTATCAGGAAACGGCAATCAGGTTCCCACGTAATTTTCCGCCATTCCGACGGAAGGTAAACCTACGTCGCCATGCATCCCGGCGACGTTCCCGCCGGAACCTTCCGCGGTATTCTCAAACAAGCCGGGCTGACGCTGGAAGAGTCCAAGACGTTGTGATTACCGGGGCTCCCCCGCTAAAACACCGACCTTGGCGGATTGAAATATTCGTGGCCTTGCACGTCGCTTTTCATCTTCTTCACCAGGTTCTCGAAATCAGCGCTATTCGCCACGAAGTCTATGTTCGTCGTGTTAATCACCAAAAGCGGGCTGCGCCGGTAATTGAAAAAATATTCGCTGAACGCGCGGTTGACCCGCTCCAGGTACTGGTCCGAAATCTCCTTTTCAATCGTCCGGCCCCGCTGGCGCACCCGCTTTAACAAGGTGGGCGTATCCGCTTGCAGATACACCACCAGATCCGGCGTGGGCACGCTTTTGACCATCTGCCGGTACACGTCCAGGTACAGGTTGTATTCGCGCTGATCCAGGTTCAGCCCGGCGAAGATCAAGTCGCGCTCCATGGTGTAGTCGCACAGCGTTACCTGGTTGAACAGGTCAACCTGCGACAGCATGGATAGCTGCTTATACCGCGAGATCAAAAAAAACATCTGCGTGTGGAACGCATAGCTGGCGTGGTCCTTGTAAAACTGGCCCAGGAAGGTGTTCTCCTCCACCTGCTCGTACACCGGCTCCACGCCGAACCGCTCGCCCAGCATCCGCACCAAGCTGCTTTTGCCCACGCCGATGGGGCCGTCTATGGCGATATAGCGTCCCATGGGTTACGGATCCAGCCGGCGTAGCGCCTGGCCGGACTCCGGCAGCGCGGTCAAAAGCTCGCTCACTGTTTTCCCCGACACGGGATGGCGCAGGCGCGGATTGATGTCGGCGATAGGTTGAAGCACAAACCGCCGTTCGGCGGCGCGCGGATGCGGGATGGTAAGCGGCGGCGTATCCATCACCACATCATCGTAGAACACGATGTCTATGTCTATCACCCGCGGCCCCCATCGTTCGCCCGGTTCCCGGCCCATGTCATGCTCGATCTCCTTGAGCCGCTCCAGCAGCTTTTCGGGCGCCAATGAAAGCCGCGCCGCCATGGCGGTGTTGACGAACCAGGGCTGGTCCTTCACCCCCTGCGGCTCCGTTTCGTAAAACGAGCCAAGCCCCGCGGGCGCCACGCCGCCGAGCGCCATGATCCGCTCAATGGCGTCGAGTATCTTCCCGATGGCGTCCTCCGCGTTCGATCCCAGCGAAAGATACACCAGCGCCACGCGCGCCGCCTAAAACACGAAGGTGACGCCGGCCAGCCGGCGCGCGATCTCGTTCATCACCCGTTTTTCCTCCGCCTCGCCCTTGGCGGTGAACGTCACGGAAAACCGCACGAAGGCGCCCGCGTCGTCCCACGGCACGGTGGAGATCAGCTTCTCGCGGATCATCCACTGCGAAAAATCCTCCGCCGTGGCGAACGAAGGGCCGCCCCACACCCCCTTGGGCGCGGGCGCATAAAGATAGAATGTCCCCGCCGGGACCGACACCTGCAGCCCCGCCCCCTTGAGCGCATCCACCAGCAGCTTTAAGCGCCGCTCGTATTTCGACTTTATGCTGTCCGTTATCTCCGGACGCTCCATCGCGGCGACGGCCGCCTTCTGGATGGCGATGAACTGGCCGGAGTCGTAATTGTCTTTCACCGTGGCGTAGGCGTTGACGATCAACGGCGACCCCGCCACAAACCCGATGCGCCAGCCGGTCATGTTGAACGACTTGGACAGGTTGTGAATCTCGATCCCCACTTCCTTGGCGCCGTCCACGCTTAAAAAACTCAACGGCGGCGCGCCATACGTCACGGCCCCATAGGCCGCGTCCTGAACCACCGCCACGCGGTGGTCGCTGGCGAACCGCACCACCTTTTCGTAAAACTTCACATTGGCCTGCGCGCCGGTGGGGTTGTTGGGATAATTGATGTACAACAGCTTCATGGCCTCGCGGCCGGCGCCGCTGATCGCGTCCAGATCCGGCAGAAAGCCGTTCTTCGCCAATAGCGGCAGATTCAATACCCGCCCGCCAAGGTAGCGGGTGTGCGTGGCCATGATCGGGTAGCCCGGCACGGACTGCGCCATCAGGTCACCGGGATTGATGAAGGCCAGCGGCATCATCGCCAGCGCCGGCTTGGCCCCGATGGCGTGGACGATCTGCGTGGCCGGGTCGAGGCCCTTCACGCCGAACACCCGCTCCATGTAGCGCGCGGCGGCCTGTTTGAATTCCGCGATGCCGTTGTCGGCGTAGCCCCGGTTCTCCGGGTTGGCCGCTTCCTGCTGCAACGTCTTCACCACATCGGGGAAGGCCATTTCGTCCGGCTCGCCCACCCCCATGTCAATCAACTCCACGCCGGGGTTGGCCTGCATGGCGGCCCGCTTGGCGCGCTTGATCTTCTCGAACTTGTAGATGGTGGTGTCCTTGCCGAACCGGGCGCCGCCGATGCGCTCGGCGAATAGGCCCTGCAGGTAGCTTTCATTGGCCATGGTGGTCATGCGTGACGTATCCTCCGGGTGTACTGCGATGTTGTGACCGTCAGGGAATTGTAGGAGAAGCGCGCGACACGGTCAATCCGGCGCAACGCGAAAATCAATAGCGGCGGCAATCTCTGCAAATCGTTGCGAGCAGTAGAGGAAGCCATGAATCCCTGGCTTGGGCCGGCCGAGATGGACAGGCGCTTGCCGGCAAGGCTGCGTTAGTCAACCAATTGCTCTTCACCCACGCCCAAGGCATTGGCCAATTTCCGGATGGTCGCCCGGTGCGGCTTGGCGCCGGGCTTTTCCATTTGGGAAAGCGCGGCTTGTGTAATGCCAGCCCTGTCAGCCAGATTCTTTTGGGTCAGCCCTTTGTGCTCGCGCCACGCGCGCACAAGTCCTACTCCGTCAATAATAGTCCGCCGGGCCACAGCGTGGGGGATGCGGGCCTTGTCGCCCATCAAGGCCATGAAGTCGTCGTAAAGAACCACGGCGTATTCCGGCGCTCCATCCGTCCCCTTGATTACCTGATACTCAATAGGTTCTTTCATTTCTGATCTTCACCTCCGCAATTACGATGATCACGGGTTCCACCGTGAAGAATATTCGATATCGCCCTACACGCAGCCGGTAGCCTTTCCTGTCCTCCAGCGCCTTCACACCTTTCACTTCCGGCCAGTTTGTTAAGGTCTCGACCGCCGCCACGATGGCTTCCCTTGTCCGCCGGTCGCTTATTTTGACAACTTGCCGCCGCGCCCTGTTAATCCATTCAATTTATTTCATGGCGCACTAATATAAGATATATATAAGCATATCATCTGCGAATGACGTGTGGGAATGCTAAACGGTTAATTGATTTTAGCTGATACCTTGACCCTTCAACCTCTCCACTTCGGCGCCCAGCCGTTTCACCAGCGGCTCGATCCCTTCGCCCGTCACCGCGCTTATGAACACGATCTCCACCCCCGCCTGTTCCTTGAATTCGCGCGCCAGCGCCTCGCGGACCGCCGGATCGAACAGCAGGTCGGACTTATTCACCGCCACGATCTGCGGCTTTTTCGCCAGATCCGGCGAGTAGCGTTCCAACTCGCGGTTGATCGCCGCGTAGTCGTGATACGGCGAGCGATCCTCCTCGTACGCCGCGGGGTCAATCAGGTGCAGCAACAACCGTGTGCGCTCCACATGGCGCAGGAACTGCAACCCCAGCCCGCGCCCTTCCGCCGCGCCCTCGATCAGTCCGGGGATGTCCGCGACGTAGAACGACTTGAACTCGTCCCACTGCGCCACGCCCAAATTCGGGATCAACGTGGTGAACGGGTAGTCGGCGATTTTGGGCCGGGCGGAAGAGACGCGCGCGATGAAGGTGGACTTGCCCGCGTTCGGGTAGCCGATCACGCCCACGTCCGCCATCAATTTCAGTTCCAGGGTCAGGTTGCGCCGTTCGCCCTGTTGCCCCGCGTTGGCCCGGCGCGGCGCCTGGTTGACCGACGACTTGAAGTGCACGTTGCCCCAGCCGCCGTTGCCCCCCTTGGCGATCACCACGCGCTTGCCATTCTCGTCCAGGTCGGCCAAAAGCTCGCCGGTTTCCCGGTCAATAAGCAGCGTGCCGACGGGCGTCTTCAGTATTAAATCCGCACCGCTTTTGCCGGTCTTCTGCCGCTCGCCGCCATTTTCGCCGCTTTCGGCCTCGTGGTGGCGGTAGTAGCGGAAGTCCAACAGCGTGCCCAGATTGTGGTCGGCCTCGAAGATCACGGAGCCGCCGTCGCCGCCGTCGCCGCCGTCGGGGCCGCCCCTGGGGATGAATTTTTCGCGGCGGAAACCCACACGCCCGTCGCCGCCGTCGCCGGCCTTGACGTCTATCTCTACCCGGTCAATGAATTGCGTCATGTTCACCAAGGCATAAAAAAACCGCCGGGCAGCAAGCGCCGGCGGCAAGTGTCCGACTACGCGCGTCAGGCCGAAACGGGATGAATCTCCACATAGCGGCGGCCCTTGCCTTTTTCCGCAAACGCCACCACGCCGTCGGCCTTGGCGAACAGCGTATGATCCGTGCCCATCCCCACGTTGACGCCGGGGAAAAATTTCGTGCCCCGCTGGCGCACCAGGATGTTGCCCGCGCGCACCACCTGGCCCGAAAAACGCTTCACGCCCAAACGGCGCCCCGCGGAGTCGCGCCCGTTGCTGGTGCTGCCTTGTCCTTTTTTATGAGCCATTGCCCGTCACTCCAGGTTATGCGATGGAGACAATTTCCACCGTGGTCAGCCATTGGCGGTGGCCCCGCGTTTTGCGGAAGTTCTTGCGGGCCATGTGCCGCATCACCAGAATCTTCGCGCCCCGGTCCTGCTTTAGGATCTTGGCGGACACCTTCGCGCCGTCAACCAAAGGCGCGCCGATCTGCACGGCGCCGTCGCCGCCCACCGCCAGTACGCGGTCCAACTCGATGGTGGCGCCCACGTCGCCGTCCACCTTTTCGATGTCAATCACGTCGCCGGGCCGCACCCGGTATTGCTTACCGCCGGTTTCCACCACCGCGAACATCACTTAACTCCTACAATACCCGTCCCGAACCGGACAAGGCTATATTCCACCAGTGAAACGCAAATTATGGCAAATTCCCGTGGAATACGCAAGGCAGAATTTAATAGAAGATCACCGCCAGCTCAAGGCGGCCCGCAAAAGGCCCCCCTCGCCGCTAAACGCCAGGTCCAGGGTGCTTTTATCCTCCGCCCGGCGGCCGATAAAGTACTCAAAACAATGGTGCGGTTCGGGTTCCGGCGGCTTACGCAATTCCTCGTTGCGGCAGGGCGCCGTTGCGTCCGGATCGCCCAGCAACTTCGTCACCTCCTGCTCATCCATTCCGGGCCGCAGGTGGTTGGTGATCAGGTCCTTGGCCATGGCTTTGCGCGTTTCACTTGCGGCGAACGCCTTTTCCTGCTCCAGCCACGACTCTTGCCGGAACCGCTGTTGGCTGCGCTCCAGGTAAATCGCCGAGCCAAGGATCGCCATGGCCGCAAACGCCGTCACCCCCGTGAATCCGCACACCCCCAGCAATATCAATACGGCCTTTTTGGCCTGAAGCCCGATGTTGTACATCTCCCCTTGCAGCGCCGACACCATCTCGAATATCTTTTCCAGCAGCGCCAGCTTGTCCTCTACCGTCTGGCGCCACTTGTCCAGGTACAGCTTGCGCGCCGCCAACGAATACACCCGCGCATCGTACCAGTCCCCATACAGTTTCAGGGCGTCGCCGATGGCGTCCAGATGGTACAGGCTTTCCGCCCGCGCCCGCATGATCGCCCGCAGCGTGCGCGAAAGCCGGAATATGTTCGGCGCGCGGATTTCCCCCATGCCCCGGATGCCGGAAATGTGGCTGGTGAGGCGCGCATCCAGTTCCCGGTAGGCCACCAGTTGTATGTTGGCCAGTTCGATAAGCGTAATCGTGTCCTCGAACTCCTCGCTCTTGTCCAGGATCAGGGCGCCGTCCCACTCGATGACCGTGAAATCGTCCCGGTCGTAGCGTAACGAGGAGGCCAGCGTGGTCTCTATCTCGTCGTCGGTCAGCCCCGCGGTTTCGTCCTTGAGCAACTGCGCGATCAGCAGCCGGTTCTCCGTGATCAGCCGGTCGCCGTCGTCATAGTCGCTGACGCAGTAGAAGGTGTACTCCTCGCGCAGCGAAATGTCGCCGTACCGCCGCGCGGCGCGGTCCGCCTCCATGTGCAGCGCGTCCTTGAACGCGGCGATGGGCGCGGCGGCGTCCCCCTCGAAAGGCGCGGCCACCTCCACGATCACGTGCCGCCCGTGGAAACTTTTCACATGCGCGCTGGCGTTGACCCCGTGGACGTAGATGCCGTCAAGCCGCTCCAGCGACACGTAGGCGGGGTAGTACTCGCCGTAGCCCGGCGAGCTTTTGGTGCTGCGGAACGGCACCGCGCCCCGTTCGTCCGGCGCGCCGCCGGCGGGGATGGTGACGGTATGGACAATCTGCCCGCGCATGGGGATATTGTAGCCCAGACCGGGCGCCGCGGGCTTGCGTGGGGGGTATGCGGTCTGCTATATTGGTTCTAGCAATCAATGTAATTGAGCTAATTACCATGATCCGTAAAGCCACAGCGATGACCGTGCGCCAGAACCTGGGCGAACTGCTGAATGAGGTGCAGTACCGGCGCGACAGCGTGCTGGTGACCAAGGGCGGCAAACCCGTGGCGGCGCTGATTGATATTGATCTGTTCGACCGGATCCGGGCCATGCGCGGCGCCTTCGACCGGCTTATGGCGGAATTGGCCGCGGCGTATGAGGGCGTGGACGAAGCGGCGGCGGGAAAAGAAGTGGCCTTGGCCGTGAAAGCCGCGCGCAAAAAGTGAAAGTCGTCCTCGATACGAACGTCCTTCTCTCCGGCCTCATGCTCCCCGCCAGCCTGCCGGGGCGGATTCTCGCCGCATGGCGGAAGGCGGCGTTTGATCTGGTGGTGTCCGAACCGCTGATCGCCGAGCTTGGCCGCGCCCTGCGCTACCCCAAAATCCGCACGCGCCTGCATTGGGATGAGCGGCGGATCCGGCTGTTCCTTGATCTGTTCCGGTTTCAAGCGGTGGTGGTTGATATATCAACTACGCGCGCCAGCGTCCCCGGTAATCCGGCGGATAACCATGTGCGGGCCGCCTTGATCGCCAGCAAGGCGGACTGCCTTGTCACCGGTGATGGCGCGCTGATCGCCTTGCAAGGCCGCTATCCAATCGTTACCCCAAGGGAATTTGCGGAGCGGCTCTAACGGGCTGTTGAAAAAGGTATTGTTATCGTCATTGCAGGTCCTTCGCCGACGCTCAGGATAAACTCCGCGAAGCAATCTCTCAACCCGAACGATCAACGAATATGAGAGTGCTTCACGTCCATCGCGGAGGCCCGGCGGTTGATCGAAGTATGGCGGCGGGCGTACAATAGCAGAAAAACTACCGCGCGCTGGTTGTTAGACCTCTGCGGCGGCGCGCGGCGGAAGAACGTGGGGCTACATCAAAGCGGGGTAAATGAAATGTGGTGGAACGGACCTGGGTGGGGACCGATGTACGGCTGGTGGATCATGCCGTTTTTTGGGATCATCTTCCTTGTCCTTGTGCTTTTTATAGTCAGCCGGTTCTTTGGCGCGGGCGGCTATTGCGGGAGGCCACATGCTGACCGCGACAGCATCGAGGATCTGAAAAAAGAAATAAAGGCGCTCAGTGATGAGATAAGGGAGTTGAAAAATAAAAAATGAAAGGGGCGCCTAAGCGCTCTTTGCGATCATGACGGCTCCGCGTACCCATGGCATATGAAACCACCGAACTAACAGATGGGGTGGAGAAAATATCTAAAACCTTGTTCTGATTTCACGCTACCCCGCCCCATGCGCCGCGCCTTTAAGCTCCGTAAACCGCTTTACGCCCATTTCATCCAATAGCGCGCCAACATCACGAACCAACCTCGGCAGAATGCCCGGCTCGACGAAATTCATCGTGCCCACCTGCACCGCCGCCGCGCCCGCCAGCGCGAACTCCACCACGTCCGCCGCGCTGGCGATACCCCCGATCCCGAATATCGGAATCTTCACCGCCTTGTAGCATTGCCACACCGCCCGCAACGCCACCGGCTTTATCGCCGGGCCGGAAAGACCGCCGGTGACGTTCGCCAGCACGGGCCGGCGCGTTTTGATGTCTATCGCCATGCCCAGCAGCGTATTGATCACGCTCAAGGCGTCCGCCCCGCAATGCTCCGCCGCGCGCGCGAACATGGATATGTCCGTCACGTTCGGTGATAGTTTCACGATCAGCGGCTTTTTCGTCGCCTTGCGGCAGGCGGTGACCACCTGTTCGGTCATCTTGCAGTCCGTGCCGAACGCCGCGCCGCCCCGCTCCACGTTGGGGCAGGAGATGTTCATCTCCAGCGCGGCCACGCCGTCCAGCGCGTCGAGCCGCGCCGCCAGTTCGGCGTACTCGCTCACTGTCTCGCCAAAAAAATTGACGATCACCGCCGTGTCTATCTGGCGCAGGCGGGGCATTTTTTTCACGATGAAACGGTCCACGCCCAGGTTCTGCAACCCGATGGCGTTGAGCATTCCCGCCGCCGTCTCCGCCACGCGCGGCGGCGGATTGCCCTTGCGCGGATGGAGCGACAGGCCCTTGGTGACAAACCCGCCCAGCAACGAAAGGTTGTAGAACTTTTCGTACGTCAACCCATAACCGAACGTGCCGGAGGCGCCCAGCAACGGATTCTTGAGCTTGACCCCCGCGACGGTGACGGAAAGCTCCGCGCCGCTCATAGCCCGAACTCTATCTGGGCCGCGTCGAACACCGGCCCCTTCTGGCAGACGGTGACGTACAGCTCCGGCCCCTTCACCTTGGTCACGCAGCCCAGGCACGCGCCAAATCCGCACGCCATCCGCGCCTCCAGCGACACGCCGCAGGGCACGCCGCGCCGCGCGGCCAGCGCCGCCACCGCCGTCATCATCGGCTCCGGCCCGCAGGCGAGGATCATCTCCGGCGGCGTTTCATTGGCCAGCGCCTTCTCCAATAACGCCGTGACGAGGCCATGATGTCCCGCGGAACCGTCGTCGGTGGCGATCCGCAGCGCCACGTGCGCCCGTTCAAACACGTCGCGCATCAGCAGCGACTCCGCCGACCGCGCGCCCAGGAACACCGTCAATGACCCGGCTTGGGCGCGATGCGTCTGGACGTAGCCCATGAATGGGGCTATCCCCGTTCCGCCCGCCACCATCCACACCCGCCCCCGTGGTGGATCAAATCCGTTGCCAAACAGGCCGATGACATCCACATGCGCGCCGGCTTGAAGCTCGGCCAACAGCTCCGTCCCCTTGCCCTTTTGCTGGATCAGCAAACCCAGCCGCGAGCCGTCCGGCGCGAAGTCAGCCACGCTCATCGGCCGGCGCAGCAGCGGGTCCAGCCCATCGCCGCAGCGGATCATCACGAACTGGCCCGGAGTGATGGCGCCAAACGGTTGATCGGGTTTTAACGACAGGTAAAAGAATCCGCCCGCCAGCGGCCGGTTCTCCAGAACGGCGCAATTCATCGCATCTCCGTGATTTCTATCCCGATCCGCCCGATGTAGCGCAACAGACCCAGTTGGCTTTCCAGCCCGCCTTCCACCAGCTTGATGTGCGTCACGTCGGCCACGTCCTGGCCGAAGGTGGGGTCCATCGCCACCCACCGGCCCACATACACCTCCGGCCACGCAAGGTATAAAAACCCCACGCTTGATGAAGTGTACACCAGCCCCGCCGCCGTGCGCGTGGGGATGCCCGCCGCCCTTGCAAGCGCCGCGAAAAGATTTGTGTGGCTCTGGCACTCGCCCCGCTTTTCCAGCAGCGCGTCCAACGCGGTGAAGGAGTCCACGAACTCCTTTTTCAGCGTCCGGTGCGTCCAGCGGTTGATGGCGCGCGCCGCTTCCCACGAATCCTTCGCCCCCGCCGTGACCTCCCCGGCCAGCTTGCGGATCATCCGGTGGTCCGACTGGATTTCCGGCGACGCCTCCAACGCTTCCGGCTCCGCTTTCCCCGCCTCCGCGATGGACAGCGGCTTGGCCGGCGGCCCCACCTTGCGCAGCGTAACGGGGATGGAGAACACGCGGCCCCGCTTGCCGTCGTTCACCCGTTGAGCCTCGCCCGCGCTCTGCCGCTCGTCCACCGGGAACGCCCGCGGATCGTTCAGCCCCTTGAGCGCCAGCGAAAGCGTGGCCAGCGCCTCCTGCCGCTCCACGGGCCGGTTGGGCGTTATCAGGCTGAACGTGATGATGCTGGTCACCGGCACGTCGGCCGCTTCTAGTTTCAGGGCTTCCTCCCGCGAAACGGCTTCCGTCACCAGCCCCATCGGGCTTTCTTCCCGCAACGTGCGCCCGTCGGGAGCGAGGTACGCCACCGACTTGATCCCCTGCATGGCGTACTCGACCACCCACGCCTCCACCTTCGCGCCGCTCACCTCCAAGGTCTTGCGCCCCGCCACTTCAATGGTCATTGTCTCCATGGCGCGCAGCGAGGGGATGAACACCGGCACTGACAGCTTTTTCCCCGGCGCCATGCTTCGCGAAAATTCAAACAGCGCCGCGTCGGCGAACCGCGTTTTTTCATCCAGCCGGTAGCGCTTCACCGACTCGCCCCCCGCCCCGGTGACGGTGAGCTTGAGCATGTCCCCCTCCATCACGCCCGCCACGCGCTGGCGCTGGTCGCGGATGGATTGCAGATAGACGAAATCCTTCATTATCAAGTTGGCGTCAAGGCGCGCCTCGGAGGTGAACGACATGTCCTGCAATTGCTCCATCAGCTTCATGCGCATCACCGCGCGCCCCGTGAAGCGGTAGCCCTGCGCGCCCTTTTCCACCTTCGCGTACATGAACCCGATTTTATGGCCGGCGAAGGAAACGTTGAGCCACTCCTCGGAAACCAGTTCGGGGTATTCGTCAGCGGCGAAGGCAGGGATTGGCGCCGCCGCAAGCCAACAGGCTACCGTCAAGTTCACGAGAAGGCGAACGAGCATAACCAATTTCCCTTGGGCAGTCAGGCCCAGCATATCTTGGTTCCCCGGCTGAATTTCAAGCCGCGTGGTTACTGCGGAAACACACTTTCAGAATACACTATTCTGATAAAAAGGCCGGGCGAGAAAAACCACCAAAAGTCTGGACGTGATCTATTGGGAAAAAGCGGATCCTTAAATGCGAAAATGGACTAATGAAAACTGATGCCCAAATTGCTTAGAAGCGCCATGGCGTTTTTTTGGTTAGTCCGCATTTTTTCGGGCTTGGTACGAAAAAGAGCGTCAATGGCCTCTTGATGGCCAAGCCCATTTTCTCGAAACAGAACATACGTAGCGGCGATTTCAAGGTCAGGGGTAGTCGCGTACGCAAGCATTTTTATTAGATCGGCATTAATACCCTCGGTCACTCGGGGGCCATTCTCTGTTGCAGTTATTTCATAGGTCATAAAAAGAGGGGAAACATGCTTATTTTCGACCTCGGAAATCCAATTAAGTTGCTCAATCATTTTTAAATCAGAAAACAGTTCTTCGCTATAAGCGCCGTAGAAGTACGCTTTATAGGTGTAATCAGATGGGAATCCTTTTTTTTGGGCCAATAACACTTCTTTTTGCAATCTCTTTCGCCCAGCAATACGCCTGCCGGGATGAGCTAAAATGAAAGCGTAAAGCAACTCCAGCCGCTTCAATGACATAGGGTTCCCCCGTTAATATTAACTCTAAACTTTTTCACGGTTTATGTCAACGATGTTTTTCAGGCGTTCAGGAAAATAATGACGTATGATCTGATATTTCTTTGTTAAGGCTTGCACGGCTTCTGATGTTTGGGAAATTTCCTTTAGCCCTGAACCCGCGTTTTCCACAAATATTGACTTGCTGATTGCCGCAGCCTCTTGATCAGGTTCATATGGTCGGTAAGGAGTATCAGAAGCGCTGTCATCAATAAATAAGTACTCAATCTCTTCGCTTTGATTTTCAAGCCCCTTTCTTACCGCGTCCCTAAAAGCAGTATTTTTTGAATAATCATCACTTGGAAGTTCTATGGATTTATAAAGTTTTCGATCCAATAAACCGCACCCCAATGCGCTCAAGATAGGATCCTTTGCGGTGCGACAGGCATGACAAAGCGATAACGCGACAGCATCGTCAAGCTTTATGTAATCATTAATGCTGATGTTTTCTCCGCTCAATGCATCAACAATTAGCTTTGGAGCATCAGGCAATATGTCCGGCCAAACGTCTTTTCGGCTTTTTACAATTTTTTCGATTCGCTTAAATAATAGTCGCAACATTATTTCAGCGCTACGCACGGTTTTATGAAAGTAAACTGCCCGGTACATGTGAAATCGGGCGAATATATACCCTTCAATTGCGGGGATTGATTTGCGGTCAAGATATAATATCTTAAGATCAGAATCGATAAGTAGATGCTCAACAAGCCACTCCAGGTCATATTTCCCATATTCTGTTCCTGTAAAATGGCTGTCGCGTAACAAATAATCAAAGCGATCCGCGTCAAGCTGGCTGGACACGATTTGCTTTAGGTAGTTAGGCATTTTTGTGCCGTGCCCCGTAACGAGCAAGCTAAGGAAAGAGGCGACCGCTGATGGTAATTGGGAATCAACTTTAAGCAACTCCTTATGTACTTCTGTGCCTTGATTGAGAATCATCTCAACAGAATAACGTTCATGATCCTTCTTTGTGATTTTTTCGAAGGCATGAGAAAAGGGGCCATGACCAATATCATGAAGTAAGGCAGACACAAGCGTTACTTTGCGGTCCAATTCATCAAGCTTTTTACCTTGAACGGCTTCTATTCGCTCCAATATACGTTTCGCAATCCGCATCACGCCGATTGAGTGTGAAAATCTGGAATGACTGGCGCCCGGAAACACAAGGTCGCACATTCCAAGTTGTCGAATGCGGCGTAACCGTTGAAACTCTTTTGTATTAATTAGGCTCAGCAGCAGTTCGTCGCAGTTTGAATTGTCGAAAGGGACAATATTATGTATTGGATCACGGATTATTTTAGGCCGCATATTATCGCGCCTTCAGATCTTCCTCTATCCGTTCGGCCAGATACACCTTGAGCAACGACTGGTATTGAACGTCCTGTCTGTTGGCCAGCAGCTTTAGCTCCTCAAGCATGGTCTGGGGCAGCCGGAGCGAAATAGTCCTAAGTGATGGCTTCAACTCCGGCAGCGTCACCCGTTTGGCTTTCTTCCAGTCCACGAACGCGGTGGAATCATGAGAGGCCCAAAATGCCCGTTCAGCATCCTCGCTTTTGAACTTGGGCAGCTTCTTACTCATAGACAGGCCTCGCATACCTTACAACTCAATTCTAAACTTATTGTACATCCCCTCAACCCTCCCCCGCCGCGAAGTATTCCTGCAAACTCATCACCGACAGCCCCTCCTCGCCCGCCGTGGCGCTGGAGCGCGCCGCGGCGCGCGCCGCCTCGATGGTGGTGAAGTAGGGCACGTTCATGATTAAGGCGTTGCGCCGGATGGTGAACGAGTCCTTGATGGACTTCTTGCCGAACGTGGTGTTGATCACCATGTCCACCTTGCCCTCGATGATGTAGCCGGGGCAGTCCGGCGTGCCCTCGCCGGTCTTGAACGCGCGCTGGGGCGCCAGGCCCGCTTTCTCCAGCGCCGCCGCCGTGCCGGAGGTGGCCAGCAGCGTGAACCCCTTCATCGCCAAATCCCGCGCCAGTTCCACCGCCATCGGCTTGTCCTCGTCCGCCACGGAGACCAGCGCCACCCCCCGGCGCGGCAGGCGCGTGCCCGCGCCCAACTGCGCCTTCTCGAACGCGCGGGGGAAGGAGATGTCCAGCCCCATCACCTCGCCGGTGGACTTCATCTCCGGCCCCAGGATGGTATCCACGCCGCGGAACTTGGCGAAGGGGAACACGCTCTCCTTCACCGCGATGTGCGTGACCGCCGGATCCTCGGTGAATCCAAGCTCCCGCAGTTTCTTGCCCGCCATCACCCGCGCGGCAAGCTGCGCCAGCGGCGCGCCGATGGTTTTGGACACGAACGGCACGGTGCGGCTGGCGCGCGGGTTGGCCTCCAATATATAGATTACGCCCTCCTGAATGGCGAACTGGATGTTGATAAGGCCCACCGTGTTCAGCGCGAGGGCCATGGCCCGCGTTTGGCGCTTCACTTCCTCGATCAGCCGCGCGTCCATGCTGTGCGGCGGCAAGGAACAGGCGGAGTCGCCCGAATGCACGCCCGCCTGCTCGATATGCTCCATCACGCCGGCCACCACCACCATTTCGCCGTCGCACAAGGCGTCCACGTCCATTTCGGTCGCGCTGCTTAAAAACTTGTCTATCAGCACCGGATGGTCCGGGGAGGCCGCCACCGCGTGCGCCATGTAGTAGCTCAGCGATTCGTCGTCGTACACAATCTCCATCGCCCGCCCGCCCAGCACATAGGAGGGCCGCACCACCACCGGGTACCCGATCCGCCGCGCGATGGCCAGCGCCTGCGCGGGGCTGGTGGCGATGCCGTTGGGCGGCTGCTTGAGGC
>JACQZB010000117.1 GCA_016207925.1 Nitrospinota bacterium
TTCTACGCGCTGCTGCGGCGCCACGCCGAGGATATGATCCCCATCGTGTACACGCCCACGGTGGGCGAAGCCGTGCAGAAGGGGAGCCACATCTTCCGCATGTCGCGCGGGTTGTATCTTTCGCCGGAAAATATCGAATCGGTGGACGGCATGATCGCCAGCCTGCCCTCGGACAAGATCGAGGTGATCGTAGTCACCGACAACCAGGGCATTTTAGGCATCGGCGACCAGGGTATCGGCGGCATGGGCATACCCATCGGCAAGCTGTCGCTGTACACCCTGGGGGCGGGCATCAACCCGGCGGCCTGCCTGCCCATCTGCCTGGACGTGGGCACGGACAACGAGGCCCTGCTGGACGATCCGTTGTACCTGGGGCACAAGCACCGCCGGTTCACCGGCGAGGCCTACGACCGTTTCATCGCGCGCTTCGTGGAAAAAATCAAGCGGCATTTCCCCGGCGCCCTGCTGCAGTGGGAGGATTTCTCCAAGCAGAACGCCTACACCAACCTGGACCGGTTCCGCGACAAGACCCTGTCGTTCAACGACGACGTGCAGGGGACCGGCGCGGTGGTGCTGGCGGGAATCCTGGGCGCCATGAAAATAGTGGACAGCGCCATCACCGAACAGCGCTATGTTGTTTTCGGCGCGGGCGCGGGGGGCATGGGGGTGGCGCGGCAGATACTGGCGGCGCTCACCGGCGCGGGCCTTTCGCGCGAGGAGGCGGGCGCGCGGGTGTTCACCGTGGACAGCCGCGGGCTTATCACCACCGCGCGGTCACCGTCCTCTTGGGCACGTCGGGTCAGCCGGGCGCGTTCACCAAAGAGATCGTTCAGGCGATGCCCGGCAATGCCCCGATGCCGGTGATCTTCCCGCTTTCCAACCCCACCTCGAAGGCGGAGGCCACGCCGGAGCAGGTGTACACGTGGACGGACGGACGCGCCATCGTGGCCACCGGCAGCCCTTTCGGGCCGGTGACGGTGGGTGAGGCCACGTTCCGCATCGGTCAGGGCAACAACGCCTTCGTCTTCCCCGGCGTGGGGCTGGGCGCGCTGGCGGCCCGCGCGCGGATCATCACCGACGAAATGTTCACCGCCGCCGCCTACCGGCTGGCGGACATGATGCCCGCGGACGCCGCGCAGACGCACTGCGTGTATCCGCGCGTGGCGGATCTGGGCAAGATTTCCGAGCAGGTGGCCATGGCGGTGTACCAGACGGGAATGAACCAGGGCGTGGCGGACGCGCCCAAGGACGCCGACCCCGCCAAAGAGATACAGCGGCGCGTGTGGAAACCGGTGTACCTGCCGTACCGCCCCGCGAAAAAATGATGAGCGCCAATCCCGTCATTGAAACGATCCTCGCCCACAAACGCGCGGAGGTGGAAGCGATGCGCCGCCGCTTCCCGGAGGAGGCGCTGCGCGACATCGCGCGCCCGCGCTCCGGCCCGCGCCGGTCGCTGATCGCGGCGCTGGATGCGCAGACGCCCCGGTTCAAGGTGATCGCGGAGATCAAGCGCGCCACGCCCTCCAGGATGCTGCGCCCCACCGGCTTCGATCCGGTGGCCGTGGCCGAAGGGTACGAGACCAGCGGCGCCGTGGGGTTAAGCGCGCTCACCGACGCCCGTTTCTTCGCGGGCGCCGCCGAATACGTGCCGTTGATCCGCGAAGCCACGGGCCTGCCCGTGCTGCGAAAGGATTTCATCATTGACCGCTGGCAGGTGGCCCAGTCCGCCGCGCTGGGCGCCGACGCGCTTTTGCTGATGGCGGTCAACTTTCCCAACACGGAAGCGTTGGAGCCGCTGTACCGCGACGCGCTGGATTTTGGTATGGAGCCGTTGGTGGAAATCCACGACTGGCGCGACTGGGAACTGGTCCGGCCGCTGGCGCCCCGGCTGGTGGGGATCAACAACCGCGATTTCCGTTCGGCGGATCTGGCGGTGGATGTTCACGCGACCCTAAAACTGGCCCCGCTGCTGCCGGAAGAGGCGCTCATAGTTTCCGAAAGCGGCGTGGGGACGCGCGCGCAGATGGACCTGCTGCGGCGCGGCGGCGCGGACGGATTCCTGATCGGCGGGGCGCTGATGGAAAAGGAACATCCGGGCGCGGCGCTGGCCGCGCTTTTGGCGGAGTAAGGGAAACCGGCGGGTCAGCTTCCCAATAGCGCCGTGGAGGAAATCAGCCCGATGGGCTTGCCCTTTTCCTCGACGATCAGGTGTTTGACGCCCAGGGCGTTCATTTTGTGGCGAGCGTCGAAAATGGACATGTCGCCGGGGATGTGATGCACTTCGCCGGACATCGCCTCGCGGGCGCTGGTCTTGGAAGCGTCGCGCCCTTCGGCCACCACGTGGCGCACGATGTCGGATTCGGTAAGAATGCCGGCGATCTCCCCGCTGCCGTTGGTGAGCACCACGCTGGAGATTTTCTTTTCGGCCAGCGCGCGCGCCGCCTGCTGGACCGTAATGGTGTCCGGCGCGGTGACGACGTCGCGGGACATGAGATCTTTTACCGCAAGCAGGGTGCTAAAATCCGACATACTGGCTCTCCACCTGTTGACCTGACATGATCCGCGCTTCAGTGTAACATCGCATCGCGCGCGCCTACAAGCGCAAAGCTTTTCAGGGAAGGTAGTCGCGGTAGTCCACGTCGGCGGCGAACAGGTTGTCGCGCGCCTCCAGCCGGGCCAGCGCGCGCTCGTCTATCCGGCCGGCGGCGATCTCCTCGAACAGGCGGGTGAACTCCAGCAGGCTTTCCTTCACGCGGCGCTGGGCGTAGGCGGTCATGGAGCCGGATTTCATGATGAAGGCCCAGTCGCTGCTCTGCGCCAGCATCAGCTCGCGCGCGGCCTGGTTGAGCGCGCGCAGGGTGACCCCTTGGGCGCGGGGATGGGCGCGGGCCAGTTCCGTCATGCGCTCCGCGGCCTTGTGCAGGTGGCGGTAGATCCAGTCGTTGCTCTCGTCGAGCCACATTTCCGAATAGCCGCGCAGGCCCCAGGTGGAGGCGGCGGGCCGCAGTTCCTGGTTGTCCGGGAAACGGTTGAGGTAATCGCGCGGGGTGACAAGCTCCACGCCGTCCCAGGCGGCGCTTCGGATGACCGCCTCCAGAAATTCCGGCCCCTCGAACCACCAGTGGCCGAACAGTTCCGCGTCGTAGGGCGATACGATCAGCGGCGGGCGGTCAATGAGCGGGGCCACGCGGGCGGTCTGTTCGGCGCGGCGCAGCAGGAAGTCGGCGGCGTGCGCGCGGACACGGGCCATGGCGGCGCCGCGGTCGTACACATCCTTGTCGTCCGCGCCGCCGGTGACGCGGTGGTACTTGATCCCCGTCATTTTGCGGTGGCCGGTGGGCTGCACGTAGGGGCCGATATAGTCCATGGGCAGGTCGAAGCCGATGTCGCGGTAGAAGTCGCGGTAGTCCGGATCGCCGGGGTAGCCCACCTTGGCGCTCCACACCTGGCGGCTGGATTCCATGTCGCGCCCGAACACCGCCACGCCTTCCGGGGTGACGGCGGGCGCGAACACGCCGCGCCGCGGCCGGGGGTCGCCATGCAGCAGCCCGTGGGCGTCCAGGAAAAAATATTTCACCCCCGCGCCGGCCAGCAACGCCTCGATTCCCGGCTGATAGCCGCATTCCGGCAGCCACCATGCGCGCGCGGCGGTGAACCGGTCCAGATACATGCGCGCCAAAGGGCCGACGGCCGGGTCGGTCCCGGTCCGGCCCACTTCCTTCTCCGCCAGTTCGATCAGCCGCTCCAGCGAACGCTCGTACCGCTCCCGCAGCAGCGGGTCGTTGAGCATTTCGATGAGCGTGGGGGAGAGTGTGACGGTAAGGCGGCAGGGAACCTGTTCCCCGTCGAGCCGGTCGAAGATGTCAAGGAGCGGCAGGTAGGTTTCGGTGAGGGCCTCGAAAAGCCAGTCCTCCTCCAGGGCCACCTCGTGCTCCGGATGGCGCACGAAGGGAAGATGCGCGTGCAGAAGCAGCGCCAGCAATCCGTCCGCCATGCGCCTACCGGTCAGCGGCGCGCGGGGCCGCCGCGCCGGCGTCCGTCATGGGATGCTGGTGGCGCGGGAAACGTTGATGTCTATTCCCCGCTTGTCCACCCCGTCGGCGGAAACCGCGCGGACCGGGTAGCCGTGGGCGCCGTCGGGAAGCGCGAAGCGGGCGGAGAACGTGCCGTCGGGCCGCAGCGCGACGGGGCGTCCCTGCAGCGTCAGCCGCGCGTCGGGCTTGGTGCCGCCATAGACGGTGATCTCGCAGTCGGCCCACAGGAAGAACTCGCGCGCCTGCAACGCCCCGCGCTCGGAAGCGCCGCCGAAGCTCGAAACGCCCAGCGAGGATATTTCCATCTCCATAAGCGAGCCGGGCATATATCCGCCGGATATGGCGTACAGCGCGGAGAAGGTCTCCTCGCCGGCCTCCCAGCTTTCCGGGACGGGCTTGCCGCGGAACGTCCGCGCGCGGTTGGAAAAGGCGATGGGGTAAAATTCGCCGCTGTCGGTCATAAGGCCGATGGCCACGATCAGCTCGCGTTCCTCCGGCTCCACGGGCAGGTAGCGCGCGCCGTAGCCGCTGCCCGCCGCCGCGTCGAACATCCGCAGCGCGTTGAGGCCGTCAAAATCTATTCCGGTGACATCATACGCGCGCAGCATCCAGCTTACCCGGGTCCAGTCGCGCGCCAAGGCGGCGCGGGCGGCCTCGGCGTTCTGCGCGGTTACTTCCCAGTACACAAACACGCTGCCGGGGTCGCGCGCAAGGGTCATGACCCGCGTTTCCTGGTACCCGGATGGCAGATCTCCGGCGGGGGCGATATCCGCCTCTTCCTCCGCGGTGAAGAATTTTTTGACGTCCTGCGGCAAATCCCACGACCGCTCTGTCCGGCCGGCGCGGGGCGCGGCGGCGGTTTTGGCAACGGGCGCGCCCGCCGCTTTTGGAGCGGATGGCGCGGGCGCGGATTTTTTCGAGGGCGCGGATTTAGCCGCCGCGGCGGGCCGCTTGGGTTCCACCGCCGGTTTGGCCGCCGCCGCTTCCATGACAGGTTCAGCCATGGTTTTCTTGACCATGGGCGCCGGTTTCGCCGCCGTCTTTGGAGCTTGGGCGGCCTTTTTCACAGGTACCGGCGCCGCCGCGGCCGGTTTGGCCGCCGCGGATTTTTTTACAGCGCTTTTCGCCGCGGCGGGCGCCTTGGCGGCCACCATGGATTTCTCCGCGCTTTTCAACGCCTGGATGACCTGCGCCTTGGTCATCGCCTCGCTTACGGCAAGCTTCTTTTTCCTGGCGATAGCGATAAGTTCGGTCTTAAGTTTCCCGGCATACTCGTCGGAAGCCATAGCGTATCCTTTCGATCTGTTGATCAAGAACCACCGGTCCCCCCGGATGGGCCGGAGGGTCGCTATAAGTTCGATATTATTCCATACTTGAAGTGGAATGTTCCGTTTATTTTTTACCGCCTGTCAGCGCCGCCCACACGCGCGCCACCTGCGCGCGCGTATGTTCCGGAGTCTGGCTGTTGTCAATAACGAAGTCCGCTCGCGCCGGACCTTGCTCCGGCGGCGTCTGCGCGGCGAGGCGCCGCTCCACCTGCTCCACGTCCAGCCCGCCGCGTTGGAGGGCGCGCGCGCGCTGTTGGCCGGGACCGGCCACCACCAGAATGTTCGCGTCCATCTCCCTGTCCCATCCCGCCTCGAACAGCTTCACCGCCTCCACCAGCGCCACCGCGCCCGGATCGGCGTCAAACGCCGCGCGGGCGACGGCGCGCACACGCTCAAGAATAAGCGGATGCAACAGGGATTCAAGCTCCCTGCGCCGCGCCGGATCGGTGAAAACAACGCCAGCCAGGGCGGCGCGGTCAAGCTCGCCATCGGGGCCGACAACGCCGGAGCCGAAAGCGCCGGTCACCAGGTCATGGCCCCGCTGGCCCCTGGCCGTGACCTCGCGCGCCAGTTCGTCGCAGTCAATGATAACGGCGCCACGCTCGCGGAACATGGCCGCCACGGCGCTTTTGCCGGAAGCCAATCCGCCGGTAAGGCCGATCAGCGGCATACGCCCGGCCCCTCGCGCGCGGTGAAACCAAGGGCGGCCAGCGCGCGCAGCGTAAGCTCCATGGGCAACCCCACGATGTTGGAATAGCTCCCCTCGTACCCCTCGATCCACTGCCCCGCGCCGCCCTGGATGGCGTAGGCGCCAGCCTTGTCCAGCGGCTCGCCGGTGGCCGCGTAGGCTTCCGCCTCGCTCTGCGTGACGGGGCCGAAACGCACCCGCGTCACCTCATCGCCCGTCCATTCCCCCGCGCCCGGCCCGCCGGTGCTGGCCACGCCGGTGACGACCTCGTGGGCGCGCCCGGCAAGTTTGAGGATCATGCGGACGGCGTCCGCTTCATCCCGCGGCTTGCCGATGGCTTCGCCGTCGAGCGCCACGATGGTATCGGCGCCCAGCACAAAAGCTCCGGGGTGGCGCGCCGCCATGGCGCGCGCCTTTCGCAAGGCCACGGCGCGCGCGTTTTCGCGCAGGGACAGCGCGGGATCGAAACGTTCGTCCACGTCCGCGGGTTCGATGGCGAACGGAATGTTCGCTTCCGCCAAAAGCGCGGCGCGCCGGGGCGAGGCGGACGCCAGTATCAGCCGGTTCATGGCGGTATGGTACCAAAACCTGGGCGCGGGCGCCCGTCCGCGGGGCGCGACATTGTTTTTGCTATTTATTATTTATTTGATATAGTAAATCATGCACATGAAGTGAATTATTGATATTCGCCTTGCGCGCGGACAGGCGGAGCGCATTTCTACATAACCTAAAAGGAACACTGGATGGCCATTCTCAACAAACAGGCGGTCAAGAAACAGATCAAGTATTACGAAAAACACATTTCCACGCTACGGCGGCTGCTGGAAATCATCCCCCTGCTCAAAAAGGCCAAGCCGGTGCCCAAGCGGATGCTCAACGCCCTGGCGGCGGCGGGGCGCAAGGGGCGGCGCGGCGCGGGCGGCGGCGTCCGGCGCCGGCGCGGCGAGGTATCCAGCGCCGTGGTGGAGGCCATCACGGCGGCGGGCCGGCCATTGACCGCCGGAGAAATCAAGACCGCGCTGACGAAAAAGAACGCCTCGCCCCAAGGGGCGTCGGCCATTTATTCCATCCTTCTGCAAATGACCAAGCGCGGGCTGGTCAGGAAAAAGGAAACCGCGGAGGGAAACATTTATTCCCTGGTAAAATCCGGCGGGAAGAAAAAATAGAAGGACGGTTCGCGAACCGTCCCGCAAACATGGCCGGGGCGCGGCTCCTTAGCGTGGGCGCGCCGGTTTACTTGGCCAGGTCGTACACCATGTCCCATTCTTCGGGCGGGGGCATGGCGGCGAGCTGGCGGCAGCGGTTGACGTACAACGCGGAGGCCGCGTCCTTTTTCTCCGACGCGTCGTACAGCGCCATGAACATATCGCGCGCGTTCTCGAACTTGCGCACGCGGAACGCGGCCAGCGCTTCGTTGAAACGCTCCACTGCATTGCGCTGTTCCGCCGTGGCGTTTTCGATCTCCGCGATGGCTTCGTACAGGCTTATCGCCTCCTTTTTCCCCTGCACGCGGGCGCGGTCCACCTCGCGGAACAGGAATTTGTCGCGCACATGGCCGTAGGTGAACTGGCTGACCATCACCCGCGAGCCATAATACTTGTTGGCCCCCTCCAGCCGCGCGGCAAGGTTCACCGCATCGCCCATCATGGTGTAGTCCATGCGTTCCTTCGACCCCATATTGCCCACCACCATCGAGCCGGTGTTGATACCCATGCGGGTGACCAGTTCCACGCCCCATTCCTGCTTCCAGCGCGCCTGGCTGGCCGCGGAAATGGACTGCATCCGAATGGCCGCGCGCACGCACAACTCCGCGTGGTTTTCGATGGGGATGGGCGCGCCCCAGAACGCGATAATGGCGTCGCCCTCGAACTTGTCCACCGTGCCGTCGAGCTGGTGGATGATGTCGGTCATCAGCGTCAGGTAGTCGTTGAGCAGCGCCACGATCTGCTGCGGCTCCAGCTTTTCGGAGATGGTGGTAAAGCCCGCCACATCGGAGAAAAACGCCGTCATCACCCTTTTTTCGCCGCCCAGCTTGAGCAAATCCGGGTTGGCCACGATCTGCTGGATGACCTTGGGCGACAGGTAGCGCGAGAACGCCCCCTGGATGAACCTTTTTGATTTGCGCTCGCGCAAGAACTGGTCCGCCGTGATGCCGGTGTAGCCCACGATCAGCGCCATTATGGGGGTGACAGTGTTCAGCCACAGGTGATGCGCGGCGAACATATAGTAAGTAAACCACCCCAATAGGCCCAGCAATCCCACGAACAACGACACGCCGGCCACCGCGTTCATCCGCGGCAACCCGAACCACAGCGCAAGGCTCAGGATGAGCGCCAAGGCCATGTCGTACGTGTTCTGCCAGCCGAACTTGGAAATGGTCAGGGAGGTCAAGGCGCCCGCGGTGGCGTTGGCCTGAATTTCTACCCCGGCGGTAATCCCCAGCGGGGTGACCCGCAGGTCGTAAATGCTCGGCGCGGTGGCGCCCACCAGCGCGATCTTGTTTTCCAGCAATGGGCGCAAGGAAGGAGATCGGAAGAGCCCGAAGCTAGCGCCAAGGAAGGGTAAAAATTCCCGTTGTACTCATAGAGCATCGGATGGCTGCGGATGGTCCCGTCATGGTCGGTGTAAGTGTTCAGGAATCCCGCCGAGGCCGCGGCCTCCTGTATCTGTGGGATATTGGCGGAAACTCCGTGCGCGTTGAACCACAGCGTGGCGTCGCGGCTGTCGGCGTCACGCCGGACCATCTTGATCCGGAAAGGGGCCACGCTTTGGGCGCTCACCGCCAGGGCGGCGGCCGCCCGCTGGGCTTCATCGGCGCTGTCGTAGAACATCACGCCGCTGACCACGTTGCCCGCCTGGCGCAGGGAATTGGCCAGCGCCGCGTCCTTGGAAACGGAGTCGCGAATGCCAACAAAGGAACGGTAAAACTCCGGGTGGCGCGTATGCACCCCCTTGGCGGTGATCTCCGCCTCCACCTGGCGCATCAAATCCTTTTGCGCCTGGTCGGTTTCGGTGGCGAACGTCATGTCCAGCGCCGTCACCGTGACGCCAAATTCCGCCAGTTTTTCTACCAGTCTCCCGATAAGGTCGCGCGGCCAGGGCCAACGGCCGAATTTGTTAAGCGCCTTGTCGTCTATCCCCACGATAATGATGCGCGGATCCGGTTCGCCGGGCATGGAATATTCGGTGAACAGGTCGAATACTTTAAGATCGAAGGTCTGGAAAAATTTCGGGGGGTAAAAAGCGACATACGCAAGGATGGCCAGCCATGCGATGAATAGCCGCTTGAACGTTGCCATGCGCCCGTCAGAACCGCGTCACCAGGCTAATGTCGGCGTTGATGAGGCTGTAGGTGGCGTCGGAGGCGGAGAAAGCGTCCGCCAGGTCGCGCAGATAGGTATAACGCAGCTTGAAGGACGCGTAGCTGGTGTCGCTCAAGTTATAGATGACGCCCGGCTCAAGGTACAGCTTGGCGCGGCCCGCGTCGTACAGGGCGTCGCCCTCGGCGTACCCGTTGGCCAGCGCCTGTTTGTAGCCGATCAGCCCGGAGAACGACACGCCCCCGGCGTACTGATAAACGTTGTTGACGAACAACTCGTACAGGTTGTTGTTGGAGTTGGAAATCTCGCTTACCAGCAAACTCTCCTCGCCCAACAGTTCGTCCTTGGTCTGCGTCCGGTAACTGGCGGAGGCCACGCTGGTAAGCCCGTTGGCCCAGCGCCAGATCAGCCGCCCTTCCGCGGAGTAGGTATCGCCGGCCCGGTACACCGCCACGCCGCCCTGCGTATCCTTTTCCGAACGGCTGTAACTTAGCGTGAGCATGGCGTAGCGCGATTCGCCCACGGTGTACACGGCGTTGACCAGCGCGGTGAGCCGGTCGCCGGGATTGAAGTTGTCATCGGCGGTGTCCGTGGTGGGGTCGTACTCGCCGGTGAACTCGTACTTAAAGCCCGCGCCCGCCACGAACCCGTCGAAATTATAGATGGCCAAAAAGTGCGGTGTCACGTCGAACCCCCCGCCGTAGGAGTTGACCAGCATCAAGTCGCCGCTTAAGTCGTCGAGGAATATGGAGGAAAGCTCCGTGTCGGTGTAGGCGTGCTTGCCGGTGGGGATGCGCGCGTCCACGCCGCCGCGCAGCGTCACGGCGCCGAAGGTATGCAGGTAGTAGGTGGCGATGTCGGTGTCGCTTATGGTGGTGATCTCGAACCGCTCCGTCCCCGCCGGGATCAGGTAGCTGGTCCGCGCCCCCACGCCGGTGACGGACGCGCCGTAAGCGTCCGTGGCGTAGGACGCCTGCACAAAGCCGAGCGCCTGGGAGCCGTCGCTATCCACCCCGGAAGCGCGCCACGCCCCATAATTGGCGGAGAGCGACACCAGCCATGGCGAGGCGGGCTGTTCCTGCGCCCATGCCGGCACGGCGAGCGCCGCAAGGGCCGCGATTATCAGCGCGCGCGGTGTCACGGCGTCACTTGAGCAGGATCTGCACGTCCACCGTCACGGTGGGCGGCGGTTTGGTGGCGGCCCCCGTGGCCTCCGCGTTCTGCCCTATTACGCCTTGGCTGGAGGAGGATGGCGGAACCGGTCGGGAGAAATCTCGAACGGGCGTTGCGGCGGCAGACCGGGCGCTACAGTGGTGCGGAATCCGGATAGCACGGTCACCAGGGTCTGCGCCGGATCAAAACCCCGCACGCTCACCGCGCCCGGTTCCCCCTTCGCGCCGAGCAGGTCAACGAACGTCCGGCTCCCCTGGAAACCCACAATGAACGGCGGGGTGCCCGCCACGCCGCACAGGGCGGTCTTGGTGCGGTACTCGAACTTGGAACGCTGGTCGGCCAGTTTGGTCACCGCCGACTTCACCCTGCCAATGGCAAGGTCGAAGATGGAGAAGGTGGAGCCTTGCTCGTCGCGGTGGAGCGACTGGACGGTAAGGTCGGTGTCGCGGTCCAAGCGGATCAAATCCCCCGTGTCGAACTCGATTTCAACCACGCCCGCGCCGGTGCGGATGCGGTCGCCCTCGAAGAATTTCATTCCCACGGCGATGGGGCGGGTTTTGGCGTCGCGGATGGAAACGACATTGGCGGCGCCCTCCACGTGCGTCGCCTCCGCGGCGATGGGCGCGGTGGCGGCCCAGGCGGACGGGGCGGCCATAACCGTCAAAGCCGCCATGGCGGCTACGCTCCACGAAAGGATGCTCTGTCTCATAGTGCGCCAGCTTACCCCAAACTCCGCGTTGACTATGATACTACCTTGAGCCGCGGCCACCCGCAATACCCTTTGGCGCGTTTTGGGGCGCCTGGAGTATAATAAGCCATGAAGTTACGAGCGCCACTGGCCATGTTCGCCGCCGTCATGACGGCGACGCTTTTTTTACCTTTATCCTCCGCGGCCCAGGTGTACCGGTGGGTGGACAGCCAAGGGGTCATCCATTACTCCGATAAACCCTACAAGGGCGCCCGGCCCGGCCAGGTCAGGGAGTTGAAACTCGCGCCGCCGCCTCCCAAGGCGGAAATCGCTCCCTCCATTTCATCCCCCAACGGCGAGCCTCCCGAAGCGCCGCCCGCCCAGCCCATCCCCGCCGCTGAAAACGGCGGCGATGAGGAACCCGAAGAATAATCCCCCGCGATGGCGAAGCAATCCACCGTCTTCGTTTGCCAGGCGTGCGGCTACAAGACGGCCAAGTGGATGGGTAAATGCCCCTCGTGCGGCCAGTGGGGCGGATTGAGCGAGGAGATCGAGTTCACCGGCAAATCCGCCCAGGCCCGCCCCCGATGGACCCCCGTGGAGGGCGAGGCCGGCCCTGTGCCCATCACCCAGGCGTCCCTTAGCGAAGGCGGCGCGCGCTTCTCCACCGGCATCAGCGAGCTTGACCGGGTGATCGGCGGCGGCGTGGTGGCCGGATCGTTCACCCTGGTCGGCGGCGATCCGGGCATCGGCAAAAGCACGCTGTTGTTGCAGGTGGCCGGCGCGGCGGCCAACGGCGGCCCGGCGCTGTACGTCTCCGGCGAGGAGTCCCCCGGCCAGATCAGGATGCGCGGGGAGCGGCTCAACAGCATGTCCGAAAACCTTTTTATCCTCCCCGAAACGCAGGTGGAGCGCATCGAGCAGCACATCCAGCGGATCAACCCCCGGCTGGTGGTCATAGACTCCATCCAGACGATTTATACCGATCAGATGCCCTCCGCGCCCGGCTCCGTGGGGCAGGTGCGCGAGGCGGCGGGCCGTCTGTTGAACCTGTGCAAGGCCTCCGGAGTGCCGATGTTCCTGATCGGGCACGTCACCAAGGAAGGCGCCATCGCCGGCCCGCGCCTGCTGGAGCACATGGTGGACACGGTGCTGTACTTCGAGGGGGAAAAAGGCAGCCCCTTCCGCATCCTGCGCGCCGTGAAAAACCGCTTCGGCTCCACCAACGAAATCGGCGTGTTCGAAATGAAGCCCGAAGGGCTGGTGGAAGTGGACAACCCCTCGCAACTGTTCCTCTCGGAGCGGCCGGGGAAAGTGTCCGGCTCGGCGGTGGTGGCCCTCGTCAACGGCACACGCCCGCTATTGGTGGAGATACAGGCGCTGGTCACCACCACCCATTACCCCTCGCCCAAGCGCACCACCTCCGGCATTGATCCCAACCGGGTGGCGATCCTGATGGCGATCATCGAAAAACGCGCGGGATTCCACCTGATGGGCGAGGACGTGTTCGTCAACGTGGCCGGCGGGGCGCGCGTGCTCGAACCCGCGGCGGACCTGGGCGTGGTGGCCGCCGTGGTGTCCAGCTTCCGCGACATCCCCCTGGACGCGCGCACGGTGGTGGTGGGCGAGGTGGGCCTGGGCGGCGAGACGCGCGCCGTGGGCCAGCTCGACGCGCGCCTGATGGAAGCCGCCAAGCTTGGGTTCACCCGCGCCGTGGTTCCCAAGGGCAAAGGCGCGGCAGCCGCGCCCAAGGGGCTGGAACTCGTCAGCGTGTCCACCGTCAGCGAGGCGCTTGACGCGCTGCTATAACCGGAAAGGGGAGACGATACATGGCACGTTGGTTGGTGATACTGCTTGTCGCGGGCGGGCTGGCGCTTGGCTATTCGGCCCATATCGTGCGCCACGGCGGCGGCGCCGGGATTGTATGGAAAGAGCAGGGGACTTTCGAGCGGACCTATATAGACGCGCGCGGCATGGGCGTTGTGGACTACATGGGGCTGCCCGCCCCCGTGCGCTCTTATCTGGCGGACCAAACAATGGAGGACATTAAGGAAGCCGTCTCGGCAACCTACGAGGAGACAAAAGAAGAAGCCGGCGGCGGCTACAAGGGCGCCGTGGACAAGGCGAAAGGGTGGATGGGCAAATGACACGGTGGGGCGCGCCGCCCCCTCTTTTCTTTTGCTCCTCCGAGGCGCGGGAGAGCGCGCCCTTTGGGCGCAAGGGGGTTCTTAACTTCCTCCGCGATGCGCATTGTTGATACGCCTCCATCCCCCGCGATGTTGCGCGGGAGAGGAGGCTCCAGGGAGCTTTTCTAAAGGCCCCCTTCTACTTCCCCGTGAACTGGCAAGCGCACAGCTTGCGCAGGTACTTCACCAAACCCCGCGCCTCCGCCTCGGTCATCACCGTCTTGTGCGGCGGCATGCTTTCATCGAAATCAAGCGCCGTGCCGCCTTCTGAAATCACCGTAAAAAGCTCGTCGTCGGTGCGCGTGCTCATATAGCTCGTGTCGGTATGGTCGCGCGGGGGCGCGGACAGCGCCTCCGCCGCCTGGCCCTCGCCGTCGCCTTTCTCGCCATGGCAGGAGGAACAGTGGAGCAGGTAGTTGGCCCGGGCCATTTTCAACTCGTCCTTCATGCTCACCGTATCCCAGCCGCCCGCGCCCGGCTCTTCGCCCTTGGGCGCGGCGGGCGTCAGCCACCCCGCTTTGGCGGAAGGCGCCGCCCCACCGCCTTGCGGCGCAAGGGCCGGAGCGCCCGCCAGCGGCCCTCCGTGCGCGCCCATGTCGGCCCGCGACCCGTCCGGGTCGTGGAAGGTTTTGCCGGGGTTTCCGGCGTCCCTTGCGGGAGAGCCGGGCTTTAGGGTGTAATCGCCCTTCGCCTCATTAACGAACATGGGATCGGCGGCGATATCGCCCTCGCCGGCGGTGGCGTTGATGTAATTCATGGCGTTGTTCCACAGCAGATTGTGGGAGATGACCGGGGCCACCCCTTGCTGGTCTTTCGGGAACTCGGCGATCTGGATGGCGTTGGCGCCGCGGGTGAGGATGTTGCCGGTAAGCGTCACCACGGACACCTCGCTGAACACCAGCGTGTCGCTGCCGGAGATGACGTTGTTCGCCGCCAGCGGCTCGGAATAGCCGCTGTAAATCCCCTTGTCCTTGTTGCCGGTGATCGTGTTGTTGCGGATTTCCGGTTTGCTGTACAGCAGGTAGATTCCGTAGCGGCTGTTCCCCTCGATGCGGTTGCGCGCGATCAGCGAGCGTCCGCTCTGGATCAATATCACCCCGGCGTTGTTGCCCGTAATGCGGTTGTTCGTCACGGTGGCGGCGCCGTTCTCGATTCGTGCCCCGCCCTCCATCTTTGTGCCGGAAAAGCCCGCCTTGCCGCTGTTCCTGACCGTGAAGCCGTCCAGCGAAGCGCCGTCGCGCAGCGTGACCACCGCGCCGGTCCCGCCGCCGTCCAGCGCGCATTTCTCCGGGATTTCGCACGTAAGCCCGGCGCCCGCCGGAACGGTGAGCCGTTCCCGGTACTCGCCGGGCGCCACCATCACGGTATCGCCCGGGGCGGCCTTTTCAAGCGCCGCGGATATTGTCTTGAAACCGGAAGGAACGCGCAGTTCCGCCGCGGGGGCCGCCATTGGAAACAGTAATGCGGCGGCCGCGAACACCGCGGCGCGCGTCATGACGCTGTGAACCATCCTCGCCTCCACCATTGTGCGCACACTTTGGACACACGATTGCTAATGTGGATGTGCGTAAATGGCGGCTCCCCAAAAAACGCAGTATATAGGGGATGGCGGAATATCTCAAGCATCTTTAGGAAGGGGTAGCGCGTCAGTTTGAAAGCGTGCGGCAAGGTCCTTCGGTTTTGCCTCAGGACTTCAACAATAAGCGTGAGATGCCTTTACCGGCGCCCTGAGCGGAGCGAAGGGCCTTGCGGTTCAGATTTCAAATTGAGACACTATTTAAGAAGGAGGCTATTTTCTTCACTGCAAGGACGAGTATGGATACCAATAACCCCTGAAAAACCCCATGGACAGTCATTGCGAGTCCTTCGCTGACGCTCAGGATAAACTCCGCGGAGCAATATCATAACCCGAAAAATCAGCGAATTTGAGATTGCTTCGCCGCCTTCGGCTCCCTCCAATGACGAGAATAGCCGCTTTTTCCAGATTCCCTCACGCCATCCCGCCGCAATCGTATATAATTGAATCGCCACAGGCGGCGCTGGAACACAACATACATAACGCCGGAAACTGTTGAATGCCCTCGCAAATTATTTGTAACGTCACGTCACGGGAAACGCGCGTCGCCCTGGTGGAAAACCGCCAGATCACCGAGCTGTTCATCGAACGCAAGGCCGACCAGGGCATCGTCGGCAACATCTACAAGGGCGTAGTCAGCAAGGTGCTGCCGGGGATGCAGGTGGCCTTTGTGGACATCGGGTTGGACAAGGCCGGCTTTCTATACGTCAGCGACGTGGACCAGAACCACGGAACGCACCTTTCCAACTACCTCTCCGCCACCGGCCATGCCGGCGAGCCGGGCGAGGAAGTGCAGATCGAGCGCGAGGAGGCGCACACCAACGGCCACGCTTCCATCGAGGAACTGCTCACCGAAGGGCAGGAGATTATGGTTCAGGCTTCCAAGGACCCCATGGGATCCAAGGGGGCGCGGATCACCACCTATATCAGCCTGCCGGGGCGGTACCTGGTGTATATGCCCACCATCAACCAGATCGGCGTCTCCCGCCGGATCGAAAGCGAGGAGGAGAAACTCCGCCTCAAGGAAACCCTGACCCGCATCCGGGTCAGCGGGGCGGGGTACATCATCCGCACCGCCGCCGAGGGCAAAACCGCCGAGGAGCTTAAGGCGGACGTGGAGTATCTCGACAAGCTGTGGCGGTCCATCCGCCACCGGTTCGACGCGGCCCCGGCGCCCAGCGTGGTGTACCGCGACTTGAGCATCATCCTGCGCTCCATCCGCGACCTGTTCACCGGCGCGGTGGCCGAAGCGCTGATAGACGACCGCGCCGCGCACGAGGAAGCGGTGATGTTCTGCCGCTCGTACCTGCCCGACGTGGCGGACCGGATCAACCTGTACACCGGCCCCGAACCGGTGTTCACCAAGTTCGGCATAGAGCTGGACATCGAGCGCGCGCTGGGGCGCAGGGTATGGCTCAAGTCCGGCGGCTACATCGTCATTGACCAGACCGAGGCGCTGACCGCCATAGACGTGAACACCGGCAAGTTCGTGGGCACACGCGACCAGGAGGAGACCATCGTCAAAACCAACCTCGAAGCGGTGCAGGAGATCGTGTACCAACTGCGGCTGCGCAATATCGGCGGGCTTATCATCATAGACTTTATTGACATGGAGCGGCCCGAAAACAAGGAAAAGGTGTACGCGGCCCTCGAACAGGCGCTCAAGAACGACCGCAGCCGCACCAACATCCTCAAAATATCCGAGTTGGGCCTGGTGGAGATGACGCGCAAGCGCTCCCGCGATTCGCTGTCGCGCATCCAGACCACGGTGTGCCCCTACTGCGAGGGGCGCGGACGCATCAAGTCCGCCACCACCACCTTGTACGAGGTGTACCGCGAAATCCGCCGCGCCGCGGCGGAACTCGACCCAGGTTCCCGCGAGTTGACCGTCACCGTGGCGCCGGAAGTCGCCGAGCTTATGTTCGAGGAGGAGTCGCAGTATCTGGCCGGGCTGGAAAAGGATCTCGACATACAGATCGTGGCCCAGGCCGACCCGAAACTGCACCAGGAACGATTCACGGTTGCGCCCTCTCGCGAAAATGTGATTAAGTGACCAACGGGTAGTGAACATCCTCTCATGGGGGTTGACAAGGTATGCGCAAGATCGTCCAGTACATGATCCATCCTTCCCTGCCCGAACGGCTGCGTCCCCTGGCCGGGCTTGCCAACAACCTGTGGTGGGCGTGGCATCCGGACGCGGTGAACCTGTGGCGCCGCCTCGACCCGCAGTTGTGGAGCGACACGTACCACAACCCGGTCAAGATGCTGGGGCTGATCAGCCAGTCGCGCCTGGACCAGCTCGCCGAGGACGACGGCTTTCTTACCCACATGGACCGGGTGATTTACGACCTTAACGACTACATGGAGTCCGCCTTCTGGTTCCAGAAGGCGTATCAGGACAAGTTTGGCGAAACGCGCATCGCCTATTTCTCCGCCGAATTCGGCATCACCGAGGCCGTGCCCATCTACTCCGGCGGCTTGGGCATCCTCGCCGGCGACCATCTTAAATCCGCCTCCGACCTGGGTCTGCCGCTGGTGGGCGTGGGGCTGTTGTACCAGCAGGGCTATTTCCAGCAGTACCTCAATCCCGACGGCTGGCAGCAGGAGTTTTACCCGGACAACGATTTTTACAACATGTCCGTGTTCCCCGAACGCGATGAAAAGGGGAACGAGATCAAGATCAAGGTGGAGTATCCGGGCCGGATCGTCACCGCCAAGGTGTGGCGGGCGCAGGTGGGGCGCACCCCGCTGATCCTGCTGGACACCAACCTGATCGAGAACAACGAAGCCGACAGGATGATTACGCAGCAGTTGTACGGCGGCGACATCACCATGCGTATCGAGCAGGAAGTGCTCCTGGGCATCGGCGGCGTGCGGGCCTTGCGCGCGGTGGGGATCGGCGCCACGGTGTACCACATGAACGAAGGGCACTCGGCCTTTTTGGCGCTCGAGCGCATCCGCCTGCTGATGGAGGAGGAAAAACTCTCGTTCCGCGAAGCCAAGGAGGAGGTGATCGCCTCCTCCGTGTTCACCACCCACACGCCCGTGCCCGCGGGCAACGACGTGTTCAGCCCTCAGCTGATCCACAAGTACTTCGGCGATTACCAACCGCGCCTGGGGCTGGACTGGAAAACGTTCCTGGGCCTGGGCCGGCAGGACCCCAATGACGACCACGAGGGGTTCTGCATGACGGTGCTGGCCATCCGCCTCTCCTCGTTCACCAATGGCGTATCCAAGCTGCACAGCGAAGTCTCCAAGAAAATGTGGCGCAAAATCTACACCGGCATGGACCTGCACGACGTGCCGGTGCGCGCGCTGACCAACGGCATCCACATCCGCTCCTGGATCTCCGACGACCTGTGGGGGCTGTTCGACCGCTACCTGGGCGGACGCTGGGTGCATGAACCGGCCAACGACAGCGTGTGGCAGCGCATTGACGACATACCGGACGCCGAACTGTGGCGCACCCATGAGCGCCGGCGCGAGCGCCTGGTGGGTTTCGCCCGGCGCGAACTGCGCCGCCAGCTCGAAAAACGCGGCGCCCCCATCTCCGAGCAGCGCCTGGCCGACGAGGCCCTGCGCCCCGACGCCTTGACCATCGGTTTCGCCCGCCGCTTCGCCACCTACAAACGCGGCAACCTTTTGTTCACCGACCTTGCCCGGCTAAAATCCATCCTGTGCGGCCTGCCCCCCGCGCAGCAGAAAGTGTATGAACGCATCTCGCTTGACCAGATCAACCAATGGGCCATGCAGGGTAAAAAAGTCATCTCCTCCACGGAAATAGGCGCCGGGATGTACCGCGCCGTGATCGAGGAAGTGGAGCCGGGCCGCAAGCCGCGTCCCCTTCAGATCGTCATGGCCGGCAAGGCCCACCCCCGCGACCACGAGGGCAAAACGCTCATCAAGAACATCATCCACTGGATCCGCGACGAGGAACTGCGCGGGCGCATCGTGTTTCTGGAGAACTACGACATCAACGTGGCCCGCTACATGGTGCAGGGGGTGGACGTGTGGCTCAACAACCCCCGCCGCCCCATGGAGGCCTCCGGAACCTCCGGCATGAAAGCCTCCGCCAACGGCGCCCTGAACCTGTCCATCCTCGACGGCTGGTGGGTCGAGGGCTACAACGTCAACACCGGCTGGGCCATCGGCCGCGGCGAGGAAGCCTCCGACTTCCCCGGCGGCGATAAGGAGCAGGACCTGGTCGAATCCAAGGCGCTGTACGACGTGCTGGAAAAGGAGGTCGTCCCCACTTTCTACGACAACCGCGGCACGGACGACACGCCCCGCGGCTGGCTGCGGCTGATGAAGTCCTCCATGAGCCAGCTCAACGCCGTATTCAACACCAACCGCATGGTGCGCAACTACACCGTGTTCTTCTACATCCCCTGCGCCACCCGTGTGCGCGCCCTGCGCGACGACACCCGCGGCCGGGTGCGCCAACTGGCCGCATGGAAGGAAAAGCTGGAACGCCAATGGGGGGCGGTGACGCTGGAGGGCATCACCCAAAGCGGCGGGGACGACCTGCGCGTGGGCCAGATGTACGAGGTCAACGTCACCCTGCGCCTGGGCGAACTGGCGCCGGAAGATGTGAAGGTGGAAATCTACTTCGGCATGCTTGATACACGCGACGCCATCGTCCGCGGCAGCGCCGCCCCCATGTCGTTCCAGGAAATGCGCGACGGCCGCGCCGTGTTCCGCGGCTCCATCCCGCTCACCGAATCGGGCCGGCACGGCTTCTCGGTGCGGATCATGCCCTCGCATACGGACCTGTTCGACCGGGTCGAGCCGGGGTACATCAAATGGAGCTGACCCGCCGCGGCGCGTCCGGACGCCCGCGTAAAGGAGATTGAGCGCGCGCATGTCCCCCGGCGTGGCGGAGGGGTTTGCGGCGCCGCGCCAGCCCTGGTTTCCCCCGCCGCTTGAATTTCCCGCCACGGTGGCGGATGTCCGCCGCTACCTCGACGCGCGCGTTCTGGAAATCATCGCCGCTCCCCCGCTGCTCGGCCCCGGCGCGCTGGCCGCTTCCGGCGGCGAACCGCATGTCCTGGACGCCGTGCGCCGCGGGCAGGAACGCATCGCCGCCGGAGGGTTTTCCGCAGCGCTGGGCGCTGTTGAACCGTATATCACTGAACATCTCCAGGCCGCCGCCCTGGCCGGCCTATTGCGGTTTGCCTTGGGGCGCGTTCACGCGGCCGTCATGGCGTGGGAAACGCTCGACCGCCGCCTCGCCGGAAAGGAGCATGTCAGCGCGTACCATTCTTTCGCCAACTTGAAAACGGCGCTGGTTCTTCAGGACAAAAGTTTGCATCCTGAAGCGGACGCCATGGCGCTTTTGTGCCACGGCCGCGGCATTGACGTAGGCTGCGGCGGCAATAAAACCTGCCCCGGCGCCATCGGTGTGGATCTCACCCGCGGCGGCGACCGGGGCGCGCATGGGGGGCAGGCCAACGTCGTCTCCCAGGCCGACGTCGTGGCCTCCGGCGATTACCTGCCGATGTTCGAGGACGCCTCGCTGGACTTTGTCATCGCCCGGCATAACCTGGAGCATTATCAGGACCCGGTCCAAACGCTGCGCGAGTGGACAAGGGTGTTAAAGCCGGGCGGGCTATTGGGCATCGCGGCGCCGGACCATGAGTATGTGGACACTATCCGGCTGGACGCCACCCATTACCACGTCTTCACACTCGACAGCATGCGGCGTCTGCTGGAGCGCCTGGCGCCCCTGCGCCCCCTGGCGGTGGAACGGCTGATCCCCGGCTGGTCGCTGATGGCCGTCGCGCAAAAACAGGACAGCGCGCCGTGGGATTATCGCCCCGTCCACGTCGCCCGCGAAGCCGCCCGCGCGAGGGAAAAGGCCGCATGGTACGCGGCATCCGGCGCCGCCGCCCTCGCGGATCAATGCCGCCGCGAGGCGGAGCGGCAGGAGGCGGGCGTATGACGGACCTCACCATAACCCCCGCGGACGCGCCCCTGGCCTTGGCGCGCCTGGTGGATAACTTTTGCTCCATGCCCGCCGCTGGCCGCCCTAACGGGGCTTGACCTGTTTGAACGCGGGTATCTGGAGGGCAAGATACTTTTTTTCGCCCATCACTATTACGAGGCGGCCGCGCGCCTCGCGGAGGCGCTCACCCGGTTCTCCGGCTATGGCGAAGCATGGTTTCTGCGCGGTGTCGCGCTGTATCAGGCGGGGCTTCCCGGCGAGGCGCGCCTGTGCTGGGTGGAGGCGGCCGCCGTCAATCCCAACCATCAGGACGCCCGGCTCCTCACGCGCGTGGCCAACCTGATGACCAACCTGGCCCCGGAACACAACCTTGAAGCGGCGCCTGCGCTGCCCGTGGTATCCGGCAAGGGGATTGACGTGGGCTGCGGATCCGCCAAGACCCATCCGGACGCCATCGGCGTTGACCTGACGCCCCAGGGCGCCAGCGGAACCGCCGGGGGCCAGAAAGGCGCCGTTTCCGTGGCGGACGTGGTGGGCAGCGGCGACAATTTAACCATGTTCGCGGACGGCGAACTGGATTACGTCATCGCCCGCCACAACCTGGAGCATTACGTGGATCCCCTCAAGGCCCTTGATGAATGGGCGCGGGTACTCAAGCCGGGGGGCGTTATCTGCCTTGTTCTGCCCGATGATGAGGCTTTCGACACCATCCACGCCGACGAGTCGCACCTGCACGTGTTCACCAAAGGGTCGCTTAAAAACCTCGTCTCGCTGGTTCCGCCGCTTTCCGTGGTGGAAATCGGAACCTGTATCACCCGCTGGTCCTTCTACGCCATACTGCAAAAAACCGGGCCGGGCCGGCGCGCGGACTACCCCTACCGGCGCCGGGTGAAGGAACATCTGGCCCGTTCGGTGGAAATCCGCGCCCACACCGCCTTGGCCGCGGGAATGCCGGACATCGCCGCCGCCGCGATCAAGACGCTTGCCCGGCTGCGTCCCGGCGCGCCTCTGCCCGCCGATCCGCAAGAGCTTCACCCCGCGCCGTACCAAGAGCCGCTAACGTCCGGCGGCGGACTTCGCGTAGCCGTGCTGGAATCAGGCGGCGGGACGGCGGGGTGGGGGGACGCGCTGCGCGGCATGGGCCACCTCGTCCGCGAGTTTCCGCCGCCGGAGGAGGGCAAGGCGGGGCTTGCCCTGGAAATGGAACTCAAGGATTTTGAGCCGGACTTTGTGGCGTCGGCGCGTTACTGGCCAAGCGTGACGCAGACGCTGGCGCTGCTTAGCATACCCCAGGTTCTTTGGACGGGATCGTCGCCGGTGGACATCGAACCGTGGCGGCGCGATTTCCATCACGACACCACGTTCGTATTTCACGTCTCCGCCATGGGCGCGGCGGCGCTTGCGGCGCGGGGCGTCCCCCGCGTGCGCCACCTCCCGCTGGCGGCGCGCGGCGATGGGGCGCGGCGCGCCGATGACCCGCATGACGTAAGGCTGACGGGCGCATCCGGCGGCGGCTATAACGCCCTGCGCGCGCGGCTGCGGGCCGGGTTGATGAACGGCGAAACCCCTGGGGAAGCGAAAAATGAAATCTTCCGATGGATTCGCGTCTTTGGTTCGGTGATCACCCTTCAGGCGCAGAACCTGACGCAATGGGTAGTCCCCGGCGCATGGGATCAACTCACCGGCGGCGCGGGCGCTCCGGAATGCGCGGGCATGACCTTGCCGGAGTTGATGACGGCGCTGGGCGAGGCGGCGTCCGCGCGCCAACGGCGGATCATCGCCCAAAAGCTTGGCGAAGCTGGCTTGACGGTGAATGGACCGGGCGCGGCGAGTGTCCATCTTCACCTGACCCCGCCCTGGATGCTTGACGCCTGTCCGGCGGAGGCGTACGAGGCGCTGTCCCGCGGCGAATTCCTGATGTTGCCCGCGCGCGCCGGATACGGCCCCGGCCTCGCGCCCGGCGAGGATTTTGCCGCCTTCTCATCACCGGAGGAAGCGGCGGAACTGGCGGCGCGCTATTTAGGCGACGCCTCCGCGCGTCAGCGGATCGCCGCCAACGGCCAACGCGCGGTGATGAAGCGGCACACGATGCGCTCACGATGGGATGCGGTTCTCCAGACGTTGCGCGGCGCCGGGGCGCTCAAGGAGGGCCGGTGAACATCCTCACCTTCAACTGGCATACCCCGTATCTTTCGCTTCTGGCGCGCTTGCCGCATACCTTCGACGTGGCCCCGCCCAACATCAAAAGTGACCGCGTCACCGCGTGGGATCGCGCCATGCGCCCGCTTCCGCCCAACGTCACCCCCATCACCACGGAGGAGATGCTGCGGCGCCTCCTCGAACCGGGCCGGTATGACCTTTTGCTGGCGCACAACGTCAAGGACCTGTTCATGAGCCGCGACATCAGCGCGCCCAAGCTGGTGGTGTTCCACAACCGCCTTTCCACCGAAGCCGCGCTGGGCAAACAGGGCGGCGAAGTGGTGCTCGGTTACCGCCAGCAGGTGCGCGAACTGACGAGCGGCGTGTACCGCGTGTTCATTTCCGAAACCAAGCGCGCCGACTGGGACATGGAGGGCGGCATCATCCCGCCCGGCGTGGACGTGGCCGATTATGGCGGCTACCAAGGCGATACCGCGGCGGTCCTGCGCGTGGGCAACTCCATACGCCCGCGCGATCTGATGACCGGCTTCAGCCTCCAGCAGCAAGTGTGCGAGGGTCTGCCCAACGTGGTCATGGGCGAAAACCCGGACATCCCCGGCTCGCGCGTATCCGAAGGATGGGAGGGGTTGAAGGCCGCCTTCCGCGCCCACCGCCTACTGCTCAACACCGCCATGCCGCCGTGGGAGGACGGCTACAACCTGGCCGTGCTCGAGGCGATGGCCACGGGTATGCCGGTGGTCAGCGTGGCCAACCCAACCTCGCCATTTACCGATGGCGCGGACGGATTGATAGGCGCGGATGCGGAAACGTTGCGGCGCCATTGCCAGTCGCTTCTTGAAGACCAGGCGCGCGCTGTGGAAATCGGCGCGCGGGGGCGCGCAACCGTGTCCGCAAAATTTCCCATGGGCGCGTTCCTGGAAAAATGGGATCGCGCAATCAGCGAAGCGGTTGACCAGTTCGCTTCGCGCCGCCGCGCCCGCGCCGCCCGCGTATTCGCCCCCCTGCCGTCCGGACGCCGGCGCGTCCTGCTTTCCTATACCAACTATCCCGCCGCGCCGGGCGCCTACCTGGAACGGGTCTTCCGCCGCGGCCACGAGGTTGTCACCGCCGGTTGCCCCCTTACGCCGGAAATAAAAAAACTGTGGAACCTCAACGCGCTCCGGGAGGAACCACGGCCCCACGACATTGTCACGCCGGATCTGACCGCGGAGTTCCCCTTTGTGCGCGACCGGCTGCCAAAGGGGTTCACTCCGGACTTTCTTTTATGGGTGGATACCGGATTGGGCCGCGCGCCGGAAGGGGTGGAACACGCGGACTTCCCCACCGCGGCGTATTTCATAGACACGCACCTGCATCTTCAAAAGCACTTGGCCATGGCGGAAGCCTTCGACGTGGTGTTCCTGGCCCAACGCGCCTACATCCCGGAATTCGCCAAACGGGGGATGAAGCGCGTCCATTGGCTCCCCTTGGCCTGCGACCCGGACATCCACGGCAAACGCGATATGCCCAAGGAGCATGACATCGGCTTCGTAGGCTCCCTGACCGGCGCGCGCCGCGTGGACTTGTTGATGAAACTCGCGGAGCATGTGGACGTGCGCTACGGCAGGCTGTTCCTGCGCGACATGGCGGACTTCTTCTGCCGCTCCCGCATCGTGTTCAACAACGCCATTAAAAACGACCTGAACATGCGCGTGTTCGAGGCGCTGTGTTCCGGCTCGCTCTTGTTGACCGACGCCGCGGACGGCTTGACGGACTTCTTTGAGGACCGCACGCATCTGGTGATTTACACCGACGATACCATCGCGGATCTGGCCGCGTATTACCTGGATCATCCCGATGAACTCGCCGCCATCGCCGAAGCGGGCCGGGCGGAGGCGCTGGCCCGGCACACCTACGCCCACCGGGCGGAGCGGATACTCGCGTCGCTGTCGAACTTGTAACCTTACGGCTCGATCCCTATTATCACCAGAGGCACGGCGGGAACCCCGCGCCCCTGCCGGATCACGTTAATCATTGCGCGGCTGGCAATCTGGCCTTCTGAAGAAATGTAAAGAAGACTTAAGTTGCTCCCCCCCTCCCCCCCGTCAAAACTCTGACCCTGTAACTTGGCATCATCCTTGCTCCCCCACGGTGGGTAGCTATTTTTTTGGCGCATGAGGTGGTCATGTACAAGGATATGTATGTCGCTTTGTCCGGCGCCGTCGGGATGCAAAAACGTCTCGACGTGGTAGCCAACAACCTGGCCAACGTCTCCACGCCCGGATTCAAGGCCGACAACATCGTGTTCGAAAGCTACCTAAGCAAAAAGCTCAAGGAGACCGAGGGCCAGTCCACGCCACAGAATCCCAAACCGGAATTCATGCGGCAGGACGAGTACGTGGTCGCCAGCGAGCAGTACACCGACCATTCCCAGGGCGCCGCGCGGGTGACGGAAAATCCGCTGGACGTGGCCCTGGCCGGCGAAGGTTTCCTTGCCGTGATGACCTACGAGGGCGAGCGCTACACCCGCGCCGGGTCCATGAAAGTGGGCGCGCGCGGCGAGCTTGCCACGGAGGAAGGCGCGCCCGTGCTCGACGAAAACGACCGGATGATCTACGTCAACGATGGTTTTGTGACCATAGACGAGGAGGGCCATGTGTACGTCCGGGGCGACACCGGCGGCGAGGGCGGCGAGGGCCGCCTGGCCGGAAAGCTCAAGCTGGTGGATTTTGCCCAGCCCTACCGGCTGGTGAAGGAAGGCTCCGGCCTGTTCCGCGCCTACGACCCCGCGGACATGATTTCACCCCGCAACCTAAAGGTGCATCAGGGCCACCTGGAGAACTCCAACGTGGAGATGATCCGCGAGATGACCGCCATGATCGAGGTCCAGCGGATGACCGAGGCGTTCCAGAAGGCGATCCAGTCGTCCGACCAGATGTCGGGCACGTTGATAAGCCAGATTGGCAGATAACGATTCCGGAAGGTAAGGAGACACAGCGATGATCCGGTCACTCTACAGCGGCGGCACCGGCATGGTGGCGCAACAGATGAACGTGGACGTGATCGCCAACAACCTGGCGAACGTCAATACCGTGGGCTTCAAGCGCAGCCGCGCCGATTTCCAGGACCTGCTCTACCAGACGCTGCGCGCGCCCGGCGCGGTGACGCCCGCCGGAACGCAGGTACCCACCGGCATCCAGATTGGCGCCGGCGTAAAGCCCGCCGCCGTCTCCAAGATCTTCGCCCAGGGCGACATCCGCAACAGCCAGAACGAACTGGACCTGGCCATCAGTGGCAAGGGCCTGTACCAGGTGGAAAAACCAGACGGCGCCATCGCCTACACCCGCGCCGGCAACTTCCAACTCGACTCCGAGGGGCGCATGGTCACCGTGGACGGTTATCCCCTCTACCCGGCCATCACCATCCCGCAGGACGCCACCCTTATCTCCGTGGATCAGGAGGGCCGCGTAAAAGTGATGCAGCCTGGCTCCACGGGGCTTAACGAGGCGGGCCAGATAGAGCTTGCCAACTTTGTCAACCCCGCCGGATTGTTGAGCGAAGGCAAAAGCCTGTACGTCGAGTCCGAGGCCTCCGGCCCCCCCATCACGGGCTTGCCGGCCAACAACGAATTCGGCTCGATCCTGCAGGGGTTCACGGAAATATCCAACGTCTCCGTGGTGGAGGAACTGACCCAGATGATCACCGCCCAGCGCGGCTACGAGGTCAATTCCAAAACCGTGACCACCGCCGACCAGATGCTCCAGACGGCCACGCAGCTTAAACGCTAACGCTAGGGAGACAGGTTTATGAAACGGTTGATGGCCATCGCCATGGCGGCGCTGCTGGCGCTCACCGGCGCCGCCGGAGCCGCCCAAACCGGCGCCGGAGGGGAAAATTTTGCCGGGTGGATGACCCAGGCCGTCATCGAATGGCTGAACACCAACATGGACACCGGCGGCGGCGCCATCGAGTCCATGGACGTAAGCCTGCCCGCGGCGTACACCCCCCCCGAGGGGTACGACGCCTTCGACATCAGCCTGCCCAACCAGAACCTGAAAGGCGAAAAGGTGTTCCTGCTGATCACCTTCAGCAAGGAAGGCCGGGCCGTGTCGCGGACCAACGCCATCGCCTCCGTGAAGGTACGCCGCCCGGTGGCCGTCGCCGCGCGGCCCATAGAGCGCGGGCGCCTGCTGACCGCGGAGGACATCACCATCGAAACAAGGATCACCGGCCCCTTCGCCGATGATCTGGCCGCGGACGCCGCCCAGGCGGTGGGCCGGGCCGCGGAACGCGCCATGCGCGCCGGGGCGCCCGTGCGTAAAAGTTATCTCGCCACGCCCAAGCTGGTGCGCGCGGGGGACATGGTAAAACTCGTCGCCGCGCGCGGCGCGATGCGCATAAGCGTCCTCGCCCAGGCCCGCGAGGACGGCAACGAAGGCGACTGGGTCAAAGTGGTCAACCTTGAATCCAACAAGGCCGTCACGGCCCGCGTCAGCGGCCCCGGCGAGGCCACCGTGGACTTTTGATGGAGAGAACGATGAGATACGCCCCGAAGTCCGCCGCGCTGCTGGCGGCGCTCGTCCTGATGGCGCTGGCCTCGTGTTCCACGCCGCCGCCCCCCCGCGTTGAAGTGGACATCGAGCCGGAGAAGCAAAACTACCAGAAAGGCTCGCTGTGGCCCGGCGCGGGAAAAAAGAACATGTTCTTCGCCGACAACAAGGCCCATCGCGTGGGCGACATCGTTACCGTGCAAGTGATAGAGAAAACCACCGCCATCAACAAGGCCGACACCGTGGACGAGCGCGGCACCGACGCCGGCCTGACCATTGACACCGGCGGCGCAAACCCCACCCAGATGGATTTCAACGGCGGGCTTAAGTTCCGCGGCAAGGGGTCCACCGGCCGCTCCGACCAGTTCTCCGCCACCGTCTCCTGCCTGATCACCGAGGTGCTGCCCAACGGCAACATGCGCATCGAGGGCCAGCGCCGGATGAAGATCAACAACGAGGAACAGTACATTATCGTCCGCGGCCTTGTGCGCCAGGATGACATCACCTACAACACCACCGTGATCTCCACCAAGATCGCCGAAGCCGACATCCTGTACACCGGCGAGGGCGGCATGGACGGCGGACGCGAACCCGGCTGGCTGGGCAAGGTGTTCAACAAGGTATTCCCCTTCTAGCGGCGCGTGAACGCGCGGGAGATGACGATGCTCAACATGACGGCAATGAAA
>JACQZB010000118.1 GCA_016207925.1 Nitrospinota bacterium
GGTGACGATGGCTTTGATCACGGTTCGTTGTCCTTTCGCTTTCCTTCCGCCAAGTGTAGCGCGGGCGGCGCGGAAGTGAAAGGGGGATTGTGGGCGCCGCGGTACGGCGCCATCAAATCGCTTTGCTTCCTTCCGTTAAATAACCTACCTTATAGACAGGCGGCGAAACGCGGTGAACGCCTATGAAAACGACAGTTCAGGACGCGGCAAGCCGGGCGATGGCGCCCGATGAGCTTGCCCGTCTTTTTGAATACCTCGCCGGCGAGGGCTATTCGCTCATCGGCCCCACGTTGCGCGACGGCGCCGTCGTTTTTGACCATATCCGTTGCCCGGCCGACCTGCCGCGCGGCGTGCGCGCCCTTCAAACCCCCGGCTCCTGCAGGTGGGACCATGACGGCGACAGCGCCTTGTTCGCCCACGGCGCCGGGGCGGACTCGTTCAAGCGCCACGTGTCGCCCCCGCGGGAAACTGTATGGATAGCCCGGCGCGACCGCGAGGGAGCGCTGACCTTCGGCCAGCCGCCCCAGCAGGTTCAACCGGCGGCCTATGTGGGTATGCGCCCGTGCGATCTGGCGGCCCTGCTAATCCGTGACCGGGCGCTGGCGCAGGGGGATTATCGCGACACCGCCTATGTGGCGCGGCGCGCCGGATTATTCATCGCCGTGGCGGAGTGCGCGGCGCCCGCGGGGAACTGCTTCTGCGCCAGCATGGGGACCGGCCCCGGCGCCAACCGCGGCTACGACCTGGCGCTGACGGAAATTGGAAACGGCGGGCGGCGGATGCTGTTGATCCGCTCCGGCTCGGCGCGGGGCGCGGCGGCGTTGGACACGTTGAATCTTCCCTTCGCCACCGTGGCGCAACTTTCGTCGGCGCGGCGCGCGGTGGAAACGGCGGCGGCGTCCATGCGGCGCGGCCCCACGCCCGAAGGCGCCCGCGCGGCGCTCAACCGGGGACGTGAAAGTCCGCGCTGGCGGGAGACGGCCAAACGCTGTCTGGCCTGCGGCTCGTGCGCGATGGTGTGCCCCACCTGTTTCTGCCACGCGGTGGAGGACCGGGCGGGGCTGGATCGGGGCCGCGCCGAACGGGTGAAAACTTGGGCGCCCTGTTTCACGCGCGAGTTCACCTATATCCACGGCGGCGCGGCGCGGCCTTCGGTGGCGGGGCGCTACCGGCACTGGATCACGCACAAGTTCGCCGCGTGGTTTGACCAGTTCGGGGTGTCCGGCTGCGTGGGATGCGGCCGGTGCGTCACCTGGTGCCCCGTGGGCATAGACGTGGTGGAGGAGATCGCGGCGCTTAACGGCGCGCCGGATCGCTGATTTTTGGAGGGGCGCATGACAACCAAGGCGATGGTGGACATCCTGGCGGAAAATCCGTTCTTCACGACCATGCCGCGCGCGCAGATGGAGTTGGTGGCCGGGTGCGCCGTCAACGCGGTGTACCACGAGGGCGATTATCTGTTCCGCGAGGGCGAAGCGGCTGACTACTTCTTCCTGATCCGTCACGGCTCCGTGGCCCTCGAGTTGGCCCACCCCTCGCGCGGGGCGGTGGTGGTGGAAACCCTGGGCGAGGGGGACGTGATCGGCTGGAGTTGGCTGGTGGAACCGTACCGCTGGATGTTCGACGCGCGCGCGCGCGAAACCCTGCGCGTGGTGAAAATAGACGGCGCCTGCCTGCGGGGCAAATGCGTGGCCGACCACGCCCTGGGGTACGAGCTGTACCGGCGCGTGGCCACGCTGATGGCCGATGCCATCACCGCCGCCAAACTGCAATTGATGGACGTGTATGGAGGGGGCCGGTCATGATCGCCATGCCCGCGGTCCCCGGCGTCCACACGCCCGCCCGGCACGTCATCCGCCGCCGCGCGCGCGAAACGGCGGACACGTTCACCTGGGAGCTTGCCCCGCTGGACGGTCCGGGCGCCCGCTTCGCGCCGGGCCAGTTCAACATGCTGTACGCCTTCGGCGCGGGCGAAGTCCCCGTCTCCATCAGCGGCGACCCCGCGCGGCCCGGGACGCTGATCCACACCATCCGCGCGGTGGGCAGGGTCACCAGCGTGATGGAGCGCCTTGAAGAAGGCGAACAGGTGGGCGCGCGCGGCCCCTTCGGGCGGGGCTGGCCGGTGGCCGAGGCGCAGGAGGGCGACCTGTTGATCGTGGCCGGGGGCGTGGGGTTGGCGCCGCTGCGCCCCGTGGTGTACCACACGCTGGCTCACCGGAACCGGTACCGCAACGTGGCGCTGCTGTACGGCGCGCGAACCCCGGCTGATTTGCTGTTCGCCGCGGAACTTGACGGCTGGCGCGCAATAATCGCCGTGGCCGTCACCGTGGACAGCGGAGGCCCGCAATGGCGCGGCGACGTGGGCGCGGCGCCCCGGCTCATCGGCAAGGCGGACTTCGACCCCGCGCGCGCCACCGCCTTTGTCTGCGGGCCGGAGGTGATGATGCGGTTCTGCGCGGCGGAGCTTGTCAACCGCGGCGTGGCGGCGGAGCGCATCCATGTGTCGCTGGAGCGCAACATGGCCTGCGGCATGGGGCTGTGCGGGCGGTGCCAGCTTGGCCCCGTGTTCGTCTGCAAGGACGGCCCGGTGTTCCCCTACCCCGTGGCGCGCGAGCTGTTGGCCGCGCGGGAGTTATAGGGCCATGAGCGGCAAACCGAAGCTGGCGGTGTTCAAGTTCGCCTCGTGCGACGGATGCCAGTTGACCGTGCTGGACATGGAGGACGAGTTGTTGGCTTTGGCCGGGGCGGTGGAGGTGGCCAACTTTCTGGAAGCCTCCCGCGAAGTGATCGCGGGACCGTATGACCTGGGGCTGGTGGAAGGCTCGATAACCACCGGGCACGACCTTGAACGGCTTACGCAGGCGCGCGCGTCGTGCGCCACGCTGGTGGCCATCGGCGCCTGCGCCACGGCGGGCGGGATACAGGCGCTGCGAAACTTCGTCAACGTGGCTGACTACGTTAAGCTTGTGTACGCGCGTCCAGACTACATCACCACGCTGGCCCAGTCCACGCCCCCTTCGGCGCATGTGAAAATTGATTACGAACTGCGCGGCTGCCCCATTTCAAAAGAACAATTGCTGGGCGTTCTGGGCGATCTGCTGGCGGGGCGCGCGCCGCGCCTGCCGGGCCATGCCGTATGCGTGGAGTGCAAACTCGCGGGCGTCCCCTGCCTGACCGTGGCCAGGGGGATCCCCTGCCTGGGGCCGGTGACGCAGACCGGCTGCGGCGCCCTGTGCCCGCGCTACGCCCGCGGCTGCTATGGCTGTTTCGGCCCGCAGGACACCGCCAACACGGCGTCGCTGATCTCGATTCTCAAGGGTCTTGGCGCCAGCGACGGCGAGATTGTCCGCGCGTTCCGGGGTTACAACGCCATGGCGCCGGAGTTCCTCAAGGCGGGAGGCGGTCAATGAGCCGGGTCATCAAGGTGGACGCCCTGGCCCGCGTGGAGGGCGAGGGCGGTATGCGCCTGCGGCTGGAAAACGGCAAGGTGGCCGAGGCGGTGTTCAACATCTACGAGCCGCCGCGCTTCTTCGAGGCGTTGCTGCGCGGGCGGGCCGCCAGCGAGGCGCCGGACATCACCTCGCGCATCTGCGGCATCTGCCCCATCGCCTACCAGTTAAGCGCCATCGCCGCCGTGGAGGGCGTGTACGGCATCGCGCCGGACCGGCGCGTCCGCGCCCTGCGGCGGCTGATCTATTGCGGAGAATGGATTGAAAGCCACGCCCTGCACATCTACTTCCTCCACGCGCCGGACTTTTTGGGCTACGAAAGCGCGCTCCACATGGCCAAGGACTATCCCGATGTGGTCAAACGCGCCCTGCGGCTCAAAAAAGCGGGTAACAGCCTGGTGCGGGTCATCGGCGGGCGCGAGATTCACCCCATCAACAACCGTGTGGGCGGCTTCTACCGCTCTCCCGCGCGCGGCGCGCTGAACGCGCTCTACGAAGAGTTGAAATGGTCGCTGGACGCCGCCATGGACACCGCGCGGCTGGCGGCGGGATTCGAGTTCCCGGACTTCACCTTTGATCACGAATTGGTGGCGCTGCGCCATGCGGAGGAATACGCCATCGCGGAGGGGCGCATTGTTTCCACCGGCGGCCTGGACACCACGGCGGAGGAGTATGAAAACCATTTCGAGGAGCGGCATGATCCGGTCTCCACCGCCCTGCGCTCGGTGATCAAGGGGCGCGGCGCGTATCTGGCCGGCCCCTTTGCGCGCGTGGCGCTCAATTTCGACAAGTTGACCCCCATGGCCCGCCAGGCGGCGGCGGAGACGCGCCTGACCCCGGACGAGCGCAACCCATACCGCGGCATCATCGCCCGCGCCGTGGAAACCACGCTGGCGGTGGAGGAGGCGATGCGGCTGATCGCCGAATATGAACCGCCCCATCCCGCCTATCACGACGCCGCGCCGCGCGCGGGGACAGGGTTTGGGGCCACCGAGGCGCCGCGCGGCCTTTTATGGCACCGGTATGACATTGACGCAAAGGGGTTGATCACCTACGCTAAAATCGTCCCGCCCACCGCACAGAACCAGTACGCCATCGAAAGCGACCTGCGCCGCTTCGCGGAGCAAAACGCCGCCTTGCCGGATAACCAATTGGGCTGGAAGCTGGAGCAGGCGATCCGCAACTACGACCCGTGCATCAGTTGCGCCACCCACCAACTCACCGTGACAGTGGAACGAAGCTGACGGCGCCGCGCGCGCCGAGGCAGGGGAGGTTGATGCGTGTTCGAGGTTTCCATCTCTTCCTAAAACCGCTCACCGGTTACAGGAATTGCGGCTGAGCAGCTAACTCCGTACGCCTCAAGAATATATGTTATGCTATAGGTAGCTTCAAATCCCGTTGCATGAAATTGCCCGGTCGTGCTGTAATTCGCCGTGATCGCGCCAGCGACCCCGCTCTTTGTATAACGTACGCCACCAGAACATGCAAAAGCGGCATCCGTCCTAATGACGCAACCGTTGTCCTGGGATGAAAGAATCGTAATGTCACCTCGAGGCAAGAATCCGCCGGTACCATCCAACGAGGAACCCGTGCGGGTAATTACATATGAAGTGGAAATTGAATTGGTATTCGCGCTTTCTCCATTCGAACAGTTTGCCGGAGTGGATGAATAGGAAACGGCGTAGGTGCCGTTTACATCGGGATATCCGTCAGCCGCGATAGGGGGTAGAGTTTTTCCCCCATCGCCTCCACCACCACCGCACGCGGCGGCAAGGGCAA
>JACQZB010000119.1 GCA_016207925.1 Nitrospinota bacterium
AATCGCCGGTGAAGGGAACCCGCCCGCCGGGCAGGCGGCGCTGGAAATGGCCGCACGCGGGTTGAGCCTTAACGGCCACCGGTCGCGCCCCCTGACGCCCGCATTGGCGCGCGAAGCGGACCACATTATCGTTATGGAACGGGTTCATTACCACGTCGCGGCGGCCATGGCCCGCGGCGCCGTGGACAAGGTGCGTCTGTTGGGCGAATTCCTGCCGGGCGGCGGGGAGCGGGAAATCCCCGACCCCTATGGAGGGAATCGCGAAGACATGCGCGCGGCGCTGGATTTGATAGATGAAGCGGTGACGGCGCTGGCCATCCGGCTGCGCGACGGCGGCATGTAAGGCCGCAAGGAGGAACCGATGGGTCAATGGTATATGCTCACGCTGGTGGGCAAGGATAAGCCGGGCATCGTGGCCCGCGTGTCCAAGGCGTTGTACGAGGGGGGCTGCAACCTGGGGGAAGCCTCCATGTTCCGCTTGGGCGGCAACTTCACCATCATGCTCATGGCCACGTCGTCAAAGTCCGCGGCGGAGGTTGACGCGCTGTTAGCGCCGGTATGCGCGGAACTTGACCTGCGCCGCCACGTGGATCCCATCGAGGGCAAATTGCATAACCATGTGGAGCCGAACGTGAGCGTCACGCTGTTCGGCGCGGACCGCGCCGGGATCGTGGCCAAGGCAACCGGCGCGTTGGCGGCGGCGGGGCTGAACATCCTGCATCTGGAATCCGACGTGGGCGGCACGGAAGCCGAGCCGATCTACATCATGCAGATCGAAGGCGTGGCGTACCAGGGGATTGAGGCGCTGCGCGCCGCCTTGGCGGAGATGGCGCGCGAAGGCATAACCATCCACGTGGCGCCTATTGACACGTTGATCGGGTAGCGGCGTGGCGATCCAGCCCATCCTTCACTACCCCGACCCGCGGCTGGCGGAGGTGTGCGCGCCGGTGGAACGGTTCGATGACGAGCTGCGCTCGTTTATCGCCGATCTGGAGGAAACCATGCGCGCCGGGCCGGGGGGCGTGGGCATCGCCGCGCCGCAGGTGGGGCGGCTGATCCGCGTCTCCGTGGTGGACGTATCCTCCAAACCCGATGTGAAACATCACGGGCGCGTGGTTCTGGTCAATCCGGAGATACTTGAATGGGACGGCTTCGCCGTAGGGCGCGAGGGGTGCATGTCCGTGCCCGACTACACCGGCAACGTGATCCGCGCCGAGCGCATCCGGCTCACCGCGCAGGATGAAACCGGCGCGGCGCATGAGTACGCCATGGAGGGGTACGAGGCGCGCGCCGTCCAGCACGAGATTGACCACTTGGACGGCCTGTTATTCCTCGACCGGCTGGTGAGCCGCCGCAACGACCTGTTCCGGCGCAAGGTGTATCAGGAGCCGAAGGCGCCGAAGAAAGATTAACGGCCATGGAGCGGGCAACCGTCGGGTAGCGGGTCAGTTTGAAACTAGAACTGCAAGGCCCTTCGCTCCGCTCAGGGCGTCAGTACTGGAATGTGGTGGCACCTCTTGAAGTCCTGAGGCAAAGCCGAAGAACCTTGCAGCCCGCTTTCCCAAAGATAATTCAAACTGACCCACTACCAACCGTCGTGGCAATGCCCTTACGATTGGCGAACGATGCTATAATGCATCGGGTTCTGGAGGTGACATGGCAAAAACCAGTCAGGCTACCGCCGAAGTTTTTTTCACCGCTTTCAAGGCGCTTGAAACCACCCAAAAGGACGCTTTCTTGCGGAATCACGGGACGACCTTATTGACCTCGCGCTCATCGAGCGGGCGAAAAAAGCCAGGGGAAAACATGTCCGCGCGAAGGACTATTTCGAGAAACGGTGACCTCTGAAAAAGTGAACAACTGGTTTTATAAGTGCTGCCCCGTGGCCGCCTGACACGAATTTTGGCGTGAATACCGGGGTCGGGCGACCCCGGAGAAGCATAGTGACAGGGCTTTTTCAGAAGTCACAAACGTAAAACCCCACGGCGTCTTGCGGTCAATCCAGCAATCGCGCCACGCGGTTCCAGCGCACGCCCCAGCCTTCGTCCTTCCACGACCAGTGGATGACGAACGCCTTGCCGCGGATATTCTCCACCGGCAAGGGACCCCACACGCGGGAGTCCTGGCTGTTGTCGCGGTTGTCGCCCATCATGAACACCGCCCCTTGCGGCACGGTGAAGGGGCCGAAGCCGTGGCGGTAGCCCACGTAATCCTCGTACCGGGTGTAGGGTTCGGTCAGCGGCGCGCCGTTGACGTACACGGTGGTCTGGCGCATCTCGATGGTCTCGCAGGGCAAGCCGACGACGCGCTTGACGAAGTCGCGGTTGGGGTCCAGCGGGTAGCGGAACACCACGTGAGGTAGTCCTTCCACAACTGCCCCGCGGCGGACTGCTCCACGGCGGGCGCTTGCGGCTGCTCGATGGTGGTTTCCTGCATACCGCGTCAGTCCAGCAAATGGCCCAAACGGCTCCAGCGCACGTGGAGCGGGCTGTCCTCGCTTGACCAATGGATGAGGAACGCCTTGCCGATGATGCGCTCCTTGGGGACAGGGCCGAAAAAGCGCGAGTCGCCGCTGTTGTTGCGGTTGTCGCCCATCACGAAGTAGCCGTCATCAGGGATAAGGTACGGGCCGAAGTTTTGGAGCGGATGGGGATTGTACGGGTTGCGCTCGAACACGGCGTAGGGTTCGGCCAGCGGAACACCGTCAATATAGACGGTATTGTTTTCAATCCGGATGGTTTCCCCCGGCAGGCCCACCACGCGCTTGATGAGGGTTTGGGCGCCTTCGGGGCCGTCGAACACCACGATGTCGCTCCGCGCCACGCCGGACAGCCGCGGCGCCAGCTTGACCACGAACACATGGTCGCCCACCAGCAGCGTGTTTTGCATGGACTCGCTGGGGATGGCGTAGGCCTGCGCCACGTAGGCGCGGGTGAACAGGGCCACCGCCACGGCGAAAAGCACGGTGAGCGCGGTTTGCGCGCGCGTATTCATTCCCGCCTCCTTCAACTGGTCTTGAGCATGGCCAAAAACGCCTCCTGGGGTATTTCCACGGAGCCGACGCTTTTCATCCGTTTCTTGCCCTCTTTCTGCTTTTCAAGCAGCTTGCGCTTGCGGGTGATGTCGCCGCCATAGCACTTCGCCAGCACGTTCTTGCGCATTGCCTTGACGTTGGCGCGGCTGATGATCTTGCCGCCGATGGCCGCCTGGATGGCGATGTCGAACATGTGGCGGGGGATCAGCTCGCGCATTTTCGCGGTCAACTCCTTGCCCAGTTCGTGGGCCTTGTCGCGGTGGACGATGATCGAAAGGGTGTCCACCGGCTCGCCATTGACCAGCAGGTCCAGCTTTACCAGGTCGCTTTCGCGCCATCCGTAGAACTCGTAGTCCATGCTGGCGTAGCCGCGGGAAAGGGACTTGAGCTTGTCGAAAAAGTCCAGCACCACTTCGTTGAGCGGCAGGTAGAACTCCATGCTCACGCGGGTGGGGGTAAGGTATTCCATCTTCTTCTGTTCGCCGCGCCGCTCGCGGCACAGGGTCATCACGGCGCCGATGTAGTCGTGGGGGCAGATGATGGTGGCCTCGATGAACGGTTCGGCCACGGAGAGGCGCTCGTTGGGCTGGGGGAGCTTGGCGGGGTTGTCCACGCTGATCTCCTCGCCGCTGGTGAGTTTTACCTTGTACACCACGCTGGGCGCGGTGGAAATCAATTCAAGATCGAACTCTCGCTCGAGGCGCTCGCGGATGATGCCCATGTGCAACAGGCCCAGAAAGCCGCACCGAAAGCCGAAGCCCAACGCCAGCGAAGTTTCCGGTTCGTAGTGAAACGAGGAGTCGTTAAGGCGCAGTTTGGAAAGGGCGTCGCGCAGGCGCTCGTAGTCGTCGCCGTCCACGGGGTACAGGCCGGAGAAGACCATCGGTTTGGCCTCCTTGAATCCGGGCAGCGGCTTCGTGGCGCCGCCACGCGCCAGCGTGATGGTGTCGCCCACGCGGGCATCGGCCACGTCGCGGATGGCGCCGGTGAAATAGCCCACCTCGCCGGCTTGCAGCCGTTCCACCTCGCGCGCCTTGGGGGTGAACACGCCCAACTTGTCTATTTTGTGCCGCGCGCCGGTGGACATGAACACGATTTCGTCGCCGGGCGAAAGCGCCCCGTCCATGACGCGCACCAGCGATACCACGCCCTGGTAGGCGTCGTACCACGAATCGAGCAGCAACACGCGGGGGAGCGCCGCCACGTCGCCCCGGGGGGCGGGCAGGCGCGTGACGATGGCCTCCAGCACTTCGTCTATGCCAACGCCCATTTTGGCGGACACGGGGATGACCTCGCTTTTGGGCAGGCCGATGACCTCCTGAATCTGCCGCGCCACGTCTTCCACGTCGGCGGCGGGCAGGTCCACCTTGTTGATCACCGGGATCAGCGCCAGGTCGTGTTCGAGGGCCAGATGCACGTTGGCCAGCGTCTGCGCCTCGATCCCCTGGGTGGCGTCCACAATCAGCAGCGCCCCCTCGCAGGCGGAAAGCGAGCGGCTGACCTCGTAGGAGAAATCCACGTGACCCGGCGTGTCAATAAGGTTTAACACGTATTCGCGCCCGTCGCGCGCGGTGTAGTCCAGCCGGGCGGTGCGCGCCTTTATGGTGATGCCCCGTTCGCGCTCGATGTCCATGTCATCGAGCACCTGGGCCTTCATCTCGCGCGATGACAGCGCGCCGCACCGTTCCAGCAGCCGGTCGGCCAAGGTGCTTTTGCCATGATCAATGTGGGCGATAATCGAAAAGTTGCGAATGTCCATCAATTAGCCTGGGATAAACTACCAAACTGTTAATGATAGCATTCTTAAGCCTTGTCCGGCCAGCGAACAGGAATTAAAAACGCCGGCGGCGGTTTGGGCGGGCGGGGAGCCGCCGGAAAGACAACGGGAAGGATTCAGATTAAAAGGCGCCCAGGATACCCAAGGTCAGCGCGCCGATGGTCAACCAGATGGCGATGCCGATCAGCGAGCCGATGACGATCTCCCTGATATTGCGATGTATATCCCGCGACACGCCATGAATCGCCGCCAGATTCTTCTCCATCTGGATCTGCTTGACGCTGTCACCGCCGGAAGGTTCCTCCGGCGCGCCGGTAGCGCCCGGAGTTGCGATGTTGGAGCCTGCGCCATCTTTCATGATTGGCTCTCCCACTTGCGGTACTTCTAACACAGGTTAACGTCCCCTGTTCATAGAATGTAGCGCCGGATGGGAATTTAGTCACGGGTAATAAATGGGTATTTTGCCGGGGAAGTGTTGGATATGGCGGACACTTGGTTATAAAATACAATATATTCAGTCGGATACTTAATAACGGCAAGCCGGATTCACCGTTTTGCGAATCCGCCGTTCAATATACGCCGCGCTGATTGAAAAAGTGGCCGTATTGTTTATCCGCGCCGCCGACATGGGAGTTGATCCACTCTGTCAGCGCGGAGAGCATCTGCTCGCCCATGCGCGCATCCGCCTGGTCAAATTTGCCGAGGAATCCAAGAATTATTTCCCGCATCCTGTTATGTTCCGCGGTATGGCTTGCCAGGGCGGGGAACGCGTAGCGTTCCATCAGCCGCTCCTCATCGGCGAAGTGCTCTGTGACGTAGGCTACAAGTTTGCGCAGGATGGCGCTGGTGTTTTCGCGGCCTTCGCCGCGCGTAATGCCGCGATGGAGTTCGTTAATGATGTCGAAGAGCCGTTTGTGCTGCTCATCGAACCTTTTAACGCCCACGCTGTGGCTTTCATTCCATTCGGTGAACATGCTCCCTTTCCTCCGCGCCTCATCAGGCATTGTAGAGTACCGGCGCGCGCATAAATGAACCGTTTAGCGCGGGTCCAAACCGGTTTCTCGCCAAATCTTAAAATCCCCTTAACATTCGCTTTGTTATACTCCGGTTCATGAGCGACATCCCGTTCCTCCGGCGGCGGATCGGGGCGCGGGAAGGTGTGACGCGCCCGTTTAGGGGATCGCCACGCCGCCCAGCCCCCGTTCCTGCGTGAGCGTGAACAGGGTCAGCAGTTCAACGGGCGGCAAGGCTCCCGTGCGATAGCGCCGCCATGCGTCGCGGGCCACGTCCATCCGCCCCGTTTTCCATGCGGACAGCGTCAGCGCGCCCAAGAGGTAGTTGTTGTCCCGCGATGCGATGATCGCCCCCCGCGGCGCCAGCCGCGCCGATCCGGCGAGCATCGCCTCGTAATCACGCGCGGCCACGGCGGCGTACAGGTTGACCCATGCCTTCGTCCGCCCGCCAAAACGCTCCAGGCAGGGGCTGCCTTTGGCCAAGTCAACCAGCGGGCGCATTTCACCGGGCGTCAGGTAGGGAAGCGCGGTCTCCATCACCTGGCGCAGCGAAGCGCGCCAGGCGCTTTCCATGCCGGGCGCGCCGCATTGCGAAGGCTCCGCCCGCAACGTGACCAGCGCGGACACCAGTGACGGGCCGGGCGGGGCGGATGCGGCGCCGGTGGCCCACGCCAACGCCGCGGCCGCCGATCCGGCGCGCAGCGCATTCGCATAGTAGGGGGTGTAGGTGACCTCCAGCGGCGCGCGATAGGGCGTTTGGCCGTCCAGCGCTTCGAGGATTGGCAGCGGCGCCGCGCGCAGCCGGTGGATGTCCTTGGCGTTCGTGTCCAAAAATCGCGCCCGCGCCGCCCGCAGGTCAAGCACGGGGTAGTAGTCGGAATTAGGCGCGAGCGCGTAGCGGGAAGCGAGCCGGGTCAGCGCGGCGCCGCCCGCCAGCCGCCGCAGTTCCAGGTCGCGCGCGGTGCGCACGCCTATGCGGTGGAACACCGGCGCCAGGCCGCGCGCGGCGGCCAGGTCCAGGCGCGGGGTAAGGTCAACCCCCGGCCCGGCGGCGAGGATGATGATGTCGCTTTCGTTGGCGGCGTACAGGGCCATGTTGGGGAACGACGCGCCCATGGCCTTGATGACGGAAGCGAGCATTTCCATGTCCGCCTCATAAAGTTGGAACCACTGCGCCAGAACGCCCCCTTCATTCAGGCGCGAACGGGCCAGACGGTAAAATTCCCTTGAAAACAGGCTGGCGACGCCGCTGACCCACGGGTTGGACGGCTCGGAAATTATCAGGTCGTACCGTGCGGGGCGGGAGGCGAAGTAGGTCTTGGCGTCCTCGATGATGATGTGGCTGCGCGGATCGTTGAACACGCGTGTCACGCGGGCGCCGAATCCGCGCGCCGCCTCGGCCATGGCGGGTTCGATTTCAATGGTGTCGAGCCGTTTAAGGGATTCCACCGCAAGAAGCGAATGGCTGGTCATGCCGGAACCAAGGCCGATATTGGCCGCCGTGTCGAGCCGCTCGATGATGGAGGCCGGCAGGGCGGCGAGCAGGGTCATGGTGGGTTCGTCGCCATAGAGCGGATTTTTGGAGACCGCCGCTTCCGGTTTGCCGTTGGTGGTAAGCGCGATGAGGGTTTCATTGCCGCGTGTCTGGGCGAACAGGTCCACGGAGGAGGTCTTGCCGTCGCGATGATACAGGGTGGCCTTGCCGGGGGCGGGCAGGTAGCCGTAGCGGTACACGCCGGAACTCATGATCGTGGTGTCGAACCGCGCTCCAAGCCCGACGGCGGCGATGAACGCCGCCGACCCCGCCGTCAGCGCCAGCCAGGCCCCGCGCCGGGCGCCGAAGGTGGAGCCGCGCAGAAGCGCCACGCCGAGGGCCATGTCCACAAATCCTCCGGCCAAGGCCACGCTTTTAAGACCCAACAGCGGCATCAGCAGTTGCACCGCCGCCGCCACGCCGGCGATGGCCCCCACCGTGTTGGCGGCGTACACGCGGCCAATGGCCGCCTCGCCGCCGCCGCGCGCCATCAGCACGCGGGTGATCACCGGCAAGGTCATCCCCGCCAGCGTGGTGGCCGGCAGCATAACCGCCAGCGCCAGCGCGTGGCTGAACAGGTTGAACACGAAATAGCCCTGGCCGGTTTTAGCCAGCGAATGGACGATGAAGCTCATCACGTTGAACATCAACCCGTACCCCACCAGCGTCATCAGCGCCAAGGCGCCCATGGCCACCTGGATGGCGCCCAGGGCGGCCACGGGATCGGCCAGCGCGTCAATGCGGCCGCGTATCCACCACCCGCCCAGGGCCAGGCCCAGGATGAACGCCGAAAGCATCAGCTCAAAGGCGTGGGTGGAGCCGCCAAGGACCAGCGTGAGCATCCGGATCCAGCCGATCTCGTACATGAACGAGGCGGCGCCGGTGAGAAACGCGGTGGCCAACAGCGCCGCCGCCAGCGCGCGCGGGGCGGAGGCGGGAGAGGCTGGGCCGGACGCCGCGGGCGCCGCTGCCGGGATTTCTTCTCGGGAAAGCGCCCACACCGCGGCGGCGACAAGAAAGTTGATTACCCCGGCCGTCATGATCGTGCCCGGCAGACCCACCGCGCCCACAAGGTAAAATCCGCTCACCAGCGCCCCCACGGCGGCGCCCAGGCTGTTGCTGAAATAGAGCGAGGCCAGCGCGCGGCCCGGCCGCTCCGGGAACAGGCGGATCACGCCCGCCGACATGAGCGGGAAGGTGGCGCCCAGCAGCACGGTTTGGGGAAATATCAGCGCCGCGCCCAATATCCACTTGAAGGCCGCCACCGAGGCGGGGCCGGGCAACGCGGGAATAACCGTGCCGTACGCGAATTGCGTGACGTTGACGAACGCGGGATGAAAGCCCAGCGCGAAAACGCCGATGACCGCCTCCACCAAGGCATACGCGGCGAGCAGGCGGCGCAGGCGTCCGGTGACGCGGCTGGTTCCCCACGCGCCCAGCGCCATGCCGCCCATGAAGATGACCAGCGTCAGGGTTTGGGCATACGCGGCGTGGCCCAGGAACAGCTTGAGGTAGTGAGTCCAGATGGACTCGTAGATCAGACCGGAAAAACCGGAGATGGCGAAAAGAATGTAAAAGACGCCATCGGAGAAGACCTTTGCGCGCCTGGCCGGGCGCGCGCTTTCATCCGCCATACTCCCCATCGTCAGGTTCGCCGCCGCTTCACGCCCCCGGCGCGTCCGGAAGCGCGAAGCCGCCGGACACCACGCGCGCCACCATTTTTATCACACGGCGCGCGGCGGCGCCAGAACGGGGGATTAGTGTTAGTGGGGAAGCGCGCGGCCGGACAGGGCGATCTTCTCCATCGCGGCGGGCGAAACCGGCGGGCTGAAATAATAACCCTGGAATTCGTCGCACCCCATGGCGCGCCGGAGGCCGGTCTCCATCTCCAGCC
>JACQZB010000064.1:0-34233 GCA_016207925.1 Nitrospinota bacterium
GTGAGCATGACAAAACTGCGCCAATCCCGCGCCGCGCCCACCCATCCTTCGCCCACGGCGGCGGCGTTGGCGTCGTTCTCCAATATGACGGGGATGTTGTAACCCCTACCCACGTCGCGGGCCAAGGGGACGTCGCGCCAATCGGGGAAGTTGGGGGAACTGGTCACCACGTCGCGTTCAAAATCTATCGCGCCCGGAGCGGCCAGCCCTATGGCGCGCGGCTTGGCCCCCATCGCGGTGATAATCCCCTCCGCCGACTCGCGTATCCGCGCTATCACCGCGGCGTAACCCTCGTCCGCGCGGGAGGGGAGCCGCAAGCGCTGCAGGATCGCCCCATGGTTGTCCACCGCCGCCGCGCGCAGGTTGGATCCGCCCAGATCAATCGCGACGGCGTAACCGGAATGTTTCATGCGCCCTATGATAGCAGGAGCCGCGCGCGAAGTTGTACGCTGATACTTATTGTGGTAAAAAGCCTGAAAGACGCCTTCGCGGAGTGATGGATGAAGGACGACAACGAGTTTAGCGACGTTGACGCCGGTGTTCTCGAAGAATTCGAGTCCGAACTGGCGAAAGAAAACCGGTCCCGCAGAAAAAAACGGCTGCTGATCGCAGGCGGCGTGGCGCTGGGCCTGGCGCTGGCGCTTTTTTTCGCCACCGGCGGCGAGGAAAGCCCTGCTCCTCCCCCCCCGGCCCCCGCCCAACCTTCGCAACCCAAACCCACGGCGATTGAAGAACAGATCGCCGAATTGCAGGCCCAGAACCAGATAACCGAAGATCATGCGGTCCCCGGAGCGGTCGCCGAGGCGATCCCCGCCGGTGAACCGTCGCCCGCGCAAGAAAAGCCGGTTCCAACCGCTACGGAGCCTTCAGCGGCGCCCCCTGCGCCCATGGAGGCCGCCGCGGCAAAACCCTCGCGCCCGCCCGCCCCGGAACCAGTGAAACCGGCGGAGCCGGTGAAACTCGCCCCGCCCGCCGTCACGGCGCCGCCCGCGCCTGAACCGGCGAAACCCGTGGAGACCGCCAAACCGCCGCCGCCGCCCACTCCGGCGGCAAAAAAGGAAAAAGGCCCGTTCTCCGTCCAGATGTCGGCCAACCTTGAAAGCGACAAGGCGTTTGAACTGCGCGACAAGCTCGCCGCCGCCGGCCATCAAAGCTGGATGTCCGCGATCAAGACACGGCGCGAGTTGATCCGGGTGGAAGTCGGCGAGTTCAATTCCATAAAGGAGGCGGCGCCCATGTCCGCCCGCCTGGCGCAGTTGGGGCACGCCACCAGCGCCACGCGCCTTCCCAACGGACAGGTGACGTTGGTGGCGGGCAGTTTCCATTCGGCGGACAACGCGCAAAAACTTTTCGCGGAACTCGAAGCGTTGGGTTTCCCCGTCAAGGCGGCGCGCCGCGCCGAGGAGCAGCCGATGTACGTGGTCAAGGTGGGCCGCTACCCCACCCGCGACGCCGCCGCGCGCGCGGAGGCCGAACTTCGCGCCAACGGCTACACCACCCTGGGCGTGGTTCGCTGACCGATGAAATACGCCGTCCTTGCGATTACGTCGTTTGTTTTGATAGCGCAACCCTCCCACGCCGAAATCTTCGAGCAGCCGGGGCGGATCGAGTCGGTGACGGTGTATCCCGACCGCGCCGCGGTGACCCGCGCAATGCGCCTGACCGTGGCGCCGGGCGCGCACACCTTGATGATCCCCGATCTGCCCGGCGGCGTAAAAGAAGACAGCCTCCGGGTTTCGGCGAAAAGCTCCGCGGACGTGGTGATAGAAAACGTGTCGCTGGCCCCGCGCGAGCTGACCGAGGCGGCGAACCAGAAAACCGCCGCCCTCGAACGCGCCGTGGAGGAGGCCGCCGGCGCCGTGGCCCTGCTGGACCGCGACATCGCCGCGCGCCAGGCCCAGGCGGACTTCATCGCGCGCCTGGCCAAAACCCGCGCCGATGAAGCCGGTGAAAACCTGGCCTCGCTGACGCCCAAGGCGGCGCCCACCGTGGAGGAGTTGGGCCGCATTCTCGATTTCATTTACACCCGCAAGCGCCAGGCCGAGGAGGCCGTGGTCCGCGCCCAGCGGGAGCGCGACCGCGCGTTCAAGGAGTTGGAAAGGGCGCGCCGCGAGCTGGAAAACCAGCGCAGCCAGGGCCGCGCGCGCCTGATGAGCGCCACGATAGAATTCCGCGCCGCCAAACCGGGCGAGGCGCTGTTCAGCGTCGAGTACCTTGTCCCCGGCGCGGGGTGGGCGCCTGCCTACCGCGTCCGCGCCAACGATGACGGCGCGGTGGAGATCACCTACCAGGCCCGCGTGGGCCAACGCACCGGCGAGGACTGGCGCAAGGTGAAGCTGCGCCTTTCCACCGCCACGCCCAGCGCGGGCGCCGCCGCCCCGGAGCCGTGGCCGTGGGTTGTGGGCGGGTACGAACCGGCCCCCATGTTGGCCCCCGCCCCCGCGCGCGCCATGCCCGAAATGCATATGAAGTCGCAGGCCGCCGGCGCGCCGCCGCACGAAGCGGACATGGCCGAAGCGGAAGTGGCCGCAACCTCCGTCACCGCCACGGGCACGGCGATAACCTTCGATACCCCGCGCGAAATCACGATCCCCTCCGGCGGGGAGCGCGTCATGGCCCCCATCGCGCGGCTGGAATTCACCGGCGAGCGGTCCTATTTCAGCGTCCCGCGCCAGTCGCCGCTGGTATTCCTGCGGACGAAGTTCGAAAACACCAGCGAATACCCCTTGCTGGCGGGCGCCGCGCAGGTGTTCCAGGGCGACAGCTACATGGGGCCGGGAGTGATTAAAACCACCGCGCCGGGCCAAAAGGTGGAGATGGAGCTTGGCGCCGACCAAGGCTTCAAGATAGAGCGCAAACTGATAAAAAAGGTCACCGCCCAGGAGGGGACGTTCAGCAGGACCGTCGCCACGCGGCATATTTACGCGATCGAGTTGGCGAAGCACAAGCCCTCCCACGCCACCGTGGAAGTCGTCGAAGCGCTCCCGCTCCCTTCCGATCAGCGGATAAAATTGACCGGCGTGAAACTGACGCCGGAACCGGAGAAACGCGACGAGCGCAACCTGGCCACATGGAAACTGCCGCTCAAGCCCAGGGAGAAAAGGACCGTGCGGATCGAGTTCACCCTGGAAAGCCCGGCGGAGCTTATCCTGCGCGGCGACTAGCCCACCAGGTGATGGCCCCGGACGCGGAAGGCCACGCCTAACTCATCCTCCGCCAGACGCCGGCACGCCGCCACGTCCACCTCGCCGGGGATAGCCACCACCGTGGCCGTGACCGCAAGGCCCCGTGACTTCGCCGCGCGGATGAAGGACACCACCGCGTCGAACGCGCCGATGATGGTGGGCTGGCACAGGCGGTCGTAGGTGGCGGCGTCCGGCGCGTTGAGGCTCACCGAGACGTGATCCATCAAACCGGCGAGATCGGGGGTGATGTCGCGCCCGGCGATGCGGCTGCCGTGGCCGTTGGTGTTCAAGCGGGTTTTGCCGCCATGCCCCTTAACCCAGCGGGCCACTTCCAATACACGGTCAAGCCGTAGCGTCGGCTCTCCGTAGCCGCAGAACACGATCTCATCGTAGCGGGCGGGGTCGCCGATGGCGGCGATCATCTCCGCCGCCGTGGGGTCGCGGACGAGACGCAGGTTATGCCCCTGCACGGTATCGGAATAAAACCGGGCGCAGAAGCCGCACTCGTTGTCGCACTCCTTGGTGACGTTGAGGTAAAGCGCGTTGCGTATCTGGTACGCCACCTCCCCCTCGCCGCCCGCGCCGGTTCCAAACACCGTGTCGAAGTTGGCCACGGAGACACGCGCGATGTCCGCGAATGTCACCTTGCGAACCGCCGCCGCCGCTTCGGCGATCTGGCGCAAATACATCGGCTCATTCTGTTTTCCACGCGCTTTTTGGGGCGCCAGGTACGGCGCGTCGGTTTCGAGCAGCAGCCGGTGGCCCGGCGTGACGGCCAGCGCGTCGCGCAACACACCCGCCTTCGGGAAGGTGATGTTCCCCGCAAAGGATATGTAAAAACCCAACGCCAACGCCGCGCGCGCGTCATCCGCCGTCCCGCCGAAACAGTGCATCACGCCGCGATCCGCGCCTTCTTCCTTGAGAATCGCAAGGCAGTCCTCCATCGCGTCGCGGCAGTGGATAATCACCGGCTTGCCAACTTCCTTCGCCAGGCGCAGGTGGGCGCGCAGCGCGCGGGCCTGCATGTCGCGCGGGGCGCGGTCGCGGTAATAGTCCAGCCCCGTCTCGCCGATGGCCACCACACGGGGATGCGCGGCCAGCTCGCGCAACTGTTCCATTAAGTCGTCCGTGTATTCGCCCGCCTTGTTCGGGTGCAGACCCACGGAGGCGTACATCCAGTCATGCGCTTCGGCCAGCGCGATGGCGCCGCGGCTTGTTTCCACGTCGTACCCCACGTTAAGGACACGGGCCAGCCCCGCCTCCCGCGCGCGCGCGATGACCGCCTCCCGGTCCGCGGTGAACGCGGGATCGTTCAGGTGGCAGTGCGAATCGGCCAACGCGGTCATAACATCACTTTATTCTAGATTGGGCAGCCAAATTGCGGCGTTTGCATCTCCAACCGGTCTGCTCCGGTCTTCGAGATATTCTATTCCCATCCAAGCGCACATAAGCGCATCCAACGCATCCTCATAGCGCTTGAGATGCGAAAGATTTGGAGCAGCGCTACAGTCAGGGAGGGTAAAGTTCGGAATATCCATACGATCTTCCAAAGCGTTTAGCAGCATCTGAAATTTGCACAATAGATTATGCTTCCGCTCGTCCACAGATTTCCCAGGCCAATACTTTCCGCTCTTACTAACCTTGTAGGGAATGCGGTAATTGCTTTTGGTCAAATGAAGGGCCACTGTGTGGGGGTACACCTCAATCAGGGAATTGCCCCTTCCGTTGACCCTGCCGTTATTATTTACTCTTAGCGTATAACCCGCGGTATTGCACTGTCCCCGCAGATCTGCTGACAAGGCTCCGGGCCGCTCTACAGTAGGACTATGTGCAGCGCATCCTTTCGCGCCAAACAGCCTAGACACATCATTGTCCGCCGCCCTGCGCCTTCTTATGGAGGACTCGAGGCTTAATGGCATATCAACCGCGATCACGTTGATCTGATATTTGCCTTCAAGGTTGGAGCGAGCGGCATTCAAAATATTATTTACATTGGGCCAGCTTCCTTGGGGTGTTGCCACCCAATTCATATTTCCGTGGTTCTCACACGCATTGATGAATTGGTCATAGCTCGGAGCGATGACGTCGCATCGCCATCGGCCCTTGCCATCCTCGGATACAAGCGCCACGCCGCTTGGATTTCTTTCAGTCCATGCCGCGTCAATTCCCAGCACGGCTCGTTTTTTCTCTTTCGCGCTCTTCATGCGCACTGACACTTTCCTGATAAAGCTTGCTTGTAGGGGACGACGGCGCCATATCCTGACCCAAGAGTATTGGCAACATACTCGACAGGAACAACCTTGGCCGCAAAACCGATAACAACGGCAATCACGCTATCTTCACCTCCAGCCGTTTGCCCAACGCGGAGGCGACCCTATCCAAGGTTGAAAGCTTGATGTCCTCCGCGTGATTCTCTATCCGGGAAATCGCGGTCTTTTGCGTGTGAAGCCGGTGGGCAAGCTCTTCTTGGGTCAACCCCGCGGTTTCCCGCGCATGGCGAAGCATCTCGCCCACCTTGAACCGTTCGTATCCGTCGTCATACCCTTCGGCGAATTTAATGTCCGTCTTTTTTCTTCCGGCGACGTATTTTTTAAGATCGCTCATGCTTTTTCCTTCTTTCCAGAGAGAGCTTTGTATAACTCATGAAGACCGGCGCTTGGAGCATCTTATTGCTCCCCCTTGATAAGGGGGAGTACGCCGCTTCGGCGGGAGGGGGTTCTTTTCCCGTATGCCATTGGGGTAAGCCAAGAACCCCCTCGGCGCGGAAGACCGTGCCACTCCCCCTTATCAAGGGGGAGCAAAAGAGGGTGTTGGCGCGAATCAACCGGCTTATGCAAGGGTTTCCTTTCCAAAAACCCGCGTACCGGACATTTTCCGTCGGCGGTCACATAAAAGAAAACTGTTCTACCCACGGTTTCATGTTAACCTGCGCGTTAACTTTTCTCAAGGGGTATTCTGAAAACAGGGGTATTATGAAAATAGCCTGAAGAAAGCCGTTATTTGCGGATTATGGTGGCGGCGCGGCTTTCGCCGGTGGAAACGATGCTCACTTTCGCGCGGACAAGCTCCTCCACCCGGTCAATGTAGCGCCGGGCGGCGGAGGGCAAGTCCAGGTACTTGTCAACGCCCGCGGTGGAGCATTTCCAGCCGGGCAGGGTCTCGTACACCGGCTTGACGCGCTCCAAGGGTTCGGTGTCGTCGGGTATATCCTCCAGCCGCTTTCCGTCAAGTTCATACGCCACGCAGACGTTGATTTCGGCGAAGTCGTCAAGCACATCGAGCTTGGTAAGCGCCAGGTCGTCCACCCCATTGACCGCCACGCTGTACCGGCCCGCCACCGCGTCCAGCCAGCCGCAGCGGCGCGGGCGGCCCGTGGTGGCGCCGTACTCGCCCCCGGCGGCGCGCAACCGCTCGCCCACGCCGTCATCAAGCTCGGTGGGGAACGGCCCTTCGCCCACGCGGGTAGAGTACGCCTTGAGTACCCCGATGACGCGGGTCAGCGCCTTGGGCGGAATACCCAGCCCGGTAAGCGCCCCGCCCACGCACGGGGCCGAGGAGGTGACGAACGGGTAGGTGCCATGGTCAATATCCAGGAGCGCCCCCTGCGCCCCTTCGGCCAGGACGCGCTTGCCCGCCGCCACCGCGGCGCGCAACATGCCGCCCACGTCGGCGACATAGGGGCGTATTTGCTCCGCGTAGCCCAGGTACGCCGCGCAGATTTCGTCCACGCTGGAGGCGGCTTCCTTATATACATGCCCGAACAGGATGTTCTTGCTTTCCAGCGCCTGGGCCACGCGGGCGCGAAAGTAATCCGGACGGAACAGGTCGGCCACCCGCAGGCCCACGCGCGCGGCCTTGTCGGCGTAGGCCGGCCCGATGCCCCGGCCGGTGGTGCCGATCTTCGTCCCGGTGGCGCTGCTCTCCGCGGCGCGGTCGAGCCGTTTGTGGTAGGGCATGATCAGGTGCGCCCTGCCGGAAACATACAGCGCGCCTTCCACGGGAATGCCGCGCCCTTTCAGCCCCTCCACTTCGGAAAGAAAAGCCTCCGGGTCCAGCACCACGCCCGCGCCGATAAGGCACTGCACGCCGCGATGGAGAATGCCGGAAGGTATCAGGTGCAGGACGAACTTCTCGCCGTCCACCACCACCGTATGGCCCGCGTTGGCGCCCCCCTGGTAGCGGGCGACGATGTCCATGCGCTGGGCCAGCATGTCCACAATCTTGCCCTTGCCCTCGTCGCCCCACTGGACGCCGACTATGGCGGTCACCGGCATGATACGCGCTCCCCGCCTTGCGGCCTAAATCTGGACCAGTTTGACATCGAGGATGTTCTCCACCTTGGCCAGCAGCTTAAGCTGCTCCTGGGTGGGCGCCGAGTCAATGTTGACGATGGACATGGCCAGCCCGCCCGCCTCCGCGCGGCCCAGGTTAAAGGCGCCGATATTGATGTTGTGGTCACCCAAAAACGTGCCAATGTGGCCGATAACGCCCGGCTTGTCCGTGTTGGTGACCACTAACAGGGTGCCGTCGAGCTGCGCCTCGATGAGGAATTTTTCCAGTTTCACCAAGCGCGGCTCGTCGCCCACGAACACGGTGCCCTCCACGTACACGGATCCCTTTTCGGTGACCAGCCGCAGGCCCACCAGCGCGGCGAAGTTGCGCTTCTGCGTGCTGGCGGTGGCCTTGACCACAATGCCGCGCGATTCGGCCAGGAACGGCGCGTTGACCATGTTCACAGACTGGCCTACATAATGGGTGAGGATGCCCTTGAGAATCGCCTGGGTGATCGGGCGCTGGTCAATCTCCGCCAGCCCGCCGAAGTAATCAATAAGGACCTCTTTGACGCCGCCTTGCGCCACCTGCGCGATGAACGACCCCATCCGCTCGCCCAGCCACAGGTAGGGCCGGATCACGGGAAGCTGCTCCGGATCCACCGAGGGGACGTTGACCGCGTTACGGATAAGCCCGGAGGTGAAGAAGTCCGCGAACTGCTCGGCCACGGCCAACGCCACGTTTTCCTGCGCCTCGGCGGTGGCGGCCCCAAGGTGGGGGGTATAGATGACTTCCTCAAGGCCGATAAGCGGGTTTCCGGGTTCCGGCGGCTCGTTCTCAAACACGTCCAGCGCGGCGCCCGCCACGATCTTGTCCTTGATGGCCCGCGCCAGGGCCGCCTCGTCTATGATGCCGCCGCGGGCGCAGTTGATAATGCGCACGCCTTTTTTCATTTTCTTGAAGGTATCGGCGTTCAGCAGATGCGTGGTCTCCGGCGTCTTGGGGGTGTGGATGGAAATGAAATCCGCCCGGGCGTACACATCATCGAGTGTGACCAGTTCCACTCCCATCTTCTCCGCCGCCTCGTGGCTGATGAAGGGATCGTAGGCGATCACGCGCATCTCCAGCCCCCGCGCGCGCTTGACCACCAGCGAGCCGATGCGCCCGATGCCGATGATCCCCAGCGTTTTGCCCATCAGTTCCACGCCCATGAACTTGTTCTTTTCCCATTTGCCCGCGCGCACCGACGCGGTGGCCTGGGGTATCTGGCGGCTTAACGCCATCATCATGGACACGGCGTGCTCGGCGGTGGTGACGTTGTTGCCGCCGGGGGTGTTCATCACCACCACGCCCTTGGCGCTGGCGGCCCGTACGTCCACGTTGTCCACGCCGATGCCGGCGCGCCCGATGACCTTAAGCCGCGCGCCCGCCTCGATGATCTCCTTAGTGACCTTGGTGGCGGAACGCACCACCAGGCCGTCGTATTGGGGGATGATCTTTATCAGTTCTTCCGGCGGCAAGCCGGTTTTTACGTCCACCTCGATGGCGGGGCATTGCTTGAGGATTTTCACCCCGGTTTCGGAAAGCTTGTCGCTAACCAGCACACGCGCGACGTTCATCGGTCAGTCCTTATCTGCAAGGTTGCGGCGGGCGGACGGCGCCCTTCCCGCCCCGGCGTTTAGTAGCGTTCGTTGAGGATTTTCTGCGCCGCGGCCACGCCCGCGCCCAACGGCGCGTTGTGGCCGGCCTTGGCCAGGCTCATCTCGATGGCGCCCAGCGCCACGATCATGTCGAAGGTATCGAAGTAGCCCAGGTGCGCCACGCGGATGATTTTGCCCTTGAGATGGTCCTGCCCGCCGGCGAAGGTGACGCCGTAATTGTCGCGCAGCCCTTTCTCCAGCTTGCCGCCGTCAATCCCGTCCGGCGTGAAAAAGCCGGTGGCGGAGTTGGCGGGCGACAGGGGCGCCAAGGGCTTTAAGCCCAGCGCCGCCACGCCCGCGCGGCAAGCGCGCGCCAGCGTGTCGTGCCGTTTGTACACGTTGTCCAGCCCTTCGGCGAACATGAGTTCGAAAACCTTGCGCAACCCGATCATCAGCGACACCGCGGGGGTGTACGCCGTGGTGTCCTTGGCCTGGTTGTCGCGCTCGCGCTTGAGGTCAAAATAGTAGCGGGGCAGCTTGGCCGCCGCGTTGCGCTTCCACGCGCGTTCGGACAGGGCGATAAAGGCCAGGCCCGGCGGCAGCATAAGCGCCTTCTGCGAGCCGGTGACCATAACGTCTATGCCCCACTCGTCCATGGGCATGTCCACCACGCCCACCGCGGTGATGCCGTCCACCACCAGCAGGGTGTCCGTGCCTTTCGTCAACTGGGCCAGTTCGCGGATGGGGTGGGCCACCGTTGTGGAGGTCTCCGACCCCTGGGTGAGCACCGCGGCTATGGAGGGGTTGTTCTTGAGCGCCGCCGCCACCGCGTCCACGGCCACCGCCTGGCCCCACTCCACGTTGAGCCATTCAACTTTCAGCCCGTACGCCTGGGAGATTTTCCCCCACCGTTCGCCGAACTTTCCGCCGTTGACCACCAGCACGGTGTCCCCGGCGTTGAACAGGTTGACCACGGCGGCTTCCATGGCGCCCGTGCCGGATGCGGCCAGCGTCAGCACCGGTTGCCCGGTCTTGAACAGTTTTTGCAGCCCCTTGTAGCACTCGGAGAAAATCGCTGAAAATTGCGGAGTCCGGTGATGCATGATGGGCTTCGCCATTTCCAGCAGGACTTCCTCCGGCACGGGGGTGGGTCCGGGGGACAACAGGTAACGCTTTTTCATCAGCTTGCCTCTCCTACGGTTACGCGGCGCCCAGGCGCCGGTCATCGCGCCGGTCCCGCGCCGCAAGACAAGCATGGGATTATATAGAGCGCGGGGGGGAATTTCCACCCAAAGTATGCGAACGCGCCCCATGATCCGGCGGAACGCGCGAAATCCCGCAAACCTTCAGGGGTTGGTTTTTAGATCGTCGCTGTCCAGGTCAAGATCCAAGTCACCCAGATCCAGGTCGCTGTCGGATGCGGCGCCCTGCTCGCCAAACAGATCTTTGGTATCCAGGGAAATGTCTATATCGTCAAACTCGCCGGGTTTTAACTCCAACGTCGCGTCCGGGGAAGTCTTCGCGGCAGGTTTATCTTCGTCCAGCGAAAGGCTGATCTCTTCACCCGCGTCGCCCAGATCAAAGCTTATCTCGTCCCCTCGCGTAGAGTGAGCGGAAACGCCTTCATCCAAAGACAATTCCAAACCGCTGTCCGTCTCCGGCGCGGCGGCGCTGTATTCCTCCATTTTGAACTCGATGCCCCCCAACGGACTGGAATCGTCCAGCCCAAGGCTGATCCCCTCGCCCTCCACGCCCCCCACTTCCAGGGAGCCAAAATCAAGGCCCTCTTCGCCCAAGCCCAGCGAAAACCCGCTGTCGGACACTATCGCCTCGCTATCGGAAAGAGATATCTCCGCCACGGCGGAAGGCGCTTCTTCAACGGCGCCGCCAAGGCTCACGCCCGCGTCTTCCGCGTCACCGCCAAAATCAAGGGAGATTTCCTCACCCGTGTCGCCCAGATTCACCGCCACTTCATCGGTGGTGTCCGCGATTTCCACCGCCGCGGCTTCATCGGTGTCGCCGGAGTCTATGACAAAATCGCCGGTATCAAAGGAACTGGACACCGGTTCTTCCTCAACAACGGCGGCGGGCGCTTTCGCTGTTTTCACGGCGCTGGTCGCCACGAAGGTCAACACACCCAGCGAAATAGGCTCGATAAAATCTATGCCCAAGGCCGACTTGTGAGCGGTCAGATCCTTGCTGCATTTACGGCAGGTGTTAAGGTATTCAAAGCTGACATAGGAGCAATGCGGACATCTCATATTCGCGTTCCACCTGTTAAGCGAGCTGATTGCATGTTATTATAGATTAATTATCATATAAATACTTCAAATGGTCAATGGAATGTATCAGTTCGTGAAACCCGCCGTTCACAAGAAGCCATTTTCCGCCGCTATCTCTTTATACTACACGGTGTTTCAAGGGCAACACACGGTGAACCAATGACGCGATCCCGGCAATTCGTCTTGTGGCGCAACGACGCATCCGCCGCGCCGGCGTCAAGATCAACCGGAAACGAAGATTTTTTATGGTACCACGATTTCGCATTGTCGTTGGGGCGGGCGCGGGCGCCTGAATCGCTGGAGCGGGCGCTGCCGGATATTTTGCGTATGCTCATCGAACGGCTGGAAGCGCGCGGCGGGGCCTTGCGCATCCAGACCGACGCGCGCGGCGGGCCATTTATGATCGAGGCGGCGGAAGGATTGGCGCCGTGTTTTGAAAAACTCGACATTACGGATTGCGCCTGCGCCGCGGCGCTGGAGCAAGGTGAACTCGTAGTCAGCCGCGATCTGGAGGAGGCCCCCTGCCGGGCCGCCGGGGCCAGCGCCGTCCTGTGCGCCCCCATTTCCTCCCAAAGCGGCGTGTGCGGAATCCTGGTGGCCGGGGGAGATGACGCCTGGAACCCGCCGCCGCAAACGCAGTCGGTTCTGCGCATGGCGCTGGCTTTGCTGGGCCAGGCGGTGGACCGGGCGCTGGAGGCGCGCCGCGACCACAAAATGGCGCGCGACATGGAAACGGTGAACACCATCGGCCAAGTCATCACGGCGCGGCTGACACTTAAGGATATGGCGCATGAAATCGTCTCGCGCCTCGGGCATGTGCTGGAAACCGACGAGGTGAACGTCATCCTCTACGACAGCGAGCGCGGCGAGCTTTCCTTTTTGGCCAGCTATGTGGCCGAGGGGGACACGCGGGACCGTCCGGAGATATACCCCGTATCCGACGGCATGAACTCCTGGATCGTAAGAAACCGCGCGCCGTTATTAATGACCCAGGACACCGTGGCCGAGTGCGCGGCGATGGGCATCCGCCATGGGGGCCGCCCCGCCCGCTCGTGGCTGGGCGCGCCGATGATCTACAAGGACAAGGTGGTGGGCGTGCTCTCCGTGCAAAGCTACCACAAGGCGGGGCTGTATGACCGCGACTCCGTGGCGCTGATCGAGGCGGTGGCCAACCAGTGCGCCGTGGCGGTGGTCAACGCGCTTTTGTTCGGCCAGATCATCGAACGCGAACAGGAAAAGGAGCGGCTCTACTTTTCGCTGACCCACGATCTGTTGTCGCTCATCAGCCCCATTGCGGGTTTCGCCAAAATCCTTAAGACCATGAGCCGGTCGGGAAAAACGGAGCCCATCGAGGACGTGGCCGGGCATATCCAGTCCGCGACGGAGAAGATCACCCGCTTCGCCGAGGACATCCTGGTGTACGCCAAGATACAGTCGGGCAAGCTGGCGCTGGACATCGCCCGGCGCGACGTGTTCGAGTCGGTGGAACCCGCCGTGCGCGCCTGCCTGCCGGAGTTCGAGCTGCGCGACATCACCGTGCGGCTCAACGGCCAGCCGGTGACCATGAGCCGGGCCTCCGGTGGATCGGGGGCGCACTTCGTGGCGCTGGAAACCGTCACCGCGGACCTTGACCGGGGGCAGATGGAGCGGGTGTTTTTAAACCTGATCGGCAATGCCGTCAAACACGCGCGCTCGCGTATTGACGTGGCGGTGGAGGCGGACGACACGCGCGTGCGCTGCCGCGTGTCCGACGACGGCGAAGGCGCGTCACCGGAGCAAGTGGAGCGCCTGTTCGACGAGTATTACCAGGGCGACGGGAAAAAGAAGGGCGTGGGCCTTGGCCTGCCCGCGGTGAAAAAAATCGTGGAATTGCATCAGGGGGATATTCGTGTTATCACCGCGCCCGGCGAAGGCTTCGCCATCGAATTTTCCTGGCCCCGCACCCTGGCGGACCGGGAGGGGGGAACGGTTGGTTAAACAGGCAGTAGTGAGTTAACGCAACTTATGTGTCGTTCTTGCAACCGCAAAAAGGGCGCGCGGTGATTGCGGACATCGTGTAATACTTATAGGCAGGCCATCATGAAGCACACCGTACAACGGCAAGTAATCGTGCAACCAGGCGGGTTGGTCGAGGTCAAGGCGCCGGAATTGACACCCGGTATGCGCGCCGACGTCATAATCGTTCAGGAGGATGCGCTTGCAGAGTCAGTTACAGGAAAATTAACCAGCATTATCGGATCAGGCCGGGGCGGCTTTCCAGTACCAGAGGATGCTGACAAGTTTATCCGTGACGAGCGTGACGCATGGGGCAAGTAAACGCTCTCGTTCCGGGGCCTCGTGTCTATCTTGACACCAATATTTCCATTTATGCGCTTGAAGGGTATCCAGCCTTTACACCCGCCCTTACCGAGATTTTCTCACGCATCGACGTTGGGGATTTAATCGCCATCACCAGCGAATTGACGCTCGCCGAAACTTTGGTCAAACCCCTAATGGACAATAACAAACCCCTTTACCAGGCATATATAAGCGCGCTTCAACCACGCAACGGCTTTTCCTTGGCGACTGTAAGCCGGGATATTCTAATCGCGGCGGCATCATTGCGAGCGTCCAACACTCAGATCAGACTGCCGGATGCCATCCATGCCGCTACCGCAATTGAGCATGAATGCGCTTCGTTCTTGACCAATGACAACCGGTTGGCCGCGCTCTCCGAAACCAAAGGAATGCGTGTTGTAATGCTCTCATCCCTGTCGTCATCATGACCACTAACGCCGCCAGCATCCTCATCGTTGACGATGACCTGAACACGCTCAAAATGGTGGAGCAGTTCCTCCACCTCAAAAAATATCAGGTCACCGCCTGCCTGACTTTCGCCGACGCCCAGCGCGAAATGAAACGCGGCCAGTTCTCCGCCGCCGTGCTGGACTACTTCATGCCTGACACCACGGGGCTGGACATGATGCGCGCGCTGCACGCCACCGCGCCCGACCTGCCCGTCATCATCCTCACCGCCTCGCGCGACGTGAAAATCGCCGTGGACTGCGTGAAAAACGGCGCTTTCGGCTACCTGGTCAAGCCGGTGGATCCGGACGAGTTGTACGTCACGCTGGACAAGGCGTTCGAGCATCGCAAACTGACCCAGGAAAACCGCCGCCTTAAGCTGGATCTGAAGGACCGCTACAAGTTCGAGCACATCGTGGGCCAGTCGGGCCGGATGATGGAGGTGTTCGACCTGACGGCGCGCGCCGCCAAGGTGCGCTCCAATATCCTCATCCTGGGCGAAACGGGCGCGGGCAAGGAGCTTATCGCCAAGGCGATCCACTACAATTCCGACCGCGCCGCGGGGCCGTTCATCGGCGTCAACTGCTCCGCTTTGGCGGAGTCGCTGTTGGAAGCGGAACTGTTCGGCATCGAAAAAAACGTGGCCACTGGCGTGGACGCGCGCATCGGCAAGTTCGAGGCGGCAAACGGCGGCACGTTGTTCTTGGACGAAATCGGCGACATGGCCGCCAACCTGCAAGCCAAGGTTCTGCGCGCCATGCAGGAGCGCGAAGTGGAGCGGGTGGGCAGCCACACTCCGCACAAGGTGGACATCCGCATCATCGCCGCCACCAACCGCGACCTGCCCATGATGATCGAACGCGGCGAGTTCCGCCGCGACCTGTTCTACCGCCTCAACGTGCTGGTGATCCCCGTGCCGCCGCTGCGCGAACGGCGCGACGACATCCCCGCGTTGTGCGAACATTTTTTGGCGAAGTACTGCGCCGAAAACCGCCTGTCGCCCAAAAAACTTGGGCCGGACGCGCTGGCGCTGTTCATGGGCCACCCGTGGCCCGGCAACGTGCGGGAGTTGGAGAACACCATTGAGCGCGCGGTGGTCATGTGCGACGGCGACACGGTCACCGCCCGCCACCTGCCGCCGGGTTTTTCCGCCGCGCCCGCCGCGCTTCACGCCAGCGGCAACGGCGGCGACGTCCACATCACCGCTCCGCTGGAGGAGATGGTCAACGACTTCGAGCGGCGCATCATCCTTAAGGCGCTGGAGGACAACGACTGGCGCCAGAACCGCGCGGCGGACGCCCTAGGCGTCACCGAGCGCAGCATCTGGTACAAGATCAAGAAGCTGGGGATCGAAACCCGCCGGAACGAACGCGAGCCGGAAGAATAACGGTAAAGAACCGCTCATCGTATGGGCATCCTGATTCTCGCAAGGTTTGAAAATAAGCGCGCGGGAAACGTGCGATGAATTACCAAATCGAGTTTAAGGCGTTGGCGATAAAGGATATGGACGGGTTGCCCAGGGAAATGGCGCGGCGCATTCTGGATAAAGCCGGGGCCTTGCGAAACAGCTTGTCCGGAGATGTAAAAAAAAGGTGATTATCAAACAGTTGGCACCGGTTTTACCAAGGCGTCGAGGAACATTTCGAACAAGTCCTCACGCCGGTGATTATACCGGAACTGCATCTCGTACAGATAGAGAGGGAATTTCTCCGGTGAAACGCCATGGTGTTTATACAGCTTGCCCTTGGCGTAACTCCAGAACCCTTCGAGACCATTGATATGCACCCGGCCCCGCGCAAAGCGCTTCCCATGATCCACTTTCAGATGCCGGTAGCCGCAAAACGCCAGCGCGTCATACCCCCCGAACTTGTCGGTGTACACCAGTGTCCCGCGCTTCACCATCTTCACCGTCTCGTTGAGCAACGTTCGGGCCGTCACGTTGGGCACGACCGTCACCTTGACCCGCCCATGACGCTCAAGTATCCCAAACACGGGGACTTTGCCAGCCGCGCCACGCCCACGCGGACCCTTGCGCCGTCCACCGAAATACGACTCATCGGCCTCCACTTCCCGCCGGAACACCGAAAGCTCCTCCCCGGCCAGGATCGCCCGGCGGATCGTGGTGAACACCCGCAGCGCCGTCGGGTAGCTCACGCCGGCCTGAAGGGCGGCCTGATGCGCCGTGACCTCCAACTCGAACAGTTTCACCAGCCACAACCACGTGGTCAGGCCTACGCGGGACTGGGCGATCCACGTTCCGGTGAGCGGCCCGAAGGTGTGGCGGCAACGGGCGCACCGGTAACGCCCTTCCGCGAGGCGGTACACGATTCGGCCGTTACAGGCGTGACAAAAAACACGCCCTTTTTTGTACCGTGCGCGGCGGAGATGACGCAACGCGGAATTCTCGCTCCTGACAAGGCTCTCAAACGCTTTGACCCGCATGACACCAGCCTAATTCTGGTGCCAGATGTTTTACAATCACCAAAAAAAATTGACGAATCACTCGCCGGAATACCGGTTGCGCGTGGGGGATTACCGCGTACTCTTTGACGTGGATGGTGATAAAATAGCCGTGTATCGCGTGAAACACAGGAAAAACGCTTACCGGTAAGGGACGCCGCCATGATTGAACTGCATCCGGAGATTCTTGAAAAAAACGGGAAAAAAGAATTTGTCATCCTTACCTATGAAGAATTTCTGGCCATACAGGAGGCGCTGGAAGACGCGGAAGACCTGAGGGATTTGCGCGCCGCCAAGCAGGAAGACGCCGGTAAACCGGGAATGAGCATTGAAAAGGTGAAAGAACGGTATTCGTAATATGCTCCCCGTGCGCCAGCGCGAGGGAAAAATTCCAAAAACCCGCCGGAACGAACGCGAGCCGGAAGAATAACGGTCAGTGACCTCTGAAAGAGTGAACAACGGGTCGTTAAAACGCTTCCCCGTGGTCGCCTGACCACGGATTTTGACTTGAAAACCGGGGTCGGGCGCCACCGGAGATGCATAGTTCCGGGGCTTTTTCAGTGGTCACGGTCAGCTTCTCCCCGCCGTTTTGTACGTGATCCCCGTGGCCCGCATCAAGGCGTTGGTGACGAAGGGAAACACCTGGTTCAGGGCGTAGGCCACTTTCGTAATCAGCGGGCCGGTGACCAGCGTCCGGTCTTTCTCGATCCCCTCCACAATGTAGCCCGCCATCTGTTCCGGCGTGAGCGTGGGGAACATCTTCGCCAAGGTTGGCAAGCGCCCCTCGCTGCCGGGATTATGCTCCCAGAACGGCCCGGACACTTTGGGCGGCGCCACGAGCATCGCGCGCACTCCCGTACCCGCCAGATCGGCGCAAAGCGCCTCGTGCAGCCCGCGCATGGCGTATCGCGTGGCGATGTACATGGTGGCGCCGGCGAAGGGCGTGATGGCGGCGTAGGAGGACATGGTAATGATCAGGCCATTTCCCCGCGCGCGCATCCCCGGTAAGAACGCGCGGGCAAGGATGGCCGCGCCCAGAAACGGCGCGGCGGTCATGGCGACGATGTCCTCCACCGCGCTCTCGTCCAAAAAGCGCCACGTGCCGCCGCCGGCGTTGTTAAACACTATGTCGGGGACGCCATGCTCCCGCGCAATGTCCTGGGCAACCGCGTCCACCGCCACCACGTCGGCGATGTCCACGGGATAGGCGGCGATGTTTTCCCCCGCCGACTTGATCTCATTCACCAGGGTGGTCAAGGTTCCCGCGGAACGGGCCAGCGCCACCACTTTGGCGCCCTTGGCCGCCCGGCGGTAGGCCACGGCGCGGCCCATGCCGCTGGACGCGCCGGTGATCACGCACAACTTGCCGGATGGATTCATCGCCGCCTCCCCTGGTTACCCGATGCGCGCCGCGCCCGCCCAAACAGTCACCGCGTGGCCGGTGAGCGTCACCCGCTTTGGTTCCACCTTCAGCGCAAGTTCGCCGCCGCGGCGGGAAAGCTGGCGGGCGCGCATGACCGGTTTACCCAGCTTGCCGGCCCAAAAAGGCCCCAAGGCGCAATGGGCCGAGCCGGTGACGGGGTCTTCGTCTATCCCCACCGCCGGGGCGAAAAAGCGCGACACAAAATCATAACCGGATTCGCCGGGCGCGGTGACCATCACGCCGCGCGCGCGGATGGAGCGCAGCAGGGTGAAGTTGGGCGCCAGGCCGCGCACTGTTTCCTCGTCATGCAGTTCCACGAGCAAGTCCGGCCCCGCCTTGAGCAGGTTATGGCTGCGGCCCAGGCCCAGCGCGCCCATCAGCGCGGTGGACGACGCCGTCACCGTGGGATCAACGCGGGGAAAATCCAGCGCGATCCCCTCATCCCCCTTGCGCGCCGCCAGCGGACCGCTTTTCGTGTCGAATACCAGGGTGGCTCCGTTGACCTCGCCCGTCTCCCATAAGGAATGCGCGCTTGCCAGCGTGGCGTGCCCGCACAGGTCCACCTCCGCAACCGGGGTAAACCACCGCAGGTCATACCGCGCATCGCCAGTCTTGTAGAGAAAGGCGGTCTCCGAAACGTTCATTTCCCGCGCCAGGTTCTGCATCCACACTTCGGTGGCCGGCTCTTGCATCAGGCACACCACCGCCGGGTTGCCCGCGAAGGGAACCTGCGTGAAGGCGTCCACGCCGGTCAGCCGGTACCGGGCCTCGTTCCAGCGGCAGTCCTCCCTGGCGGGGAGGTAGCGGCAGGCGGCCCGGTTATTACCGGTAGTTGGCAAATTGCATGTGAATTCCAAGGTCCTGCCCCTTGAGCATGGTGATGACCTCCTGCAGGTCGTCCTTGTTCTTGCCCGACACACGAACCTGGTCGTCCTGGATGGAGGCTTGAACCTTGACCTTCATTCCCTTGATGAGCTTGACGATCTCGCGCGCTTTCTCCGTGGGGATTCCCTGCTGCAGCTTGATGGTCTGGCGCGCCATGCCGCCGCCAGCGGCTTCTGGTTTGCCGTACTCCAGCGCCTTGAGCGGCACGCCGCGCTTGACCAGCTTGGACTGCAACAGGTCAATGATGGTGGCGAGCTGCGGCTCGCTGTCGCCCATGATCTGAAGCGAGTTATCTTTCTGATCGAGGGTGATTTCCGCCTTGGACCCCTTAAAGTCGTACCGCTGGCGGATTTCCGCCATGGCCTGGTTGACGGCGTTTTTCACCTCCGCCAGATCCACTTTTGAAACGACGTCGAAGGAACTGTCTTTCGCCACTTTCGCCCCCTTTTATTCCAGCCACAATTCTTGCGCGCGCGCGGCCTCCACCCGCTTGAACCCCGCAATAAAATCTTCCAGCGGCATGGCGCCCAGATCGCGCCCGTCGCGCAAGCGCGGCGCCACCATGCCGGATTCGGCCTCTTTGCCGCCCAGTACCAGCATGTAGGGTATTTTTTGCAATTGCGCATTGCGGATTTTCTTTTGCAGACGCTCCGGAGACACGTCCAACTCCGCGCGGACACCCGCCTTTTTCAGGCGCGCCCACACGCCGCGCGCGACTTCGTTCTGCGCGTCGGTGATCGGCAGGACGGTGGCCTGCGTGGGCGCGATCCATGCGGGAAACGCGCCCATGGTCTGCTCGATCAGGATACCCAGAAACCGCTCCAGCGAGCCGAAGATGGCGCGGTGGATCATCACGGGAGTGTGCGCGGCGCCGTCGGCGCCGATGTACTCCAGCCCGAACCGCTGGGGCAGGAAAAAGTCCACCTGCGCCGTGCCCAATTGCCATTGGCGGCCGATGCAGTCCTTGACGTTGAACTCTATCTTTGGGCCGTAAAAGGCGCCCTCGCCTTCCTTGATCTTGTAGGCCATGCCCTTGGCGTCGAGCGCCTCCTTGAGCGCCGCGGTGGCGCGTTCCCACGCTTCCGGTTCGCCGATGGCCTTTTCAGGCCGCGTGGCGACGTAGATGGTGAACTCGTTAAACCCGAAATCGCGGTAGGTCTCCAGCGTCAGGTCAATGATGTCCACGATCTCCTTGCGTAAATCTTCCGGCGCGCAGTAGATATGCGCGTCGTCCTGCGTAAACGCGCGCACGCGGAAAAGGCCGTGGAGCACGCCCGACAATTCATGCCGGTGCACCAAGCCGAATTCCGCCACGCGCATCGGCAGGTCGCGGTAGGAGCGCAACTCCTCGCGGAACACCAGCAGGCCGCCGGGGCAGTTCATCGGCTTGATGGCGAACTGGCGTTCGTCCACCTCGGCGAAGTACATGTGTTCGCGGTAATACTCGGCGTGGCCGGAGGTTTTCCACAAATCCTCCACCAGCATGGCGGGAGTATGGATTTCCACGTAGCCGCGCGCGTCGTTGTTGGCGCGGTTGTAGGCCACCAATAGGTTGAACAGCGTCCGCCCCTTGGGCAGCATGAAAGGGAACCCCGGCCCTTCGTCGTGGAATGAAAACAGCTTGAGCTGCTTGCCGGTCAGCCGGTGGTCGCGCTTGCGCGCCTCTTCCATGCGGTGGACATACTCGTCCAATTCCTGTTTGGTGGGGAAGCACAGGCCGTACACCCGCTGCAGCGGCTCGTTCTTCGCGTCGCCCAGCCAGTAGCTGCCGGCGATGCGGTCCAGCTTGACGGCGCCGATTTCGGCGGTGTTGGACACGTGCGGGCCGCGGCACAAGTCCACGAATCCGCCCTGCCGGTACACGGAAACCACCGGCTCATCCTTAAGCAGGTTGTTGAGCGTGAGGACTTTGAACTTCTGGTCCGCGAACAGCTTCAAGGCTTCCTCGCGCGGGATCAACTCGCGGGCGAACAGATGTTTGCCCTTGATGATCTCCCGCATGATCTTTTCGATCCGGGGCAGGTCCTCCTCGGTTATGGAGCCTTCGGGCAGCTTTACATCGTAATAAAAACCGTCCTCCGTCTCCGGCCCGTAGGCGAACTGGGCGGCGGGATACAGCCGTTGTATGGCCTCGGCCATGATGTGGGCGGCGGAATGGCGCATGGCGTTCAATTCGGCCATGAAACTTGTTCTCCACAGTATTGGGTAAAGGTTCTATTATAGGGGAACCTTCGCGGCGTTTGACAACTTCCGCGAAGCTGAAAATCACGCAATGTTAATTTGAGGTGACGTCAAGCGTATGTTTTCGGACTCCGCGCCGCCGCCGCCGCGCGCCTGGTTCCAACGGGACTGGGCGCTTTTGTTGTTGTTGAGCTTTTTAAGCCTGTTCATCGAAGTGCTGCTGATCCGCCACCTGGCCAGCGAAGTGCGAATCTTCGCGTATTTCAAAAATCTGGCGCTCATCGGTTCGTTCATCGGCCTGGGCTTCGGCTACCTGTACCCGCGCCGGTTGAGCCTGATGGTGACGGCGGGCGCGCTTACCTTGTTGGGTCTGGCCGCCAACCCCGCATCGGGTTTCGGCCGCATTTCCCAATATCTCTCCTTCGCCGACTTGAATACCTGGGGGGGCATGGCCGCGCTGCCGGCGGCGGCTTTCCTGACGGGCGCCTTGATGCTGGGGGCGCTCTTCACCCTGATCATCATCGTCATGATCCCGCTGGGCCAACGGCTCGGCGAGCTGTTTGACCGCGCTCCAAACCGCATCGGCGCCTATTCGGTGAACATCGCCGGATCGCTGGTGGGGGTATGGGCGTTCGCCATGATCTCGTTCATGGAGCTGCGTCCGCTGTGGTGGGGCTTGATCGCGTTGGGGTTGTTGTTCGCATCCTATCGCTGGAGGATCAAGCAGGCGGCGGTGATGGGGGCGATGGCGCTTGCGCTGATTCTGACGGACGCGGGCAGATGGGCCATCACCAGCGAGCTGATCACCTGGTCCCCCTATCAGAAAATCGCCTTGGGAAAAAACGCCGTTTCATACGACGCCATGGGCGAAACAAAAACCATCCCTTTTTATTCCTTGCAGACCAACGACACCATCTACATGTACCTGCTAGACCTTTCCACATCCATGCGCCGCCAACACCCCCTGGTGTTTCCCGAAAAGTACGACCGCTATCAGTACTACGACCTGCCCTATACCATGGCGCCCCGGCTGGATCACGCGCTGGTGCTGGGCGCGGGGGGCGGCAACGATGTGGCCGCCGCGTTGCGCGCCGGGGCGCGCAAGGTCACCGCGGTGGAAATTGATCCGGTCATCATCCGCCATGGGCGCTCCTACCACCCCGAAAAACCGTATGGCGATCCGCGCGTCACCGTGGTGGAAAACGACGCGCGCAACTTTCTTAAAAACGACCGCGGAACCTACGACATCATCATCCTGGGCCTGTTGGACTCGCATACCCTTACCTCCAACTTCTCCAACACCAACCTCGACAGTTTCATGTACACGCGCCAAAGTATCGAGGCCATGAAGGCGCGCCTTGCGCAGGATGGACTGTTGGCGCTCTCGTTCCAGGTCGCCCGCCCCTGGATTGGCGAAAAGCTGTTCCAGATGGTCAGGGATGTTTTCGGAGCGCCTCCGCTGGTCATCCATTTCCCCTCGGACGACCGTTTTATCCGCGGCACGGGCGGCACCTACTTCCTGGCGGGAAATGATATGGCCCGCGCGCGCGGCGCCGTGGCGGCTGACAACCTCATCCAACGGCTCGCCCTGCCATCGGAGGCGCTGGCCCGCCAATACGAAGCCGCCAGCCCCGCCGCGCCCTCCGACGACTGGCCGTACCTGTACGTGGAACGCCGCGCCGTACCCACCCTGCACTGGATCGTCTCCGCGCTGCTGGCGCTGATCTTCGCCGTGGTGTACTACCGCCTGTTCGGGCGGCCCGGCGCCAACGATCTGCATTTCGCCGCGCTCGGCGCTGGCTTTTTATTGTTGGAGGTGGGGGTCATCAGCCGTTTCACCCTGTTCTGGGGCGCCACCTGGCTGGTCAGCTCCGTGGTGATTTCCCTGATTCTGACGGCGATCCTTATCGCCAACTGGATGTATCTTTCGCTGCCCAAACGCATCCCCTATCCGGTGATCTACGCGGCGCTGGCGGCGGCGCTGGTCATGGCGTATGTAACGCCCTTATCCTCAAACGCGGTAATCCTGCTGTACCTGATCCCGTTCACGATTATCGGCTATCTGTTCGCCGCTTCATTCGCCGCGGCGAAAACCGGCTCGCGGGCGCTGGCGTACAACCTGTTCGGCGCGCTGGTGGGCGGGCTTTCGGAAAGCTTGAGCTTTGTGACGGGGCTTTCCAGCCTGATCTTGCTGGCGGCGGGATTCTACGCGCTTTCGCTGGTGGCCCTGCGCCGCGGATAGGCTACCAGGGCAGCGGGCCTTTGCCATGCCGGACCAACTCCGGCCCCGCGCCCGTGGCGTCTATGATGGTGGATGGATCGGACACCAGCGGCCCCACGTCTATGACGATGTCCACCTTGCGCGTGACCTCCTCCGGCAAAAGCGCCGGGTCGGTCAGCGGCTCCGCTCCCGCCAGGTTCACCGACGAGGACAACACCGGCCTTCCAAACAGCGACACCAGCTTCTCGCACACGGGATGATCGGGGATGCGCACGCCCACGGTGTTGCGTTTGCCGAGCATCTTCTTGGGGATATTCGTTTTCCGCGCCACCAAGATATACGTGTACGGGCCGGGCAGGGTGCGGTTCATCAGCCGGTAGGCCCAATTGGGGATAAAAGCGAACTCGCTGATCTGCGCCACGCTTTCGCAGATGAAGCTGAATGGCTTGCCGGGATCGCGCTTCTTGATGTCCGCGATCCGCTCGATGGCCCGCTCCGAGAAAATGTCGCATCCCACGCCATAGATGGTATCCGTGGGGTATATGACCACGGCGCCCTTGGCCAGTTGGTCCGCCACATCGCGCAGCACATGGTACGAAGCGCGATGAGGGTCTAGATGGATGGTTTTCATGCTGCCTGTGGCGCCTGCCTTCCGCGGATATTAGGCGACTTGGGGGCGTGTTGTCAAAACCCCTTTTGGACCGGGCGCATGGCTGGTAATTTTTCTTTTCAAATGACCGCGGGTTGTGGCATGATTCCAGCCTTGTGGGAAGTCGTCACAGCCATACCCCTCGTTTCAAGGGAGCGCTTTATTCATGAGTGACGGATTGAAGATCGTGGTGCTCATCAAGCAGGTGCCCGACACCTCCAGCGCCGCCGGCGTGAATCCCGACGGCACCGTGGACCGCGCCCGCGCCAAAAAAATGATGAACCCCTTCGACAAGTTCGCCTTGCAAAAGGCGCTTGAGTCGCGCCGGGACCACGGCGGGGAGATCGTCGCCATTTCCATGGGGCCGCCGCCGGCCATCGAGGTGCTCAACGAGGCGCTGGAATACGGCGCGGATAAAGGATACCTGCTCTCCGACCGGCGCCTGGCCGCGTCCGACACCTTGGCCACCGCCTATGCGCTGTTCAAAACCATCGAATGGATCGGCGGGGTGGACCTTGTGTTCACCGGGCTGCAAACCACCGACGGCGACACCGCCCAAACCGGGCCGCAGATCGCCGAGCGCATGGGCCTGGCCCAGGTCACGTACACTGAAACCATGAAAATCACGGGCCGGACCATCCGCGCCTCGCGCATCATAGACGGCGGTTTGCAGCATGTGGAGCTGCAAATGCCCGCGTTGATCACCGTGGCCAACTCCGCCTCGAAGCTGGAATACAAAACATTCGCCAACGTGTACAAGTTCAAGGAACTGGCGCGCGACCCGAAAGCGCTGGAAGGGCGTGTGCGCGCCATTGATCTGGACGTGATTGGCGCCAATGCCGCGCGGGTGGGGCTGGTAGGCTCGCCGACGGTGGTGGGAAAAACCTGGAAGCTGGGCGAAAAGGGCGGCACGTGCAAAATATTCAAGGGCGACGCCCCCGCCCACGAGGCTCAATTGCTGGCGGGGGCGCTGGCCGCTGACGGCCAGGGAATGGAGGAACTGCTGAAATGAACGATTTCGGCGATATTGCCGTCATAGCCGACCAGATTCAAAACGACATCCGTCCGGTCACGTTCGAGCTGTTGGGCGCCGCGCGCGAGCTGGCGGGCAAGTTGAACGTCAAGGTGCGCGCCATCGTCATGGGCCACCAGTTAGGCTCCATCCCCACTACCTTGATCCACAGCGGCGCCGACGAGGTGTACGTGGTTGACCAGCCGGAACTGGCGGAGTACACCACGCTCCCCTACCGGCGCGCCGCGATCTCCGTCATTGACTCGTTCGACCGCGTGCCCCACATTGTCCTGTGCGGCGCCACCACGTTGGGGCGCGACCTGGCCCCGCGCATCGCGGCCCACTACGAAGTGGGGCTAACCGCCGATTGCACGGAGTTGGACATCGGCGAATACGAGCACAAGGGCAAAGCGGACCCGGCCAAGGTGGGCATGTACCACAACTGCCTGTACGCCATCCGTCCCAGCTTCGGCGAAAGCCTCAAGGCGCGCATCATCGGCCCGTGGAAGAATCCGCAGATGGCCACCGCGCGCACCGGCGCCCTGATCCCCTGCAAGCCGGACACCTCCCGCACGGGAAAAATCATTCCCGTCAAGGTGGACTTCAAGCCGGATGACTTCCGCGTGAAGGTCATCGAAACCGTCCGCAAGGTCTCATCCGGCGCCGATCTGCTCAAGGCGAAAATCATCGTCTCCGGCGGATTCGGCCTGGGCGGGCCGGAAGGCTTTGACACGGTGCGCGATCTGGCTTCGATTTTCAAGGAATCCGCCGTGGGGTCTTCGCGCAAGGCTGTGGACGCGGGTTGGATCCCCTACGACCATCAGGTGGGCCAGACCGGCAAAACCGTGCGCCCCGAAGTGTATATCGCGCTGGGCATCTCCGGCGCCATCCAGCACCGGGTGGGCATGAGCAACTCGCGCGTGATCATCGCGGTCAACAAGGATGAAGAGGCCCCCATCTTCCAGTTCGCGCATTATGGCATCATCAGCGACCTGTTCGAGGTGGCGCCGTTGCTCAAAAAGGAATTCCAAAAGTCGCTGGCGGCCGCCGGCGCCGCCCGTTAACCGATAAGGAGTCTTGCCGTGACCATCGAATACGATGTGGCGCTGGTGGGCGCAAGCCCGTCGAACCTGACCCTCGCCCACCGGCTGGTGGATCTGGCGGACCGGCCTATCCGCATCGCCATCCTGGAAAAAGCCAGGGAGATCGGCGGGCACCTGCTCTCCGGCGCGGTCTCCAACCCGCGGGTGATCAGCAAGCTGTTCCCCGATTGGGATCATAGCGACTTCCCGCTCGAGGGCGTCTGCCGTGAAAGCTTCCTCACCGTGGCCTCGCATCGCCGCTGGGAATCGGTGGACCGGCTCTTCATGCCGCCCTATTTCAAAAAGGAAGGCTACGCCATCATCAATATCTCCGATATGGCGGCCTACATGGCCAAAAAGCTCGCCGAAAAAGCCGCCGCCAAGCCGGGCGTGGTGGTGGATATGTTCCCCGGCTTCCCCGCCCGCGGCGTGGTGTTCGAGGGCGAGGGCGTGGCGGGCGTCAAGGTGGACGACACCGGCAAGCCGGAGGACGACATCCTGCGCGCCAAGGTCACTGTGTTCGGCGACAAGGGTTTCGTCTCCCGCGACCTTATCAAAAAATTCAACCTCCGCAAGAACCCGCAGTTGTATTCCGTGGGCGTCAAGGAGGTGTGGGAAACACCGAAAAGCTACCAAGGCAAGGTGTGGCATACCCTTGGCTACCCTTTGATGACAGGCCATCTGGGCGGCGGATTCATCTACGGCTGCAAGGACAACCGGCTGATCATCGGCATGGTGATGGCCCTGGACTACGCCAACCCCAACATCCGCCCGCCGCAGGTGTTGCAGGAGTTCAAGCGCCACCCCAATGTGCAGGACATGATCCGGGGCGGCAAACTGCTCAAGTACGGCGCGGCGATCCTGCCCGAGGGCGGGTACTATTCCTTGCCGGAAAAGTTCGCCGTGGACGGCGCCATGCTGGTGGGCGATGCCTTGGGCACCTTGGACCTGAAGCGCTTCTCCGGCGTGGACAAGGCGATGGAAAGCGGCTACGTGGCCGCCGAGGTGATATGGGAAGCGTACACGCGCGGCCGCTTCAACGCCGAAACCCTGGGCGTGTACCAGCGCCGCCTGATGGAGGGCTGGGTGGGCCGCGAACTGGCCGACAGCCGTTATTACCGCGAGGTGTTCAACGACTATCCGGAGTTGTTGGACTCCTTCATCCCCCGTATCATCGAGGGCGTCAACTCCGGCAAGAGCGTGTGGTACGCCGCCATGCAGGCCGGCTTGGCCGACATCGGCGGCGCGTTCCGCCTTTTGGGCGCGCGCAAAAAGATGGAGAACCCCTCCGACGGCATGCCCCCCGCCAAGCATACCGAGGACCGGCTGCACATTGACCCCGCCTTCAAGGCGCCGCCGCGCGACATGCCGCCCGATCCCGCCCCCAACACCGTGTACTCCACCGCCGATGTGGTGTTCTACGCCCATACCCATTACGAGGAGGGCAACCGTCACATAGACGAGTTCGACGCCAAGGTGTGCGACAAGTGCATCGCGCAGTACGACGCGGCGGGCAAGGACACCCCATGCGTGGGCGACTGCACCGCCGAGGTCCACCAGACGCTGGAAAAAGGCGGCAAGCGCCGCCACGCCATGGCGCTGGAAAACTGCGTCCAGTGCACCACCTGCGAGATTGTGTGTCCGCCGGTGAACCTGCGCGTCAACGCCGCCTTCCACGGCTTCGGCCCCAATTTCATGGGCCTGTAGGCGCCGCCACGCTGTACGCGGGCGCCTAATCCTTTATTGGGCGCAGCCTGTTGCGCCCGCCTCCTGCCCCCCCCCCGACTTTCTGCCGTAGGGGCGCTTCACGAATCGCCCCTACCACGCTTCTATTCATTGTCATCGCGAGGATCGCATTAGCGATCCGTGGCGATCTCAAATTCGAGATTGCCGTGTCGCGCCTTGCGGCGCTCCTCGCAATGACTTTGAGTGGCGCGCCCTCTTGCCTCTTCCCCTCGCCCCTTGCGGGAGAGGGTCGCGCTGAAGGCGTGGGGTGAGGGGGATGAAAAACAACTTACCCCCCTCCACATTTGTTATAATGCTGGCAGGATAATGTCATGACATCCGTTCTTGAACAACATCGCGAACAGCTAACCGCCCTTTGCCGCAAATACCGGGTCAAACGGCTGGAGGTGTTCGGCAGCGCCACCGGGGAAAGCTTCGACCCGTCGCGGAGCGACATTGACCTGCTGGTGGAGTTCCTGCCGATAGAACCTGGCGCGTACTTCGACACCTATTTCAACCTGCTGGATGCGCTTCAGCAATTGCTGGGCGCTCCGGTGCACCTTGTGGTGGCAAGGGCCATCCGTAATCCTTATTCTCAAAGCTCCGTGAACGAGAGTACGTTATTGCTCCATGCGGCGCGGCGGGCATGCCGGAGTTTCAACTAAAAAAGGGATAGACTCATATGGACAAGGAACGTGAAATCAGGTTATTGATACCGCCCATTTTCTTTTTCGCTTCGTTATATCTTGGAATTGCGGCTAATCCAGGCAAAAGCGTTGCGGAAGTAATACCCGCCTTTCCTGCTTCCGCCGACAACATTTGGCCAAATGCTGTGGTAGGAATCATTGAAGTACTGGCCGGAGGTAGCTTACTCCTCCTTACGGCAGGCTATTCAATTGGCGGGATAACTATTTTGCTATTACGACTTATTTATCGCATTTTCCTTAAAAACAAATACAAAGGAACTTACGAGGCCGCCTTGCCGAAAGATGCGTTACCACGTGTCATGGAACTAATTTACTATAAGAAAGATACTAAAATGACTACTGACAATGAGGCGTTCTTTGCCGGAGTGACGCTTGATCATGATATCCTACCAGAACGATCAGAACGGCTCCACAAATGGATGGTACGCCGCTGGAGCACATTTAATGTTTCAGCGAACTCATCGGTATCGTTGTTTTTATCGCTTGCCGCTGGCGGGTGCTATGGCCTTTTCACCTATGAATGGTATTTATGGATGGTGGTTCTCTCATTGATATTCAGTCTCTCTTCTATTCACGCATGGCGTGGTTGCATGGGGATGCGGAGATTTCAGGCAGAGCGGATGAGCATTAATAAACCGCCATGTGAAGATTGTCCCGGTAACGGCTTACGCCTTTATATTGATAATCGGACGTAAGTTGAACTCCTCCCCATCAGCGCCAAACGCTTACCGGTACGCCTCTCTCCTGTGCGCCACCTTGACCACAGCCACAATCAATCCAGCCTTCAGCGTTTGATAAATGATCCTGAAATCACCCGTCCGCACCCGATACTAATCATTCTGCCCGGCAAGCTTTACCGCCCCGCGCCCAAAAGGGTCTGCCTTGATGCGTTCCAGCCTGATTAGAATACGCCCCTCGTGGGCGGGGAAGTTTTTCAATCTGCCGCTGGGCGGCGGGCGTGATGACGACGCGATAGATCAATCAGGCGAATCCAAGTTTCTTCCGCAATTCTTCAAGGCTGATCGAGCCTTTCCGCTTGGCTTCCTTGAGCGCCTTGCGGGCGTCCTTAATATCCATCAATTCTTCAAGCGCGTCGAGCGTCTCAACATCCTCGATGGGAACCATCGCGGCCACCTTTTTCCCCCAGCGGGTAAGCAGCACCCGCTCCTTTCCATAGGCGGCGCGGTTCACCATGTCGGCGAACTGGCTGCGCGCTTTCACTGTGGGAACGTTCATGTCCCAAATGTACAGTACGGCGCTTTTAGTGTCAACCAACACCGCCTACGCCTTTATATTAATAATCGGCCGTAAATGGTGGGTGACTTCCACCAAATCCTCCTGCTGACGGATGATCTCGAAAATGTCTTTGTAGGCGCGGGGCGCCTCGTCCAATGTGCCGCCGGTGACTTTCGACGTAATCCCCGCCATCTCCTTGCGAAACTCATCGAGCGTGATGATGGACTTGGCCGCCGTGCGGGAGAGCGCACGGCCCGCGCCGTGGCTGCTGGAATACAGGCTGTCCGGATTGCCCTTGCCGATCACGATAAAGCTGCCGTCGCGCATGTTGCCGGGGATCACGCCCTCCATGCCCGCCTCGGCGTGCGTGGCGCCCTTGCGGTGGATCCACAATCCGTCCTTCTCCTCGGCGTGGTTGTGGTTGCGGTTGATGAACCGCTCCATCACCGGAGCCTGGCCGGGCCGCGCGTAGTAATAAATCTCGCGCAGTACGCGCTCGATGATCCGCTTGCGGTTCTCCAGCGCGAATTCCAGGCAGAACTTGAGGTCGCGGATGTAGTCCTGCCCTTCGCCGGTGTTCACCTGCAATCCGAAATGCCCCTCGCGCGCGCGGGTGGAGCGGCTGGCGCGTTTCATGTACTCCGTGGCCACCGTATGCCCGATGTGGCGCGAGCCGGAATGGGTGACCACCCATACGTCGCCGGACTCGTCGGCGTCTATCTCGATAAAGTGGTTGCCGCCGCCCAGCGAGGCCAATTGGGTCAATCCCTGATCCTTGTCGAACACGCGCGCGAGGAACGCGGACGTGGACAGATGCGAATGATCCCACCGTTCGGGCCGCCGGTTGTGCGAAAAACCGGTGGGCACGGCGCGATAAACGCTGTGGAAAATCTCGTCGCGATGCGGGATGATGTCCGCCGCCTTCAACGGCGTCTTGGCGGCGCACATGCCGCAGCCGATGTCGTACCCCACCCACGCGGGCACGATCACCCCGTCGGTGGCCACCACGCCGCCGATGGGCATGGAGTAGCCCACGTGCGCGTCCGGCATCAGGGCGCCCTTGACCACCCACGGCTGGCTCATCGCCGAGTTGTATTGCGCCAGGGTCTGCTCGTCCATCCCCCAGCCAAAGATCACGCTCTTTGCCATACTTTCATTATCCCGCCGCCGGGCCGCGAAGGGAATGGGCGTGTGGCCGCGCCAATGTTGCATCCGGCGCGGCGAACGGATATTCTGCATATTCCGTAAACAATTAACGATGTAACCGACGATGCTGTTTCAGGACGTCATTCTCCGGCTGCAAAACTACTGGGCCGCGCAGGGCGCCTTGATCGCCCAGCCGTGCGACATAGAAGTGGGCGCGGGCACCTTCAACCCCCACACCTTCCTGCGCGCCCTGGGGCCGGAGCCGTGGAACTGCGCCTACGTGGAGCCGTCGCGCCGCCCCACCGACGGGCGCTACGGCGAAAACCCCAACCGCCTTCAGCACTATTACCAGTACCAAGTGGTACTCAAACCAAGTCCGCTGGAGATACAGGACCTCTACTTGCAATCATTGGAAAATCTGGGCATCAATCCCAAGCAGCATGACATCCGCTTCGTGGAAGACGATTGGGAATCACCCACCTTGGGCGCCTGGGGCTTGGGCTGGGAGGTGTGGCTGGACGGAATGGAAGTCACGCAGTTCACCTATTTCCAGCAGTGCGGCGGCATTGACCTAAAACCGGTGACCGGCGAGCTGACCTACGGGCTGGAGCGCATCACCATGTACCTGCAGAACGTTGACAACGTTTATGACCTGCAATGGGCGCCCGGCGTGAAATACGGCGACGTGCATCACCGAACCGAGGTGGAGTATTCCGACTACAACTTCAACCACTCCAACCCCGAACTGCATTTCCGCTGGTTCGACGAGTTCGAGGGCGAGGCTCACCGCCTGCTGGACGCCAAGTTGGTGTATCCGGCCTACGACTTTTGCCTGAAATGCAGCCACACCTTCAACATGCTCGACGCGCGCGGCGCGATCTCCGTCACCGAGCGCCAGCGCTACATCGGCCGCGTGCGCGCCATCGCCCGCCGCGTGGCGGAACGCTACCTGGAAATGCGGGGAGAATTGGGGTTCCCATTGCTGAAGGGACAAAAGGCGTCCGCCGCCTAACGGGATCGCTTACCCTTCGAGCCGCCGCCGTTCCTCCGCCGCCGGTTGCGCCGCCTCTTTTCCTTGTCAATGTACGCCTGCAACTCCTCTGGCGTATTGAACATCACATCGAATATATCGCCGTAATGCTCGCAGTCGGGCGGATTGTGGGCGCGGCACTGGCTGGGGCGCCGCTCGTAGATCGTGCAAAAGTCGCGCTCGTCCAGATACCGGCACCGGCCCATCACAAGCTTGTGCCAACGCCGGTCGCGGATGAATATCTTTGTGGTATCGAAATGCAACTGCCACTTAAGCTCGTCCACCTCATCGCGGGTATTGGGGCGCGTGATGGACTCCTCCAGGCCGTTGCAGCAGCGGGCGGGGCACACTTCGCACCCCTGTAGGCGTTTTTTGGTTGTGACGCTCATGGTGATTTTGAAGGATGGTTACGACAAGGGATCTTGCTGGTCGTAGATGACCTGATAGCGGATGGGCCGCGCGCCGGCCTGATCCGACTTGGGCAATAGAAGCTGGTTGCGCACCCGCAGCCACTGCACGTCGGGTTTCAATTCGCGCAGTTTGCCGTCGGCGGGCGATTTGGAATGTTCGTTGTACGAATAAACCACGTGGAACAGCGCCACGCCGTAGTCCTTCTCCCGGTGGATCAGGAACTGGTTGGCGAAGTCCGGATTGCCATGGGGATGGGCCTCAATCTGGGCGATGGCGGCGTTGTCCAATTGCAATAGCGTGTACTTGCTCACGCCGTTTTCCGACAGGCTGGTCAACGTGCGGCTTTCCGACGAAGAGACGTACACCGCGCTGAAAAACTCCATCTGCCGCAACAACTGCGCCGCCAGCATCGCCGCCGTGCGCCGTCCGGAGATGGTGTGGTGGAAGGAGTAGTACTCGAACAGCTTTTCGGTCATCGCCTGGGCGAAATCGTCCCCCTTCTCGTACAGGTCCTTGGAGATGTAGCGCAACTCGCGCCCCAGCGTCTCCGCGGCGGAGTCTATCAACCAGTCAATCCGCACGTGGAAATGCGACAGCATGAACCGGTTCTTGTGCCGCGCCGTGCCGTCGCGCTGGATCAGCAGGGCGTAGTCCACCGGCATCAACGCCCGCAACAGGTCGTAGAACCGGTTGGTCTCGAAATATTTCATCTTCGTCTGGAACCGGTCGGACAGGTTCAGGCCCGCCAGTTTAAGCTCGCCCAGGTTTTCCTTGACCACCTTGTTGTCGGAAAAGTAGCGGATGTATTTTTTAAGCTCGGCGGGCACGGGCTGTTCGGTGAATATCACGATGAAGGTGTTCATCAAGGCGTTCTCCACCTCGGAGACCTTGGCGCGGGGCTTCAGCTCGCGTTTTTCCACGAACGGCCAGGGCCGGCCCGCCTTGAGAAAATTGTGGAACGAATCCACCAGTGAGTAATCAATGAGGTAACGGTCCAACTCGTCGCGCAGCGCGCGGTACACGGCGCGGGTGCGCTTTTCCTCGAAGCTAAGTTCGTTTCTGTGCAGCCACATGAGACGTTACAGCAAATCGCGCGACGGCGGGATTCCTTTTAACTTCCGATATAGTATATGGTTCCCCCGTCCGGCGCAAATTTTTGGATGCTTTTGGCTTTTACGCCGCCCCCGTTGGGGGTATCATGGGTCATGCCGCTATCCGAAGCCAATTTCCGCAAAACCATCGAACGCCTGCTCACCAGCCCCTTGACGTTGCGCGAAATCATGCGGCGGCTTAAGCTCAAGGGCGACCAGCGCGCCCAGACGCGCGAAAGGATCCGCGCGCTGGCCGCCGATGGGTTCATCGTCCACATCCGCGGCGCGCGCTACGGCCTGCCGGAAAAAATGAACCTGGTTACCGGCGTCGTGCAGGGCCACCGCGACGGGTACGGGTTCGTGATCCCCGGTAACGCGGCCCTGCCCGACGTATTCATTGGCGCACGCAATTTCGACGAGGCCATGCACGGCGACCGCGTGGTCTGCCGCGTGGAATCGCGCCGCGCCGACGGGCGGGCCGAGGGGCGCGTCATCCGCGTGCTTGACCGCGCCCACGAAACCCTGGCCGGCCGTTTTCAGGAGGCGCGCGGCGCGGGGTTTGTCACCCCGTTCGAAACGCGCATTGTCCAGGAACTGTTCATCCCCCCCGGCAAGACCCAGGGGGCCAGGGATGGCCAAGCCGTGGTGGCCCGCATCCTCGAACATCCCGCCAAGCAGCGCCAGGCCCAGGGCGAAATCATCCGTGTGCTCGGCGACCCGGAAGACCCCTCCGTCGAACTGGCCATAGTGACCGCGCGCTATCACCTGCGCGCCGAATTCCCCCCGGCCGCGCTGACCGAGGCCGCCGCGG
>JACQZB010000064.1:34287-37586 GCA_016207925.1 Nitrospinota bacterium
GGGCGGCTTGACCTGCGTAACCTCCCCTTGGTCACCATTGACGGCGAATCCGCCAAGGATTTCGACGACGCCGTGTATCTGCGCCGCCTGCCCGGCGGCGGGTGGGAATTGACGGTGAGCATCGCCGACGTGGCCCACTACGTCGCCGAGGACTCCGCGCTCGACAGCGAGGCGTTCACGCGCGGCACGTCGGTCTATTTCCCCGGTACGGTGATCCCCATGCTCCCCTTCGAACTGTCCAACGACATCTGCTCGCTTCGGCCACGGGTGGACCGCCTCACCATGAGCGCGGTGATGACGCTTGACGCCGGCGGCGAGGTGGTGGACTACCTTATCCGCGACTCAGTCATCCGCACCGTCCAGCGCATGACCTATACGGACGTGGCCGCCATCATCGAACGGCGCGACCCCGCCGTGACCGCACGGTACGCTGGCCTTGCCCCCATGTTCCACGACATGGCGGAGCTGGCCGCCCTGCTGCGCGAAAAACGCGCCGCCGCGGGCGCCATTGACTTCGACCTGCCGGAGCCGGAGGTGATCCTCGACGTCACCGGACGGCCCGAAAACATCATCCGCGCCGAACGCAACGACGCCCACCGGCTTATTGAGGAGTTCATGCTGCTGGCCAACCGCGTGGTGGCGCGCCACCTGGTTGAAAAACGCTATCCTTCGCTCCACCGCGTCCATGACCGGCCCGATCCGCTAAAGATCGAGGCGTTCCGCGAGTTCGCCGCCACCTTCGGCTACCGCTTCGCTTCCGGCGCGGCGCTTTCCGCCAAGGACATGCAGCGCGTGCTCGCCTCCGTCAGCGGATCACCGGAGGAAAAGCTGATCACCCATGTCCTGCTGCGCTCCATGAAACAGGCGCGCTATTCGGCCCAGGGCGAGGGGCACTTCGCCCTTGCCTTCGACCATTACACCCACTTTACCAGCCCCATCCGCCGCTATCCGGACCTGATTGTCCACCGGACGCTCAAGGACCTTATCCACCGCCGCCGCCGCGCCGACCATTGGAAGGAGCGCCTGGACCGCATCGCGGCCCAATGCTCCGCCGCCGAGCGCAACGCCGACGAGGCCGAACGCGACGTGATCAAACTGCGCCAGACCCAGCACATGGCCACCCGCATCGGCGAAACGTTCGAAGGCATCATCTCCGGCGTGACGGCATTCGGCTTTTTTGTTGAGCTTGCCGACCCCGCCGTGGAAGGCCTGGTGCGCCTCACCTCGCTGCACGACGATTACTATATTTTCGATGAACGCAACCACAAACTCACCGGCGAACGTACGGGCCGCGTGTTCCGCCTGGGCGATCTGGCCCATATCCGCGTCACCCGCGCCCACGTGGAACTGCGCCAGATTGATTTTGAGTGGTTGGGCGAGCCGGGCGCGCCGGAGCCGCGCGCCGCGCGGCCCAAACGCGGCGAACGCATAAAACGCAAGGGCCGTCCCCAAGCACGGGACCGGCGCGCGGGAAGGAAAAAACGGCGCTGACACCACCACGCCCCGGCGATGGCCCACACATCTTATCTTCGTAGGGGCGAGGCATGCCTCGCCCTCTTAACTGGGGGCGGTTCGTAAACCACCCTCCAACCGCGCCCGCATTCTCTTTTGCTCCCCCGCGGATTCGGGGGAGTACGCCGCTTCGGCGGGAGGGGGTTCGTATCCATGCGCTCCCACCCCCTCGGGCCCTTGTCAAGGGAGAGCAAAAGATACGAGCGCGGGGCGCGGTTGTGACGCTACGCGTGGTTTATAGGGGCACGGCGCGCCGCGCCTCTACCGGAACTTTGCATAACCAGCGGGATGCGCGCGAACAAGAAAGGCGCGGGAAAAAATCTTCCCCTCTCCCTGGAGGGAGAGGGCAGGATGAGGGTGGAGAACTTATTTGTTCCTGCCCCCTCACCCGGCAAGGGACCGCCACCCTCTCGTAGCGAGGGGAGAGGGACAAGGAAAGGAGTTGAACGCTGTCCGGGGTGACCGCGCTTCGCGCTACAACACCCCGGCAAGCGATAAATTTGAGCGCTTCCCCGTGGCCGCCTGACCACGGATTTTGGCGCGAAAAACCCCCGGCGGTGAACCCCCTCCACATGCCACAACTTGAAAACCTTGCGCTTGCGCTCCCCCAGTCTTTTTCACGTTTTCCACGATGTTCACGATGTTCAGCTTTTTCACCTTTTTCAGATGCTTCTTCTGTTTCAGGTTGTTCAACCTCGCTTGCGCTCCCCTTCCCGGATATGCCACCATCGGGCCGTAGTATGAAAGAATATGATGTGTATATGAGAACGCTGGCAGCCGTGGCCCTGCTGCTCGCCTGCTGGCCCTGCGCTGCCCACGCCGGTGAAACATGCCTCGACTATGAACCCGCGCAGGTCACCATCACTGGGATACTAGAAGAAAGGGAGTATATCCCACCCCCAAAAATTAGCGGCCTGGGAAATCCCGCCGCAATCTGGATTGTGCGCCTGCCAAAGCCGGCCTGCGTAAGAGGCGTTCCAAATCATCCCCACAATCGCGACGAAAACAATATCACCGAAATCCAACTTACCATCGTCACCCCCCTTGATGGCTTGATGTATCCCGAATACCGGAAATTACGCGGCAAGGAACTGGAAGTCACCGGCGCCCTATACCATTCGCAACCCGCTTGGGATACGGGAACGGCGGTGCGTATCAAGGGGTATCTCCGGCAAACCAAGGAAGACCCAACGGAATTGGCGAATCTCCCCAAGGGTTGCCTGTCGTATGAACCCGCCGTGGTCTTTATTGACGGCGTCATTCGCGCTGAAACGTTCCCAGGCCCACCCGAGTTCGAGGATATACGAAAAGGCGATAGGCCAATGACCTATTGGATATTGCATCCTGACAAACCACGGTGCGTCAAGGGTGACTTCCATTCCGGGATAAATGACCAAACTGAGTTGAACGTACAGCGGATGCAGTTGGTAATGGGTTACTCCAAAGGAACCCGGTACGATGACTACCGTCATCTGGTGAACAAGAAAGTCAGGGTGACGGGGCGTCTGTATCATGCTCACACTGGATGGCATGTAACTGATGTATTGCTGGAGGTGGAGCGTATCCAGACCCGTTGATCAGCCGCCAAACCGGCGGCGCGGTCTAAAAATCGCAGCTTGCCGTCAACCACACAGCCGATGAATCATAAAAACATACGATAAAATGCCATCCTCCCCACCCCATACCTTTAGGAGAAAGTCGTCATGAACCACACAGAAAATAACGGCAATAATAACCCCCAAGCCTTCAAAGCCGCGGAACCCGGGAAAATCGAAGGCGTCCGCGCC
>JACQZB010000132.1 GCA_016207925.1 Nitrospinota bacterium
GCGGAAGCGTTTGGCCTCCACCTCGCGGGCGAGCGTTTTGTTGGTGGCGGTGATGATGCGCGCGCCAGAGGCGAAGGATTTGTTGGAGCCTACGGGGCGCACCTGCTGGTCCTGAAGGACCCGCAGCAGTTTCACCTGCAAGTCCAGCGGCAACTCGCCGATTTCGTCAAGGAACAGCGTGCCGCCGCGCGCCTCCTGGAACAGCCCCGTTTTATTGGCCGTGGCGCCGGTGAACGCCCCCTTGACATGCCCGAACAGTTCCGACTCCAGAAGCTCCGAGGGCAGCGCGCCGCAGTTGATGGGCACGAACGGCTCCTCCGCGCGCGGGGAGCTGCGGTGGATGGCGCGGGCGACCAACTCCTTGCCCGTCCCGCTTTCGCCGGAGATAAGCACGGAGGAACTGGTGGGCGCCACTTTTTCGATGAGGCGGAACACGCTTTTTATTTTGGGGCACGAGCCGACGAAATCGTCGAGATTGAGGCGCCGGGCCAACTCCCCCTTGAGCAGGCGGTTTTCCCGCGCGAGGCGGTTCTGCTCCAGCGCGCGCCTGATGGAAATGCGGATGTCCTCGTTGACGAAGGGCTTCATGATGTAGTCGCGCGCGCCCAGCTTCATGGCCTCCACCGCCGTTTCCACCGTGGAGTACATGGTCATGATGAACACCATGGTCTCCGGCGAGTCTTCCTTGACGCGGCGCAGCAGTTCCAACCCGTCCATGCCCGGCATTTTGAGGTCGGAGAGGATCACGTCGTAAAACGTGGCGGCGGCGCGCGATGCGGCGGTGGCGCCGTCGTGGCACACGTCCACCAGGTACTCTTCGCGCTCAAGCACCCGTTTGAGCACCTGGCAGATGGTGGTCTCGTCGTCCACGACGAGCACTCGCGGCTGATACCTGGCGTTGTCGTTCATGGCTATGCGGCGTTGAGTATGAAGCTGAATTCGGCGCCCTGGCCGGGCGCGCTTTTGACGGTGAGCCGGCTCAGGTGGTTTTCAAGGATGTTGTAGCACACGTACAGGCCCAGCCCCGTGCCTTTACCCACGGGCTTAGTGGTGAAAAAGGGGGTCATGGCCTGCTTGAGCGTCTCCTCGCTCATCCCATGGCCGGTATCGGCCACGCGCACCAGCACGCCGCCGGAGGGCGCGCGCCGCGCCTCCAGCCGGATCACGCCATGGCCCTCCATGGCATCGGCGGCGTTGAACAGCAAATTGATAAGCACCTGCTGGATCTGCCCCTGATCGCAATACACCTTCGGCAGATCATCCGGCACGTCCACCACCAGTTCCACGCCCAATCCCCGGTTGTCGAGCCGTAGCAGCGGCGCGGCCTGGTCAACGATCTCCCGCAGCGATGACGCCTTAAAGCCGCCGTCGGATTTGCGCGAGTAATCCACCAGGTTCTTGAGGATGGCCCCAATCCGGCGGATATGCTGGCCGACCAGCTCCAATGAACGCCGGCGGAACTCCGGATCATCCCCCTCCGCGCCGGAAAGCTCCTGCGCCAGGGCGGAGATGGAGGTGAGCGGGTTGCCCACCTCGTGCGCCACGCCCGCCGCCAAACGGCCCACGGAGGCCAACTTCTCGGCGCGCAGGATGTTTTCTTCCATTTCCACATGCCGCGTCACGTCCTGCGTCACCAGCGCCAGGCCGCGTAGCGCGCCGAACCGGTCCAGCAGCGGGCTTACCGTCACGCTCTCGATCCGCTTTTCGCCGCCGCCCTTCTGGAACCGGTTCTCCGCCACCGCCTTGCGGAATTTGAGCGCGCGCTCCAGAAGCGGCTCGTATTCGGGAATCAGTTCGCCCGCCTTGGCGCCAATGGCCCGCGCGGCGGGAATGCCGGTGAGCGACGCCATCGCGCGGTTCCACGAGGTGACGGTCATCTCCATGTCCACCGAGCACAGCCCCATGGGAATGGAATCGCTCACGTTCTCGTACAACTCCTTAAGGTGCGTCAATTCTTCGTTGAGCCGTTGGGCGCTGCGCTGGCGTTCAAGGAGTTGGCGGCGCATGCGAAGGAAGGATTCATAGAACCGCCCCACGTCCTCCGGGCCGATGGAAAGCCGGTCGGTGATCACCGCGCGGGCCATCGCCTCGCCCACTTCGCCGCCCAGGTCGTGTTCAAGGGTTTCGCCCACGCGCTCGTACAGCTCCGGCGTCAGGCGCGCGTTTTTCCTTATCCCCAGCAGGGTGTACACCCGGTCCAACTCCCGGCCCGCCTCGGCGGGGCCGATGTATTTGGCCAGCGTCGCCAGAAGCGACTTGCGGTTAAAGTAGCGCGCGGTTTTCATCATGGGGATCATTCATGCGCCGCGCGGCGGACAAAAGCCGGATCGCCTCGCGCAGCGCATGGTGGGCGTCCTTGGCGGTGCCGTCGCCGCCGAGCCGTTCCACCGCGCCAGCGTCCACCGCGCAACCGCCGATCATCACCCGCGCGCCCGGCGCCTTTTTATGAAGCTCCTCCACCAACTCGCGCGCGCGCGGCAGGCAGGGGCTCATCATCACGGACACCAGCGTCAAGGGGGCGCCGGTGGACTGCGCGGTTTTGACGAACTTGCGGATGGGCACGTCGCTGCCCAGGTCGTGGACCGTAAAGCCGGCGATCTCGAACACCATCTTCACCAGGTTCTTGCCGAAGTCGTGGATGTCGCCCTCGATGGCGCCGATGATCACCTCGCCTCTCACGCTCACGGCGGGCGCGCCAGCGATATTCGGACGCAGAATCTCCAGCCGCGCGTACACAGCGTCGGCGCACATCCTCCATCCCCGCCACCAGCCCCTCGAAAATGGCCAGGTATGCGTCCATGCGCCGCTCCACGATGGTATGACACACCGCGCGCACCCGCGCCTCGTCGTACTCCACCACCCCGCGGCGAAGCTCCAGCAAAAGCTCGCCGTCAACGGGGTTGGGTTCAGGCCAGGGATTGGGCAAGCTCATACGCGGCCTCGAACCCGGAGCGGGACTTTTTCTTGAGCATGGATTTGTACAATTCCACTTGCGTTTTGTACTTCACCACGCCGATGGCCAACGCGCCGATTCCGGTTACGTTGGGCGCGATCTGCTTTCCGTCGTCATGCGGATCCAGCCCGCCGAAACCGGAGGGCGGCACGGCGTTTACGTCCGCCACGATCACGGGGCGCTCCAGAGTTTCCAAAAGCTCTTTGCTCACCACTTGCACGCCCGCCTTCACCGTGGCGATGGCGATGTCCGCGCCACGCATCAGCTCCAGCCGTGCGTTTGGATCGCCCGCCGCCGCCCCGTGGATGGCCACGCCATGCTTTCGCGAGATTTCCGCCGCCGCCGCCTGGCCCGATGCCGCGTCGCGGCTGGTTACGATGGCGGCCCGCGCCCCCTCGCGGGCGAGCAGCACGGCGGCCACGCTGCCCACCGGGCCGGTTCCGCCGAATATCACCGCTTTCTTGCCGGAAAGGCCACAGGCGGCCTTTTTTACCTTGGCCACCAGCGCCGCCGCCGTGGTGTAGGCGCCCTTAGGGTCGCTGAAAATGGAAACCGTGAACGGCTCGAATATGGACCGGGCGGCGGTACCGGCGATCCGTTCCGCCATATCCACATTGGCGCCGCCCACGAAAATACCCGAATGCTTTGTTCCCTTCGGACCGCGGCTGAAGATGATGTCGTGGGTCAATGCCTCCGCGTCCTCCGGTTTGACGGACGAGTAGGGGATTACAACGTCGAACCCGGCGTCGAGCGCGATGTTGATGTCGAACGGACTTGCGTGCGCGTCCGTGGAGAAAAAGAAAAGATGATTTCGCATGTACCCAAACAACCTCCTCACAGGTAAACGACTCCACGTTACTAATGGTAACGCGACGAGAGGGTCGTGTAAAGGTAATTTGGGAAACGGCGGATGGCGAATGGAATCTTCTGCTGTAACGGTTTGTGTACGCTATACTATCCTTCAAATCACGGAGCGGGGAGAGATCATGCGTATCGGCGTGCTGACGGGCGGGGGCGACTGCCCCGGACTTAACGCGGTGATCCGCGCGGTGGTGAAAACCGCCGCGCACCAGTACCATGACGAAGTGGTGGGCGTTCGCGACGGCTTCTCCGGCCTGATCCGCAACAAGACGCACCCCCTGGACTTGGATCGCGTCAGCGGAATCCTGCCGCGCGGCGGCACCATCCTTGGCTCCTCCAACCGCGACAACCCCTTCAAGTTCGCCGAGTACGTGGGGGGCAAGATGGTCCAGCAGGACGTTTCCAACGTGGTGGTGGAGAACTACCGCAAGAACAACCTCGACTGTTTGATCGTCATCGGCGGCGACGGCACTTTGGACATCGCCCACCGCTTCACCGAAAAGGGGCTTAAGGTGCTGGGCATCCCCAAGACGATAGACAACGACCTTTTCGCCACGGACGTGACGTTCGGCTACGATACCGCCATCACCACGGTGATGGAGGCGCTGGACAAGATCCACACCACCGCCGAGTCGCACCACCGCGTGATGGTGGTGGAGGTGATGGGACGCGACGCCGGATGGATCGCGGTGGCCGCGGGCCTGGCGGGCGGGGCGCATATCATCCTGATCCCGGAAATCCCCTTCGACGTGGAAAAGATCGCGCAGAAGATTTACGAGCGCAAGGCGCGCGGCAAACACTTCACGGTTGTCGTGGCGGCGGAGGGCGCCGTGCCCGCCGGGGGCGACCGCACCATCAAGCGCCTTGTGGAAGGCTCGTCGGAGACCGTGCGCCTGGGCGGGGTGGGGGAGATGGTGGCGCAGGAGATCGAGCGCATCACCCATCTGGAAACACGCTGCACCGTCCTGGGCCATTTGCAGCGCGGGGGTTCGCCGTCGGCGTTTGACCGCATCCTCGCCACACGCTACGGCGCGGCGGCGGTGTTCCACGCCCACGAGGGGCATTTCGACCACATGGTGGCCCTGCGCACGCCCAAGATCGTGGCCATCCCCATGACCGAGGCGCTGCACCAGATGAAACGGGTGGAGGTTACCGGCAGCCACGTGGTCACCGCCCGCCGCGTGGGCATCTCGTTTGGCGACTGATAGGCTCCAGTCCGGATGAAAGCGGTCCGAGGGTTACGCAATATCCACGAGCCGCCCCATGGGGCCGTGGTGACGCTGGGCAACTTCGATGGCGTGCACCTTGGGCACCAGGCGATTTTCCGCCGTGTCAACGCGCGCGCACGGCAGATCGGCGGAACCTCCATCGTCTATACCTTCGATCCGCACCCGCTCAAGATTCTCGCGCCGGAACAGAACGTTACCCTGCTGTGCACCTTCAAGAAGAAAATGGAGTTGATCGCCGCCCACGGCATTGAAATGACCATCCTGGCAGACTTCACCCGCCAGTTCGCCCGGATGCACCCGCGCGATTTCGCGCTCAAGCTGTGGAACGGGCTTAAGATGGACACGGTCATTGTGGGGCACGACTACTCCTTCGGCCAGGGCAAGGCCGGCTCCATAGATTACCTGCGCAAAATGGGGGACGAGATCGGATTTGCGGTGGAAGTGGTGGACGCGGTGGAGAGCGGCGGCCAGCGCGTATCCTCGTCGCTCATCCGCGAGTTTCTCAACACGGGCCAACTTTCCCGCGCCAACGAGATGCTGGGCCGCTGCTATTCCATCGAGGGGCGCGTGGTGTCCGGCTACGCCCGCGGACGCGCCATTGGTTTTCCCACCGCCAACCTGGAGACGCCCTACGAGGTGGTCCCCGCCGTGGGGGTGTACGCGGTGGTGGCGCGGCTGGCGCATGGCCGCGCCTACGATGGGGTGGTGAATGTCGGCTACAACCCCACGTTCAACCGCGACGACCTGATTGTCGAGGCGCACCTGTTCGATTTCGAGGGCGACCTGTACCATCAGGAGATAGAGGTGTATTTTGTGGAGCGGCTGCGCGACGAAGCCAGTTTCGGGTCGGTGGATGCGTTGAAGGCGCAGATCGCTTCCGATATCGGACGCGCCCGCGAAATCCTGTCCCGCCGCCGCGCGCGGGGGGAGTGTTTGGACCCGAGGCTGGACTGACGCGCGCTATTTGAGCAGCGCCAGCAACGGCGAGCCGGGCGCCGCTTGGCGTAGCGCTCCCTTTCTTACAGATGAGTACTGGAGCATGATAAACTGATAGCGTTTACCAATAAGCATTGCGATAAATGTCTTAAGCAATTCATTCAAGAGCTATGACGAACGATGGTTTCTAACCTAAATTACACCGATTCGGAACTAGAAGCCTTACTGGCAAATCTTGAATCCGATATGGTTGAGCGAAAAGAGAGTTGGAGGGGTGACGCTTCGGTAAAGGGCCGTGAGGCGGTGTGCGCTTTTGCTAATGACCTTCCTAATCATAATCGTCCTGGCGTGTTGTTTGTTGGGGCGAGAGATAATGGGGACCCTTCCGGTCTCGACATTACAGATGATTTATTGAGGACACTTGCGGATATAAAGTCAGATGGGAATATCCTCCCGCCGCCGACATTAATCGTGGAGAGAAAGATATTAAGGGGCGTTGCAATGGCAGTTGTCATTGTCTGTCCCTCTGATTCACCTCCTGTTAAGTATAAAGGGAGAATTTGGGTACGAACGGGTCCTCGGAGATCCATGGCAACCGCGCAAGAAGAAAGAATTCTCAACGAAAAAAGAAGATACAAGGATACCCCCTTCGATATACAACCCTTGCCATCCGCCACATTAGAGCATCTCAATCGTCTGCAATTTGAGCAAGAATATCTGCCTGCTGCTTTCGCGCCTGATGTAATCGAAGCCAATGATCGGGATTATGCGCAACGCCTTGCCGCCTGTCGAATGATAGTTTCCGCGGATGAGACCGTGCCGACTTTGCTTGGTATCTTGGCCTTGGGAAATCGTCCCAGAGATTTTGTGCCCGGAGCGTATATTCAGTTCCTAAGAATTGATGGTCAAAACTTATCCGATCCGATCATTGACGAAGAAGATGTTGACGGTACTATTAGCCAAATGGTGAAAAGGCTTGATGATAAGCTTGAAGCTCACAACAGGGTCAGGGTTGATATTGTTTCCGGAAATATCGAAAAAAGAAGCGCTGATTATCCCTTGGCAGCTCTTCAGCAGATCACACGAAATGCTGTCATGCATCGAACTTATGAGGGAACAAACGCTCCGGTCAGGGTGTACTGGTTTAATGATCGAATTGAAATCATTAGCCCTGGCGGACCTTATGGCGCAGTTACGATAGAAAACTTCGGCCAACCAGGAATTACTGATTATCGAAACCCTAATCTTGCCGATGCCATAAAAGTATATGGCTTGATTCAGCGGTTTGGCGTTGGGATTGGAATTGCACAGAACGAGTTGAAGAAGAATGGCAATTCTCCAGCGAATTTTGATGTGCAACCAACGGTCGTTTTATGTACGGTGAGGAAAAGAACATGACAACGCCGGTAATCACGTTTTTCAACAATAAAGGAGGCGTGGGAAAAACGTCGCTTGTTTACCATCTGGCTTGGATGTTCTCCGAACAGAGAAAACGGGTGGTGGCGGTTGACCTTGACCCCCAAGCGAACCTAACCGCCGCATTTTTTGATGAAGATACGCTTGAAGCTATGTGGGATGATGCGAAGAGTATCAATACAATTTATAAGGCGGTCAAACCGCTATCCCAAGTTGGTGATCTAGCCGAACCCGAACTAAGTAAAATTTCAAGTGATCTCTATCTGCTTTCCGGTGATGTTACGTTATCCGCTTTTGAGGAAACCCTTGAGGGCGTATGGCCAGAGAGTTTGGGGGGGAAAAATCTTTATCGGCCATTTAGGATATTGACCGCATTCTGGCACGTGATGCAGATGGCTGCTCAAAAAGTTGAAGCGGATATGCTGTTGATTGATATCGGCCCCAATCTTGGCGCCATTAATAGATCTGTTCTTATCGCTACAAATTATGTTGTCATACCTCTCGGCGCTGATCTTTTTTCCTTGCAGGGGTTGAAAAATCTTGGCCCAACTTTGAGGGATTGGCGAACAGAATGGAAAAAGCGGTTGGATAACTGGAAAGCGAAAGAATTCGACCTCCCAAAGGGGGAGATGGAGCCTGCAGGTTATTTATGTCAGCAAACCAGTGTCCGATTGGATCGGCCGGTTAAAGCTTACGACAAATGGATCAATCGGATACCAGCAGTTTATCGGGAGAGCGTCCTAACGGAGACTAAACCGCCAAAGAATTTAGTTCCATCGAATGACAAGTATTGTCTCGGGACATTAAAACATTACCGCAGCCTTATTCCTTTGGGGCAAGAACATCGCAAACCCATTTTCAAGCTTACGACGGCTGATGGCGCTATTGGCAGTCATGCGAACGCAGTACAGGAGGCGTATAAAGATTTTAGCGTGTTGTCAAAGAAGATCGCCGAGGTCGCCAAGCTTGATGTAACAGGGGTTGGTAAATAACCGCCGAACTTATTTGAGCAGCGCCAATAGCGGCGAGCCGGGCGCCGCCTGGGCCAGCCGCGCGGCGTAGCGCTCCTTCTCCGCGACGTTCCCCGACGCCTTATGCATCCACGCCAGGTTGAACAGCGCGTCCACGTAATCGGGCTTAAGCTCCACCGCGCGCATAAGGTCGGCCCCGGCGCGTTCCGCCAGGTTCGCCTTGAGGGTTTCGCCGAGGCGCAACAGCGCCGCCGCGCGGTTGTTGTACAACTCGCTCGATTCCGGCGATAGCGCCAACGCGCGGTCAAGTTCGCCCACCGCGCTGGAATTCTCACCAGCCAGGTAATAGGCGCAGGCGAGGTTATTGAGCGCCGTGACGCTCCACGGGTCGCGTTCCACGGCGTCGCGGAAGTAGCGCGTGGCGCGGGCCAGCAACTGGCTGAAGGCCGATGGCTGTTCCCCATCGGCCCGGGCTGAAAACGCAGAACGGCGGTGGGTGGAGAGCGTGGAGCGCGCGCGGGTCACAGGCTCCAACGTCACCGAAAGGCGCAACGGCGCCTCGCCCTTGGCGCGCGGAAGTTTTTCGGCCAGCGCAAGCTGGTAATAGGCCAGCCCCAGGTTGTTGAAGGCCTCCCGGCTTTGATACACGGCCAGAAAATCCTCGAACAGCCGCCGCGCTTCCTCGTAATCGCCCGCGCGGTAGGCGGCCACGCCGCGGTCGAACAGTTCGATCTTTTCCGTGACGCGGCCCAAAGTGGCGCGGGCAGCGGCGGCGCGTTCCTCGATTTTAGGATGCGTGGCGGTCATCACCACGCCTTCCAGCAGATCGGGGCTGGTGGCGGCGGCCCATTCGCGGAAGAAGTTGGTGTCCGCGGCCACCACGCGGCCCACGCTGAATCCGGCCTGCGAGGCGTACAACAGGCCGTATTGATCGGCCATCAACTCTTTGGCGGTCACATCGTCGGACCGGCGGGCGATGCCGATCACTTCCTCCAGCGCGCGGCGGCTCTGGTCATCCGGCGCGTCGCCGGGATGCAGCCCTTGGTAGAAGAAAAAATGCCAGAAGTCGCCGTTGACGTGATGCGAAAGCTCGTGGCCGATGATGAAGGCCAGCCGCGCATTGGCGCCGGCGGGGGAGGGAGCGCGCAGCGCAACGCGAGCGCGCCCAGGGGTAGCCCGCCTCGTCGAGGATGACCAGTTCGGGGCGCGGGCCGGGGCGCTTGTCGGCGGCGGCGAGGGTTTTTTCGAATATCTCCATCGCCCTGACCGCGCGCGGATCCTTGGGCGCCAGCGGCTTGCTGCGGGCGAGCCAGTATTCCTTTTTGGCCGCGTCGCCGCCGGGGGTGACTTGCGCCGCCACGCCAGAAGCGAGCAGCGCCAGCGTCAGCGGGATTAGCAGGGACGCGCGCGGGATCATGGCGCGCCTAGCGCGCGAGGGTGAACTGGCCGGCGGCGGCGAAAATGCGCTCATCGCCGATGGATCCCGCTACCCGCCAGCGGTAGGCACGGCCGGGTTCCAGAGCCTCACCATCAACCTCCGCGCGCGGCGCCAAGGCTGCGGCGCGATGGATTTCACGCGGGCCGGAGGGCGCCAGCTCTTCGATGACGAAATGGTATTCCTTCGCGCCTTCCACGGCGGCCCAAGTGAACACCACACGTCCGCCCGTGCGCGTCACGAACAGGCGCGCCGGGGTTTCATCCACCTTGCGGCCCGCGTCGGAGAAGCCAAACGAAGGGCCGCTCGCCAGCGGACGCTCGTAGATCGCGAACGCGGTTTGGGAATTGAGGTCAATAACCTCCCGCGCGCCGTTGGAGGATAGCATCAGAACCAGCATCGCCGCCGCCGCCGCGTAGGCGGGCAAGGGCGAGGCGAACCAGCGCCGAACGCGGGCGGACATGCTTTCGCCAACCGGCTCCGCGCGGCCCCGTTTGGCCAATCCCGGCGCCACGGCCGCCAGAAACCGGGGCGGAGTTTCCACGGCCTGCAACGTCGCCCTGGTCATCCGCGCGGCGGCGGATTCGAAATACGCCGCGCGCCCGAAACATTCATCGCAACCGGCCACATGCGCCGCAAACCGTTCGCGCATATCCGCCGTCAGCCGTCCGCCAAGATAGTCGCCCATTTCTTCCGTGGGCACGCATTCCGGGCCGGGAGCGGGCGTGGAAAGCAACGGGCGGGTTGGCGCGCCGCCAAGGGCCGAGCGCAGCGTCATAAGCGAGGCCAGCCGCGCGCGGCATGGGGCGCAACTTTCCATGTGCGCCATGGCGGTTTTGCGGGAAGCCGCCTCCATGGCCGGATCCGCCAGCGCCGCAAGTTCTTCGATTGAAAGATGTTTCATGCCATCCCCAGGCCCTATATCCCCGTCTCGTTCAGGATCGCCTTGAGCGAGGCGGGCGTAAGCCGTTCTCCATCATCAGGTAAATGAGTACGGACACCTGAGGCGGTTTTTTTGATGATTTTCTCTATTTCGTAAAAAACATCCTGCGCCGTTGTCTGATCCAAAGGCTTGCGCGCCGTCAGGGGAACCCCTAACTTTTTGTAAAACTTGACGATGTCCGCCGCCCCCATCTCCTTGTTAAACCAAAGCTCCAGCAACCGCCGCTCCGCAGGATCAAGTCCGGCAAGGGCAGCGGCAAGCGCCCGGTAAAACTGGTCAAGCGCCACTTGGTCAGCCATGTCCATCTCGTCGCGGGAAAGCTCAATTGGCCGCGACGGCCCGCGTTCCGAATCCGGCGGGTGATCCAGGGGAAAAAACACCGGGTCGCGCACCAGGTCAATGGCGCCGGATTTTATCAAGGTGTCCTGGACGTCGCGGATGATCGTCCGCGCCTCGGCGATGGAGATGTCAAGCTCGCGGGCGATAAAGGCCTCGTCGCGTTTCATTCGCAGGTAGATGAAGGCCGCCCCGTGCCGTTCGGAAAGCGCCTGGATGGCCGCGGGCAGCCGACGGCGGGCCGATTCGCTAAAAAATCCGCCCATACTTCCACCTTAGCCAGTCAATGTACAGTTCGCGCGAGTTGAGGATGGTCCAGACGAACGTGGAGAGCGCGCAACCGTTCTTGCCGGAGTATTTCGCCACGCGGCGGCGAAGCTGCTCGAAAATCCAAATGTAGGTGTCCAGCCCCTCGTCGCATTCCGGCAGGGTGGAGGCGGGCCGCTTTCCCTGCCGTTGGAGCGCCAGGCTGGTCAACCCGCAGAACCACTCGCCGGAGGAATAGGGGCAATGGCCCACGCACCACTCCTTGGCCTTGTACAGTACCCAATCGGTGAATTTTTCGACGAAGGTTTCCCATGCCGCCCCATCGCCGCCGGCCATGCGGCCGGCAAGCTCCAGGTCGGCGGAAATTTTATCGGCGTCGGATTGCGGCATCGGGCGATTATAGGCGCCCCGAAAGGCGCCGGTCAATCGCCCCGGCTCCGCTTACCGCGCGCTGGACGGCCCTTGCCGCTGGACGTCTATCTGATCCTGGTTTTGCCCGAATAACAGCCCCGCCGCGCCGCCCACCGCCGCGCCGATGAGCGCGCCCTTGTCGCGCCCGCCGTCGCCGTACTGATGGCCGATCACCGCGCCGGAGGCCGCCCCCAGGGCCGCGCCCACGGCGGCGGAGTTTTGCTGGTTCGTCGAGGCGCACGCCGGGGCCAGCCCCAGCGCCGATAGTAACAACAACGCCGCAATCTTGTCGCGCATGACTACCTCCTTGCCGTTCCTGATGTAATGGGTACGGACAGGGGCGCGCCGGGTGGAACGCCCTGATGGGGAAATGTTATATAGTTTAGGGAAACAATCCGGTTGGGAAGGGGCGATGGACAAGGTACAAGTGAACACGGTGCCGAAAACCCTCGATATTATGTTCGATCCCCGCCTGACGTATCAGCGGAAGATCCAGGCCCCGTTAGAGTACCTCGTGGGGCTGATGGGATCCAAAAACGGTTCGGTGATGAGCCTGGAGGGCGATTGCCTGATCGTGAGCGCCGCCACGCGGCGCAAGCTGGTGGGAATGCGCCAGAAGTTGTCGCGCGACTCCATCGCGGGGCGCGCCGTGGCCACCGGCAAGGCGCTTAAGGTGGACGATTACTCCCGCGACCCCGATATTTCCGGCTTGGCGCGCCGGCCGGCGGCGAAAGGCTCCACCATGTTCATCTCCGCGCCCGTGTTTGGCCACCAGGGGGTGGTGGGTGTGCTCAACATCTCCGACAAGAAGAATGGAAAGCCTTACACCGTCGCGGAAACCGAAACGCTTGGCCGTTGGGTGCGCCGCATCAGCCCGATACTGGAAACCGCCAAGCTGACCCACGACCTGCAACAGGAGCAAAAGCGTTTGCGCCACGCCAACCGGGAGCTTAAAAAGCTCGAGGCGATGAAGCGCGACCTGATGAACATGATCGTGCATGATATGAAGGGGCCGCTCAATGAAATCTCCGCCAACCTCGACCTGATCACCGCCCACCAGCTCGACGACCTGGCCCGCTCGTATCTTGAGTCGGCGGAGTTGGGCGCGTTGAGCCTGTCGCAGCTCATCGGCAACCTGCTCAACGTAAGCCGGATGGAGGAGGGCAAAATGCCGCTGCATCTGGTCACCTTCGATGCGGTGGCGCTGGCGGAGGACGCGCTGCGGCGCTTCAAGACGCTGCTCTCGCTCAACAACCTCAAAGCCAAGGTGATGACGCTCGAAGAGCGCCCCATGGTCACCGCCGACCGCGATCTGATCGAACGCGCGCTGGGCAACCTGCTCACCAACGCCGCCGAGCATTCGCCTATCGGGGGAAGCGTGAAGGTGACCGTGGCGCTCCACCGCGACCGGGGGATGGTGGAGTTCCGGGTGCGCGACGAAGGGGAGGGTGTGCCCGAACCGGAGCGGGAAAACATCTTCAAAAAGTTTTTCCAGGCGCCGGGCGTGAAAACCTCCCACGGCGGATCGGGGCTGGGGCTTGCCTTTTGCGACCGCGCCATCCGGGCGCACAGGGGCCGCATCTGGGTGACCAGCAAAGTCAACGAAGGAAGCGAGTTCTGTTTCGAAATCCCGCTGGACACCGCGACGGCGCTGGAGGCGGCGCGCGGCGGCAAATCCGTTAAGAGCGCATCGCGATAACGTATCCATGGAACGATGGCGCTTGATCGTGGAATCGCCCGCGCCCGGAGCGTGGAACATGGCGGCGGACGCGGCGCTGTGGGAGTCCGCCCAGTCGCCCGGCGCGGCCCCGGCGCTGCGCCTGTATCAGTGGGACCGGCCCACGGTTTCCCTTGGCTACGCGCAGGACGCCGCGCGCGGGCTGAATGTGGATTATCTGGCGCGGGAGGAAATTCCGTTGGTCCGGCGGCCCACCGGCGGGCGCGCCGTATTGCATGACCGTGAGGTGACCTACTCTGTGGCCATTCCCGCCTCCAGTCCGCGCTTTGGTTCCTTGACGCAAGTGTATGCGTTCACCCGCATGGCGCTGGCGGCGGCGCTTGCCAGCCTCGGCGCGCGCGTGGACGATACGGCGGAACATGGAGCGGGGCGCAGCGCGGTATGCTTCGCCTCCCGCGCGCGGCACGAAATAGCCGTCAATGGACGCAAGGTGGTGGGCAGCGCCCAGCGCCGGACGCGCGGCGCGCTGCTCCAACACGGTTCGATAATCCTCGATACGGACCGCAGCCGGCTTCTCGACTGCTTTATATGGGACAGCGGCGCAAAACGCGCCCAAGCCGCGCACGTCCTGGGGGCGGTCAACGAAGCCCTGCCGCGTCCCGTATCGCCCGATCAGATGGCCGCCGCCCTAATCTCCGCATTCGAGCGGCTTCACGGGATCGTGTTCGAGGTAAGCGCGCTGTCCGCCCGCGAGCGTGAGCGCGCGGAAGCGCTGGCGCCGGGTTTCCAGATAACCGGCGCGCTGGTCTAGCCGCATCCGTGGCTCCGCCCATGATACAATTCCCGCTTTCCCAACAACCGGATTACGCATGACGTACAAGGAATGGCCCTTTAAGGAGGCCGAACGCATCGCCGCGCGCCTGCAACGGCGCGGTAAGAATGAAGCCCTGGCGCAAACCGGCTACGGGCCTTCCGGCCTGCCGCACATCGGCACGTTCGGAGAGGTGGCGCGGACCTCCTTTGTACTTCAAGCGTTGGCCGTGGTGGCGCCGGGCGTGCCCGCGCGCATTGTTTCCTTTTCCGACGACCTCGACGGCCTGCGCGAAGCGCCCTCAAACATCCCCAACCGGGAATTGGTCCTGCCGCATCTGGGCAAGCCGCTGACCTCCGTGCCCGACCCCTTCGGGCAGGAGCCTTCCTACGCCCACTACATGAACAAAAAGTTGCGCGAGTTTTTGGACTCGTTCGGTTTTGAGTATGAGTTCATGTCCTCGACGGATGTGTACCAGAGCGGCAAGTTCAACGAAGGGCTGCGGCGCATCCTGCGCAAGCGCGAAAAGATCACCCAGATGTTCGTGGAGACCATCAGCGAGGAAAAACGCGCCGCATGGTCGCCGTTTTTTCCCATTTGTGAACAATGCGGGCGCGTGTACAGTACGCGCGTGACCGCCTATCACGACGACACGGAGGAAGTCTCCTATGTGTGCGACACCTCCTCCCCCGGCAAATACGAAGCCTGTGGCCATACGGGCCGCGTAAGCGTACTGGACGGGAAGTGCAAAGTGGGCTGGAAGGTGGACTGGGCGCTACGCTGGTTCACCCTGGGCGTGGATTACGAAATGCACGGCGAGGACCTGATGGAGTCCGCCCGGCTTTCTTCCAAAATCGTGCGGGAAATCGGCGGCCACCCGCCGGAATTGTTCAAGTACGAGTTGTTCCTCGACGAAACGGGGCGCAAGATTTCCAAAAAAATCGGCAACGGCGTGTCCATCGAACAATGGCTGCGCTATGGCCCCGTGGACTCGCTGTTGTACTTCATGTACCTCAAGCCGCAGCAGGCCAAGCGCATGGGTCTGCCGCTGCTGCCCAAGATCATAGACGGCTACCTGGAATTGATGGCGAAGGACACCGGCGGCGCGGATAGCCCCGCGCAGTTCGTCCGCCGCCTTTCCCACGGCCCGCGCGCGGGCGCGCTTTCCGGCGAGAACGTGGTGACCTATTCGTTGATTTACGATCTGTTGATCGCGCTGTCCGTTACCGGTCCCGATGTGGTGAAAGGCTATCTGCTCAAGTACCAGCCGCAGGTCGCGGAGAATCTGGAATACTACGAACAGCTTATCCGCGAGGTGATCACCTACTACACCGAAGTGTGCCTGCCCAACCGCCACGTCGAGGAGCCGGGCCACGCGCATGACGCGGCATTGTCCGCGTTTGAATGCGCGCTGGAGGGGATTGAGGAAGAGCTTACGCCGGAGATTATCCAGAACGCCGCGTTCCAGGCCGCCAAGGAGCGCGATATCCCCATGAAGGAATGGTTCACCACGCTCTACCGGTTGTTCCTGGGCCAGCCTTCCGGCCCCAAGGTGGGGACGTTTATCGCGCTGATCGGCGTTGACCGCGCGATGGAAAAGCTGCGAGCCCATCTCGGCGACGG
>JACQZB010000127.1 GCA_016207925.1 Nitrospinota bacterium
GCCGTGACGATGTCGTGACAGAAGGGAAGCCCAAGTCCGATGCCGGTTTCGCCCATGCTTCCCGGAGCGGAGGTTTTAACGTCGTGCCGGAAAAGGTTGGGGACGAGGTCCGTTTTCACCCCCGGCCCCGTGTCGCGCACGGCCAGCCGCATAGGGTCGCCATCCGGCGAAAAGATAACAATATGGTCGCCCGGGCGGCAGAACTTGATGGCGTTGGTGATAAGGTTGTTGAGGACCTCGCCCAATAGCTCCCGGTCGGCGAAAACGCTAGTACCATCCGGCAGTTCATTGCGTATGATGATTTCCTTGCGCTCGGCCAGATGCGCGATGCGCTCGATATGTTCCTCGGCCAGGGGCCGGAGTTGGGTGAACGCGGGTTGCAGGATTATGCCCCCGCTGCGCAGCCGGTTAAGGTTAAGGAGCGTTTCGAGCAGCCCCAGCAGCCGGTCGGACGATTTAACGATGCGGCCGGCCACGGAGACCGCATAGGCGGGATCCGGCGCATTCGCCTTGCTCCGAATGAGGTCCGCCATGCCCCGGATGGCGGCCAGAGGCGCGCGCAGGTCGTGGGAGACCATGGCGACGAACTGATCCTTCACCCGCGTGGCCTCCTCGGCGGCCTCCTTGGCGCTCACCAACTCGCGCTCGGTCTCCTTGCGGCGGGTGATGTCGCGCCCGATGCCATGGATGCCCGACGGCTTGCCCTCGCGCATGATAATGCGCGTGTTCAACTCCACCAACACGCGCCCGCCGGTTTTGGTGATGACCTCCAGCTCGTAGTGGGTGTTCTGCGCCTCGCCGGAGAGCTTGGCGGCGATCATGCCGCGCGCCTTTTCAAGCTGGTCCGGCGCCAGCAACATGCTTATGTTCTTGCCCAGAAGCTCATCCGCGGCATAGCCGGATGCGGCCAGCAGCGCCTTGTTGACCGAAAGGAAGTCGCCGTTGAAATCGTGGGTATAAATCAGGTCGCGGGCGTTCTCAAATATGTCGTGGTACAACTCCTCGCGTTCCTTGAGCGCTTCCTCAGCCTTGCGGATGCCGGTGATGTCGTGGCTGTTGACGATGACGCCGCCGATGGCCGGTTCCGCGGAAAAATTGGCTGCCGTGGCGGCGAAGACGCGGTAGGACCCGTCGCGGGCCGCCAGGCGCGCCTCGAACGGCAGCGGGGCGCGCGGCAAGGCCATGGCGAGCGTCAGGGCCTGGCGCACGATATCCGCGTCGCCCGGATGGGCCAAATCCACAATCCGCCGCGGCCGGTCTTCCCACCGGTAGCCAAGGATGCGCTCGATGGAATCGCTGACGAACGTGATGGATCCCGCCGCGTCGGTGATGAAAATCAGGTCTGCGCCATGTTCCACCAGCGCGCGGAACCGCTCTTCGCGGCTTTTGAATTCCGCCAGCAGCCGGCCGCTCTTATCCAGCGAGGCGATTGATTCGCCTTCCTCGCGGACTCCCTCCGCCAGCAGCTCCAGACGGCGGAATTCCTTGATGGCGCCCGCGAGCGCCCCGGATACGGATTCGGAAAGCGGCGCATCGCCGAAAGCGCTGATTAAAGCTTCCTCTAGACGCGTTATGGCCGGATGATCGTCCATGGCAGGCCTGCTCCCATTTAAGGCCTTTCCCGCCCAATAAAAGTTATTCTTATACTCCTATTGTAAAAATAATAAAGGACAATTGTCCGGTATGGGGTCTTTTTTTTTACGGCGGGGGGAGGGAAGGAAAAATCGCGCCGAAAGGTTATCTGACGCGGTTGGCCGCGGCGCCAATAGTCGTGGCCTTCTGAAGCCCCAATTCGAGATCGCCACGGATCGCTGGCTTGATCCTCGCGTTGACGGTGAAGACGACGCACGACGTTATATAAGAACCGGGGATAACCCGCGAAACGTGAACGGCGCTGCTTATCTCACCAATCCGCTGTCCTGGACGTTCACACCCCGGACTATTTCCAAGTATTCCGTCATTTATAACTTTCCTTCTTCAACCCATACTTTTTCATCTTATTAAACAAGCTTTTGGGAGATATATTCAACATCCGGGCGGCCTGTTTAAGGTTCCCGCCGCAGGACGCGAGCGCATGGACGATATGCTCCTTTTCGGCTAGCGAAACTTTGTCGCGCAGTTTTGCGTCATTGCCCGGCTCGGACTGCTGCGTGTCCGGATTCCAGTCGGTGATCTCTTTGATATCCGGGGCCAGGGCAAGCCCCACGATGGTGTTTTTCAATTCCCTCACGTTTCCGGGCCACGGGTAGGCTTGCAGCTTGGTCATCGCTTTACTCGATACGGTGATTTCCGGCAGGTGGTACAACCGCCGCGTCTCGACAAGGAAATTCATGACCAATTCTGGAATATCTTCCGGATGTTCCCTCAACGGGGGTATCTGAATAGAGACCATGTTCAGCCGGTGGAGCAGGTCGGCCCGGAACGTGCCGTCGCGGGCCAAGGCGAACAGGTCGGTATTGGACGCCGCCAGAATCCTTATGTCAACGGCGATGGATTTGTTGCCGCCCAGCCGGGTGATGGTTTTTTCCTCCACGGAGCGCAGGATGGCTGCCTGAACGGCCATCGAAGCGCTATTGACCTCGTCGAGAAATATCGTCCCGCCGGAGGCGTACTCAAACTTCCCTTCGCGGGAGGCAGCCGCTCCGGTATAGGCGCCCTTCTCCGCGCCGAACAACTCGCCCATGGCCAACGATTCCGGCAGGGCGGCGAGGTTGACGGCGACAAAGCGCCCCTTGGCGCGGGTGGAAAGCTGGTGCAACAGCCGCGCGACAAGCTCCTTGCCGGCCCCGGTTTCGCCGGTGATAAGCACGGACAGGTCCGTGGCGGCGTACCGCTCGATTTTGTCCTTCACCTCCCGAATGGCGCGGGAGCGCCCCGCCAGCCCCACGCTTTCGTAGGCCGTACTGGTTATCTGCGACTTCAACTCGCGCGTCTGGCGCAGCAGTTCCGCCTTTTCCACTGCCCGCGCGATGATGGCCAGGGCCGTATCGCGTTCGAAGGGTTTTTCAATGAAGTCGTAAGCCCCCTTTTTCATGGCGAACACCGCCGTGGGCACGTCGCCATGCGCCGTGACCAACACCACCGGCCCCGCGAGGTTCCGCGCCGACACTTCGCCCAAAAAATCCAGCCCGGACATGCCGGGCATCAGCACGTCCGATACAAAGCACGTCGCCTCGTTCAGCCGGGGCGAGGCCAGAGCGGCTTGCGCGCCGTCGAACTCCATCACCTCGTACCCGTTCAGGGACAACATCTGCGCCAGCGATTTGCGGACGGCGCCGTCGTCGTCAATGACGAACACCAGTGAGCGCTTGTCACCCATCGGCGCGCGCCTCTTCCGCCGCCATGGGCAGGGTGACGGTGAAACTGGAGCCTTTGTCCGTCTCGCTGCGCGGGCTTATGGTACCGCCATGGGCGGTCACGATCCGCTTGGAAATGGCCAGCCCCAGCCCGGTTCCCTCTCCGTCCGGCTTGGTGGTGAAAAACGGTCTGAACAGTTGATCCAGGGTTTCTCGATCCATGCCGCGTCCGTTGTCCTTGATCTCCACTTCAACGTGGCCTTCCGGCCCGGGGCGCGTGACAACCGCGATCTCTCCCGGCGCGCCCTCCGGGATGGATTGTATCGCGTTGAGAAGAAGGTTGATGAAAACCTGTTCGAGGCGCAACGGGTCGCCCTTTACGGCGGGCAGGTGGGGATGTTTGTCAACGCTCAAGACAATATCGCCGCCACGGGTCTGGAAACGGAGCAATTCAACGGCGGAGTCCGCCAGCGCGTTGAGGTCCACTGGAGTATCCATCCCGGCGCCGCCGCGGGCGAAGTTCCTGAAGTTGGTGTTGACGCTTTTCGCCCGCCTGATCTGGGCCACAATCTCTTGCAGGTTCTCGCGTACGGGCCGGGTGTCTCCTTCCCCGCGTTCGAGCATCATCAGCGAGTTCTCGGCGTAATTCATGATGGCGGTCAGCGGCTGGTTGACCTCGTGGCTGATGCCCGCCGCCATTTCGCCCAGGGCCGCCAGACGCATGGCGTGGAACAGTTCCATGTCCTGCTGACGCAGGCTCTCCTCGGCCGCCTTGCGGCGCATTATCTCCTCTTGCAGGCTCTGGTTGATCGCGTTGAGGGCGGCGGTGCGGCGCGCCACTTCCCCTTCCACCCGCGCGGTGTGCGTCAGCAGGCGGAAAAGGTAGCCCGCGGCGAGTATGGTGATCACAACGCCGGTGGCTAGTACCGTCATCCCCTTATCGCCCGCGGCCAGGTAGCCGGGCGCCGGATTGATTACCACCGACCAGGGGCGGTTGGCGAACGTCAGGCCCCGCGCCAGATGGGGGCCGGAAAGTATTTCGCGCAGCCGCTGAACCGAAGGAGCGGCGGACACCGCGCCGGCCAGCGATTCATGAAGTATCCGCTGTTCCGCCGGTTGCGCGGGGTCCTGCATGTCGAACAGCCGGACTTCGATCCCCTCCAGATCAACTCCCTTCAGGCTTGCGGCGATCAGCGCGTCAATCCCGAACGCCGCCAGCGCTACGCCGGCGGGAACCGCTTTCCCCGCGCGATCCCGCGTCAGGCCAAGGGAATACACCACGTACACCACGGACGGGGAGGCGGGGAGGCTTGCTTTTTGCGTGGCGTAGGCGGCGCCGGTTCGCAGAACGGTTTCAAAAGCGACGGACGTGGAAGGATCGGACGCCACATCCATTCCCGCCAGGTGTTCGAATCCGCGCGCCGGTTCGACAATGGCGATGGGGTAGCCAGCGTCCGCGCGCGGCGCCAAGGCCAACAGCAGCGGCGCGCCCTTTTCCGCCATTATCCGCGCGGCGGCGGACTTGAACCCGCCGGACGTTTTGGCGAGCGGCGCCAGCATTTGGAAATGGCGGTTCAACCCCTCCTGCAAAGCCGCGGGGTGGTTGGCGACCCGCCGTTCAAACTCGAACCCGGCGCGCTGGCTCTCCGCTTCTTTTGTGACCGCGAAGAAATAATATGAAAGCGCGAACCCAGCCACAAGGATCAGCGCTACAATGGCGTGGGGCGCCAAACGTTGGGTGAAGGTGGAAGTTTCAGCCATGCCGGCCCGGCCGTTCCAATCCCAATATGAATGGTGATATGGAAAGGATAGCATATCGCATGGGGAGAAGCGTCCCGGCGCGCGCCTCGCGTTCTTAACCGTTTTCTAACACCGGCGCGGCTCATCAAACGGTAAACTGACGCCTTACAGGAGCGCGCGTGAAATATCTGGTAATGCTGCTGGCCGCGGTGACGCTTGCGGCTGTCCCGGCCCCCTCCGCTTTCGCGCAGGAGAAAATCACCGTTCAAGGCAGCGACACGCTGCTGAAAATGGCCGCGTTGGAAGCCGCCGCGTTCATGGAAAAGCGTCCCGGCAAAATCATACAGGTCACTGGCGGCGGATCGGGAACCGGAATCGCGGCCATCATCAACGGGGCCGTGGACATCGCCAACGCCTCGCGCCCCATGAAACCGCGGGAACAAAAAATGGCCTCGGCGCGCGGCTATGAGGTGTTCGAAACCCCCGTCGCGCTCGACGGCATCGCCATTTTCGTCAATCGCGCCAACCCTGTGCGCTCACTGACGCTGGCCCAGGCGCGGGGTATATTCACCGGCAGGATCAACAATTGGCGCCAGGTGGGCGGACAGGACACCCCCATCACCCGCTACAGCCGCGAAAACAATTCCGGCACCTACCTGCACTTCAAGGAACATGCGCTGGCGAAGGAAAATTTCGCGCCCGACTGCCAGAACCTGCCCGGCACCGCCTCCGTGGTCAACGCGGTGTCGCGCGACCATCGGGCCATCGGCTTTGGGGGATTGCCCTATGGCGAGGGAGTGAAAATCCTGGAACTCGAAGGGATAACGCCTTCGCCGGAAACCATAGCCTCCGGCCGGTACCCCATTTCCCGCCGTTTGTATCAATACACGTTAGGCAGGCCGCGGGGCCTTGCGCGCGAATTCATCCTGTTCGAGTTGACGGCGGAAGGCCAAGCGCTGGCGGCGCGCGCGGGCTATGTGCCCTTGCCGGAAGCTGAAAGTCGCAATGCCGCCGCCGCGCTTGAATGAGTTTCGGATGACCCACTCCACTAAATACAACGTACTGTTCCTCTGCACCGGCGCCTCGTGCCGCAGCCAGATGGCGCGCGGCTTCGCCCAGGCGCGCTGGGGGGACCGGATGGAAGCGTATTGCGCCGGGACGAAACCGCGAGGTGTGAATCCGCTGGCCGTCCGCGTCATGGCCGAGGCGGGGGTGGACATCTCCGGCAGCCCGTCGCTGCATGTGGACGCGCTTTCCCATATTCCTTTTGACCTTGTGGTCACGGTATGCGGGGGCGCGGCGGAGGGGTGCCCCGTGTTCCACGGGTCCGCCAAAGTGACTCACAGACCCTTCGATGACCCGCCCCAACTGGCGCGCGGCGCGAAAACGGAAGAGGAAGCGCTGGCCCACTACCGCCGGGTGCGCGACGAAATCGGGGTGTTCATCGAGATGCTGCCGCACCTGCTGAACCCATGATCTCCCGCGCTTTATAATCCATCACCGCTCGTTTACAATACGCCGCGTCATGAGCGATACGATCAATCCCGACGCCATCTCCGCGTTTCGCCGCGCGGTGTGGCGCCACTTCCGCGCGCATGGCCGCGATCTGCCGTGGCGGCGCAAGGTAACGGCGTACCGCGTGTTCGTCTCCGAAGTCATGCTGCAGCAGACACAGGTGGCGCGGGTAGCCGAATTCTTCCCCGTGTTCATAAAACGTTTCCCCACCTTCGCCGCGCTGGCCGCGTCCTCGCCCCGCGAAGCGCTGGAAACATGGCGTGGCCTTGGCTACAACCGCCGCGCCTTATGGCTGCGCGCCGCGGCCCAGAAGATCGTCGGCGAGCATGGGGGACGGCTGCCGCGCGATGAGGTGCCGCTGCGCCGCTTGCCGGGCATCGGCGCGGCCACGGCGGCCAGCTTGGCGGCGTTCGCTTTCAACCGTCCCACGGTATTCCTGGAGACCAACATCCGCGCGGCCCTTATCCATCACTTTTTCCCTTCGGGCGCAAAGGTGACAGAGCGCGACTTGCTCAACGCCGCCGCCATGACGCTGGACCGGCGCCGTCCGCGCCTGTGGTATTCGGCGTTGATGGATTATGGCTCGTGGATCAAACGGGCGCATTCAAACCCTTCGCGGCGCGCCGGCGTGCACAGGCCGCAACCCCGGTTCAAGGGGAGCCCGCGGGAGGCCCGCGGCGCCGTAGTGCGCGCGCTGTTGGCGGCGGGGAAACCGGTTGGCGCGGCCCAGATCATCCGCGCGGCGTCCGGCGTCGGACCGAAAAGGCTCCGCGCGGCTCTCGACGCTCTGGTAGCCGAGGGGATGCTGCGCCGGCGCGGCGGTAAATACTCCGTGTGACCGTTACCGCGCGCCTGGTTTGCCTTTGTAGGGCGTGGTCAGCGTTTTGGGATCGAACACCCGCGCGATTTCCTTCCCGGTTAGCAGGCTCCGCTCGCGGACAACTTCAGGCACGGTTTTGCCTTCCCGTACCGCCTGTTTGGCCACCTGCGCCGCGCGGTCGTAGCCGATAAGCGGATTGAGGAACGCCGCCAGGCTGGGGCTTTGCATCGCATAGCGGCGGCATTTTTCCCTGTTCACCGTTATGCCGCTTATACAACGCTCCGCGAGGTTGTCCAACGCCGCGCGCATGATTCGCAGCGATTCGAGAAGGCAGAACCCCGCCACCGGCATGGTGGTGTTCAGTTCCAGATGGGCCGATTGCGCCGCCATGACAATGGTCTGGTGATTGCCATGCGCCTTGAGGCAGGCCATCCGCGCGGACTCCAGGATGCTGGGGTTGATCTTGCCTGGCATGATGGAGGAGCCGGGTTCCACCGGCGGGAGACGTATTTCGTCAAACCCGGTGTTCGGCCCGGAGGCCATCAGCATTAAGTCCGTGCAGATGCGCTGTACGTCCAGCGCCAGCGAAACGATCCCCGATGAGGTGTCCGCCAGATCGGTGAGGTTGTGCGTGGCCTCCACCCCGTTTTTGGTGACGCGGTAACGCTCGCCGGTCTCACGGTTGAGGTTCCTGATGATACGCGCGCGGAAGCTGGCATGGGTGTTGATGCCCGTCCCCACCGCGTTGCCGCCCACGCCAAGTTCCGATAGCGGGCCGGTTTTGCCCTTCAGGCGCGCGATGTCTTTTTCAATCGCGTAGGCGTAGGCGCCGAATACCTGTCCCATGCGGATGGGCACGGCGTCCTGCAAGTGGGTGCGGCCCGATTTTATCACCCTGTCGAACCGGCGCGCGTTGACCCGCAGCGCGCGTTCGAGGCGCGCCGCGGACGCGATCAGCGCGCGCAGCATCGGGAGCGCCGCCACGCGGATGGAAGACGGGAACACGTTGTTGGTGGACTGGCCCATGTTCACATGGTCGTTGGGATGGACGCGAGCCTTGCCGCCCATGAGTTCGGCGGCGCGATGGGCGATGACCTCGTTGATGTTCATGTTGATGGAAGTGCCCGATCCGGCGGAGAAAATGTCCACTTTCATCTGTTCTCGCAAGGCGCCGCCCGCGATTTCGCGGCAGGCGGCTTCGATGGCTTTCACCATGCGCGGAGCCAGCCCCTTCAATTCGCCGTTGGCGCGCGCGCACGCCCGCTTGATATGAGACAGCGCCACAACCTGCTCTTCGGGCGCCGTGTAACCGCTTATGGGGAAATTCTGGAGCGAACGCGCGGTGTGCGCGCCGTAACAGGCGCTGGCCGGGACTTCCACCTCGCCCAGGGAATCCTTCTCGATCCTTACTTTCATGACGGTTTCCCTCCTTGGGAGATGGTGACTTTGATCTTTGCGGCAAAGGCGCGCGCGTTAAGCTCGAACCAGCCCACCGCGCCGAAGTACAGGACGCCAAGCGCCAGCATCGTCTGGGGCCGGTCTATCCATTCCCCGCTTGCGGCGGACGCTTCCGTCAGGGTGTAGAACTCTTTGCTTACCCCCAGCGCGGGCAGAGGCAGGATCATGGTCAACGTCACGCCGCCGACGTAGAATACCGCGCGCGCAACCCAGCCCGCCGCGCGAATCTGGGCGCGCTCCTCCGGTTCGCCCTGGCCAAGGAATTGCCCCATCAACTGGTTGAGTATCAGCATCCAGAACGCGGCGATCAGCCATGGTTCCCCCATAATGACCGCGAATCCGCCCACGAATATGGTGTAGAAGGCGCCCAAACCCAGAACCGGGCCGAGACGAAACCCGCCGGAGTCCCACTCTTGTGTGTACGCACCCAGGAACCCAGAGGCGTGGATAACAAAAAATTCAAGCAACATCACCGACAGAAGATAGTTGAGCATCGTGTCGCTGATCGCCATGGGAAAAAACCATGTGAACAGGTACAGCCCCGCCAGTGAAAAATCCGGCGCCGCCGTCAATGGACCGGCAAGGAGACGCTGTCGCCCGAAGTCATGGCCGCGATGCGCGCCACGCCGCGCCACCTGTTCGTTCCGGCGCTGATGCGCCCGATGGCGTACGCCAATCATCCCTTGCCCATCGGCCACGGCCAAACCATTTCACAGCCGTTCATCGTGGCGATAATGACCGAACTGGCTCAGCCAGACAAAACCGCCAGAGCGCTGGAAGTGGGCACGGGATCCGGCTATCAGGCGGCCGTGTTGTCCAAGCTTGTGGCGGAAGTTTACACCGTGGAGATCGTGCCCGAACTGGCCAGTGAGGCCGCTGGCCGGCTACGCGATTTGGGATACCGCAACGTGCATGTCCGGGCGGGTGACGGCTACCAGGGTTGGCCGCAAAAGGCCCCCTTCGACATCATCATCATCACCGCCGCCGCGCTGGACATCCCCGCCCCGCTCATTAAACAGCTTGCCGTGGGCGGAAGGCTGGTAGGCCCCATCGGACCAAGCGCCGCGACACAGGATTTGGTGGTCGCGGTGAAAACCGCGGAAGGGACTATCGTGCGAAGCTCGGTTTTACCCGTCCGGTTCGTGCCATTGACCAGGAGCGATAAGTAATCCTTAACTTCCAATAACGTCCCTTTTGCCCGTCATTGCAAGTGAAGATAATTACTACGTTTTCTTTGATATACTGGCGGTTGTCCATGAGTCGGAAAGTAATTACCGATATGATGGGTGTTACCGATTTACATAAGCCATTAAATAAAAACGTGTTTAATCGCACTCTCCCACATGTCCATTTGCATTTTACCGAAAAACGATTAAGACCAGCATGAGACTTAATGTTAGAGACTTCATATAACACATTGTAAAAATAAGCTGTAAACTAATATGCCATCGGGCTGTGATTTGGCAAGGTTCTGGTAATACAAAAGGTCGCAAGGTTGTATAAAAGAGCGAACACGGCGATGAGGGAATGATGATAAATCGCATTCATGGGCGCGGGAGGTTACGGCAGGACGCTGGGTTCAGCATTCTCGAGGCGCTGGTAGCTTCGGTGATTTTGGTTATCGCGCTAGTAGGGTTTTTGACCGTCGCGGCTGCCACCACCAACCTGGGCGGGCGCAGCGCCCATTCGGCTTCCGCCAATGCATTGATTTATGATAAGTACGAGACTTTGAAGCTCGCAGGGCTAGACGCGATTACCGCGGAAACGGTAACCGATATTGACATGGATTCAAACGGTTCCATCATTCCCGGAGCGTACACCCGGACCGTCGCCGTTGAACAGCTTGACGCCGGCACATCTTTGACCATCGCCAAGAAGGTCAGCATCACGGTCTCGTGGCCCGGACACTCCCTGACGCAAACCTCCATTTTTGTAAAGGAATCATGAGCGCCGTAAATTACTGCACTACACGCCGCGCATTGCGCGGAAGAGGCGGCGTGTCGCTGGTTGAAATAATGGTGGGCATGACCATCTCCGTCATGATGATGGCCGCCATCTCCATGGCGGTGCAAACGCAAAACCGCAGTTCCGCGCGCGAAACCATGCGGGTTGACATGACCCATGCGCTTCAGAACACGATGTTGCTGATGGAGCGCGATTTGCGCATGACCGGTTACCTGTCCGGCACATCGTGCGTTGATTGCGAGGCAGGGTCCATAACCACCGCGGACCAGACCTCCATCACCATCGTTTATGATACCGATGATGACGGCGACCGCGAGGCGGTGACCTTCCGCCGGGATCAGGCTGGGGACGCCGGGTATGACGCGGACCATCCGCGTATGGTCCGTATTGACGCCGGCGGAGCCATTTTCCCGCTCGCCGCCAACATCACCGGCCTTTCGATACAGTATTTTGACTCCGCCGGGACCCAGATCGCCGACGCCGCCATAAACACCTCCACCGGCACGCAGACAAACCGGGACACCATCCGGAGCATCCGGGTTACCATAAGCGCCCGGTCGGCCCGATCCACCACCGGCCCCGGCGCGGGGTTCATGACTGATTCGTTGACCTTCCGGGTCACGCCACGCAATTACATAACCTAGAGAGCCATGAGAACACTTACACGCTCGCAAAAAGGAAGTTCGCTTCTTATCGCCCTGTTGGCGGTGGTCATCCTGTCGGGGCTGGGCATCCTTATGGTCAAACGGGGGACGTTGGGCATGAAGGACTCAGTGGGTTACCGCATGGCCCAAACCGCGTTCGAGGCCGCCGAGGCCGGCGCGGAACACGCCCGCAAACTGCTTAATGACGGCGCCGCGGATACGTGGGACAACGAGTTGGCCGCGCAGGCCGGCCCGGACGGGATCATGGGCACGGCGGACGACATCCCCTTCATCAGCACGGCGGCGCTGACCTCCACGCAGTCCTATGCCGTGACGATATTGGACAACACGGATTTTGACCCGAGCGACGTGATAGACGCCGACGGGCGGATATGGATCATAGCTACCGGAACGTCGGGGGATAAAACCACGACGGTGCGGGTATTGGTTGAAAACGAGTCCCAGGACGCCCACATCTCGCAGGAGCATTACGGCGAGCGCAGCTTGGGCTGGGCGCGGGGCGAAGGCCGCCAGGTGGCGGACACCTATAGAGGAGATCTGTAATGGCCAGGCTCGTAAAATCTCTTGCGGTTTCCCTGTTGGCCGTCGCGTTGGCCGCATCCGTGACCGAGGCCAGCCAACGCACCTTCCCCGCGGGGTCGTACATCATCCCCATGGACTCCGTGTACCAGCCGGAGGCGGACGGGGGCATCTTCGAGGCGTACGGGATGGTGTTCGACATTCTGCAGAACGGCGGCACGGCGTACTGGATCATTGACGAAACCAAGACCACCATCAGCGCCCCGGACATCACCATCTACAATACCATCACCACGCCGGTGGCCAGCCACTTCGGCGGCGCGGCCATTACGGGCATCACCACCACGATCCAGTATTCAGGCGCGCCGTGGGTTATCGTGCCGGGCGAGGGGCTTGACCAGGCGGACATTGAAGCGATTTTGAACCATTCGGACTGGAGCGCGGTGAACAAGCACATTTCCAACGTGCCGTTCACGGCCAACGTCTCGCGCGAGCTTACGGGCACACCGCCCCAGGTGGCGCTGCTCAACAACATGGAAAGCACCACCAGCGGCACGGGCAACGCCCAGATTCTGGAGTCCTACCTCTCCCTGGCCGGCATCTGCAACGACACCTACACCATCGTGACGCCCAACCAGGTGCGCGACGGTATTCTTGATTCGGGAACCTATACCGTGTTTTGGGCGCCCCACTGGACGGCCTATGACGGATGGACGGGCGGCAACGCCGCGGATGGGGACGCCATCATGCTCAAGATCCGCCAGTACCTGGAGGCCGGCAACTCACTGTTCGCCGAGTGCGCCAGCATCGAGGTGATGGAACACAACGCGCCAGACCGCGGCAAAACGCCGTTTCTGACCAGCAAGGGTTTCAGCCATGACGGCGGTACCATGGACCCCGCCAAGATCATATACAACGATACGACCTCACCCTTCCCGCAGGTGGGTGATTACACCTATACACCTACCGGCGGCCATCTGCACAACTGGCGGCCATGGATGAGCAGCAACTATTTGGCGGTCAATAACACCGGCGGTGAATCCTATCCCACCTCGCCCGCGTATTGGCTGCCCACGCCCACCGAGACCAGCAGCTACAACGCCACTGTTTCGCGGTTTACCCACGATGACAAGGACGGGAGTTTGGCCACCACCCTTGACCAGTGGGATTACTACGTCGGTGGCCGTTTGGACGGCATAGAGACCAACGGCTACGTCGTGTATCTGGGCGGCCATAAGTACTCCCAATGCAACACCGGTGGATCCGGCACCACCGCCGGGCCGGTGAACGAGAAGATTTGGGAATTCGACTTCAAGCGGAACATGTCCTCGGAAAACATGACCATCACCGTCGGCTACACCTATGAGGGTTCGCCGCAGACCACCACCGCCGTGGTGACGAGTGGGACGTTGACCAGCGTGAAAGTGGGCAGTCCGCTGGAACTGGATTTTGGCGACGCGATCTGGACCAATGATGACATACGCAACGTGTACGTCCGGAATCTGGGCACGTCGGCCATAACTGTTGACACCGTCGGATTCTCCTGGACGGGCGGCGACAGCGCCCAGAAAACCGACAACCTGTATGACAAAACCACCAGCAGCACGATAACGCTCTACAACGCGGAATACGTAACGCCTCACACGTTCGCCATCGCCTCGTACACCATCAGCAACTCGCCGCCGGAAGGCGCGGCGGGCGGGGCCATCGGCGGCTGCGTGAACAACAGCGGCTGCACCTGGACCAGTGTCGCGGGCGTGCGCTATGTGCTCAACACGCTGTTCAACCTGCAGTTCACCGTGGTGGACACCACCTACATCCGCTCCGCGCCGGTGGTGATGGACACGATCCTGTATCAGGGCACGTTCGATTACCCCAGCTACGGTGGCCACATGAAGGCGTATGACGTGCAGAACGTGAATGCGGACCCGATTTGGGACGGGGCCAGCAATATGCCGGCCGCCGCTTCCCGGACGGTGTACACCACGGTCAACAAGACGGACATGATCCCCTTCACCACGGGGGAATTGTCCACCAACGCGGATTTCCAGACAGCGTTGAACCTTGCGGCGGCCTATGCCGACAGCGCGACGACCTACAACAACATCGTCAACCGCATTCGGGGCGTGGACATCGCCACGGGAACGGACAAGGCCAACCGCCTGGGCGCGGTGGAGCATTCCGCCGCGGCGGTGGTCAAGCCCTTTGACCGCTCCAATGGAAACCGGCCCACGATGCTGTATTTCGGCACGCTGGACGGCATTCTGGAAGCGTTTAACGTAAGCGCGCTGCACGCGGATCCCGCGTCGCCCACCGCCCATGACAGCGATGCCAGCACTGAATTGTGGGGCTTTGTCCCCAAGGGGCAGCTTGGCAGCCTTAAAAACAGCCGCGGCCAGCCCGACTCCATACAGCCCTATCCGGGCGTGGACACGTCGCCCACCGTGGCCGA
>JACQZB010000128.1 GCA_016207925.1 Nitrospinota bacterium
ACTTATCGCGAAGTATCGATGACCGTATCGGCTATAATGCGGTTACGCGGGCATAGGTTGGATGAAAACCTTCAAGGCGCGGTTAGTGTAATGCCAAGCAAATCACCTGTGTTGAGCATTGAACGGAATATCTACTTGATTCGCGGCCAGCGCATAATGTTAAGCACCGACTTGGCGGAGTTGTATGAGGTAGAACCGCGCGTATTGGTGCAAGCAGTGAAACGCAATTTGAACCGTTTTCCATCCGATTTTATGTTTCAGGTAACCGTTGGAGAGTATCATATCTTGAAATCACAAAATGTGATTTCAAGGTGGGGGGCGTCCGGCGGGCAATGCCGTATGCATTTACCGAACACGGTGTTGCGATGTTGTCCGCCGTCCTAAGAAGCGGACGCGCCGTGGAAGTGGGTATCGAAATAATCAGAGCGTTCGTAAAACTCCGCCTCATATTGACGGAGCATCGAGATCTTGCCCGAAAAATCAAGGCGCTGGAGAAAAAATACGACGCGCAATTTATGATCGTGTTTGACGCCATTCGTGAATTGATGGAACCACCGGCAATACCCAAGCGGCGAATCGGGTTTGTCTCTGGCAATAACGAATAGGGATTCGTCTAGGTATGACGGCGAATTGCCAGCAATGGGTATCAGTAATTGGCCTCATCTTTGATATTATAGGCGCCGTTACCCTATCCTATGCTTTGATCATCACCGAGGAAAAAGCGATTGACCTTGGGTTAAGTTATTGGTCAAGCGACAAGCGAGAAGATCAGCGGCAGGATCCGCGAGTAATTGACCGGTTGAAACAGTCACGCAACGCAAAACTGGGGTTAATCTTCTTAGTGACGGGTTTCATCCTGCAAATCATCGGTACGCTACCGTTAAGATAGCCGGATCCGGGTCTTGAATTCCGATGTTAAGGGTGGAAACGCCCAATTTTAGATATCCATTTCGGCCCTAGCGGGCCCCCGCGGGGCGGGCGATCTGGCCGGCGGGGATGAACTCGTACACCACTTCGCCCGGTTTGACCAGGCCGAGGCTGTCGCGCGCGATGGCTTCGGCATAGGCGGCGGAGGTGTTGAGCGAGGCAAGCTCGCGCGCCATCATGGCGTTTTCATGCTTGAGTCCGGCGGCCTGCGCGTCCACGAAGGCGATTTCCGACTGGAGGTTCGCCACGTCGCGCAGGCCGTTTTCCTTCACGAACGCCAGCGCCACCACGGCGGCGAAGAACACCACCGCGGCGCCGAGCAGCAAGGACGGCCGGCTAAGCTTCTTCATACGCGGTTATTATCGCGCGCCCTTGCCCGCGGCGCCAGCGAAAACCGCGCGTCCCTTCCATTGCGCCATCGGCCCCAGTTCTTCCTCGATCCGCAATAGCTGGTTGTACTTGGCGATACGGTCGGTGCGGCTCATCGAGCCGGTTTTGATCTGCCCGGCGTTGGTGGGCACCGCGATGTCGGCGATGGTGGAGTCCTCCGTCTCGCCGGAGCGGTGGGAGATGACATTATGGTAGCCGGCGGCGGCGGCCATGGCCATGGTTTCCAGCGTTTCGGTGAGCGTGCCGATCTGGTTGACCTTGATCAGGATGGCGTTGGCGATCCCCTCGGTGATGCCCTTGGCGAGTATTTTTGAATTGGTGACGAAAATGTCGTCGCCCACCAATTGTATCTTGCCGCCCAGTGTGTCCGTGAGCGCCTTCCAGCCTTTCCAGTCGCCTTCGGCCAAACCGTCCTCGATGGAGACGATGGGGTACTGGCGCACCCAGTTTTCATAGAATTTAATCATGCCCTCGGAGTCCAGCGTGGGCTTGGTTTCGGCGGCCAGGGTGTACTTGCCGTTTTCGTAAAACTCGGAGGCGGCGGGATCGAGGGCGAGGAAGATGTCCTTGCCGGCCTTGTACCCCGCCTTTTCGATGGCTTCCAGTATCACCTCGATAGCCTCGGTATTGTTCTTGACGTTGGGGGCGAAGCCGCCTTCATCGCCGACGGCGGTGTTATAGCCCCGTTTTTTGAGGGTGGCCTTGAGGTTGTGGAACACCTCGGAGCCCCAGCGCAGCGCCTCGGTAAGCGAAAGCGCGCCGGCGGGCATGATCATGAACTCCTGCAAGTCCACATTGTTGTCCGCGTGGGCGCCGCCGTTGAGGATGTTCATCATCGGCACGGGCAGCGTGCGCCCGTTGATGCCCCCCAGGTAGCGGTACAGCGGGACGCCCGCCTCGTCGGCGGAGGCCTTGGCGGCGGCCAGCGACACGCCCAGCATGGCGTTGGCGCCCAGCTTCTTTTTGCTTTCCGTGCCGTCCAACTCGATCATGATATGGTCCAGCAGCGACTGGTCGGACGCCTCTTGCCCGGTGAGCGCCGGGGCTATTTTCCCGTTGACGTTGGCCACGGCCTTGGCCACGCCCTTGCCCATGTAGCGGTTTTTGTCCCCATCGCGCAGTTCAAGGGCCTCGCGCGAGCCGGTGGAGGCGCCGGAGGGCACCGCCGCGCGCCCGAACGCTCCGGATTCCAGCGTCACGTCCACTTCCACCGTGGGATTGCCGCGCGAATCGAAAATCTGCCGCCCGTGGATGTCTATGATCTCGCTCATGGCCAGGCTCCCTTTATCTTTAACGCAGGTTTATCGTCACTTCTTGCCCTTAAGGTCTTCGATAGTCACCACTTGTTCCTCCCCCGCCGCGGGGCCGGAGGGTTGTACCGACGCCTTGAGTTCGTCGAGGGACACGGTTTTTTCCTCCCCGGCGGCCTTGCCGCCTTCGAGCGCGCGCAACTGCTCCACCGACATCAGCCGTGAACCGCCCTCGCCCCCGCCGGAACGCGCCCGGGATTGGGCGGCCGCGCCCAGGTTGGCGTCATTGCCCACGTTGCGGCGCGCGGGGCCGTCGTGATCTTCAACATAAACCACCATCAATTCATCGCCGCTGCCCGGCTGGCCGTCCTCACCGGCGGACATCAACAGCAGGTCATAGCTGTTCTGGAGGCCGCCTTCCATCCAATAGGTCTCGTTATTCCAGGCATCCAAGGGACGCTTCACTTCGCCGGGGTCGGGCCAGCGGCCGTTTTCCGCCCGGAAGGCAAGCACGATGTTTTCCAGCTCGATCAGCCGGGCGGCGGTCAGGGACTGGTCCGGCGACTCGTTGGAGACGCCGATGCTCTCCAGCCGCCGTTTCTGGTTGATGAAGGTTTGGGTGTGGCCGAATTTGGCCTGCAGGTTCTTGAGAACCTCGCGCGCGCCGTCGTAGTCCCCCTGGCTGGTGAGGTTGTCAATTTCGTAGATCAATTTTTGGGCGCCCATTTCCTGGGCCAGATCGCTTTTGGGCTTTTTGTCCTCGCACCCCGCCAGCATAAGCGCCGCGGTCAAAAAAACCGCCATGCCCATCCGCATTGGACTTACCCCCTTTTGAACAGGAACTCCACCCGGCGGTTGAGCGCCCGCGTTTCCTCCCGGTTGTTGGGGAAGAGCGGCCTCGTATCCGCGTAGCCCGCCGCGGCCATGCGGTTGGCCGGCGCGCCGTCCGCCGCCAGCCGCTTGAGCACCGACGCCGCCCGCAACACCGAAAGCTCCCAGTTGGAAGGGAACTTGCGCGAACTGACCGGCTGGTCGTCCGTATGCCCCTCGACGACCACGTACAGGTCGCCGTTAGATTTTACAACGCCGGAAAGGTCCTGTAAAAACATTTGGCTGGCCGGATGCAGCGCGGCGCTCCCCTCGTCGAACAACGCGCGGCCCTGGATGCGCACCCGCACCCCTTCCTCCGACGATGAAATGGAGGCGGCGCCGTGGAATCCCTGCCGTATCACCGAATCGGCGATGATGTTCACCAGGCGCTCGCGGGCGGCGGCGGCGGGATCCTTAAGGTTGCTGTCCACGTCGGAGAGCGACCCCTTGGAGACCGCCTGGAACTGTCCCCGCTCCAGCGTGGTGACGCCGAAACGCTCCTGCACCGAACCCATCAGTTCCTTGAAACGCATGATGTCCATGTTGGCGAAGGAGAGCATCAGCACGAAGAAGGTCAACAGCAGCGTCGCCAGGTCGGCGAAGGTGACAGTCCAGGTGGGCGCGCCCTTGATGATTATGGTTTTGTCCGGCGGCGCCTCCTGGCCATCGCCGTTTTCCTCGCGCGCGGAAACTTCCTGGGCGGTGGCGCGGCGCACGGAAACGCCCTTATCGGTGCGGGTGGCGCTGATCTGGGTCTTGCACTGCGGGCAGGCGTACATAAGGCCCTGCGCCGTGATCTGGCTCAAGGGCACCCTGGTTTTCGTCTTGCACTGGGGGCAAGGGATGGGGACCACTTTTTCCGCTTCGGCCATGGCGCCGTCCTTGGCCTACTTGGGCTTGCGGATGAGAAATTCCACCCGCCGGTTTTTGGACTGGCCTTCCGGGGTGTCGTTGGCCGCCGCCGGAATCATATCGGCGTACCCCGCGGCGGAAAGCTGCGCCGGACTTACCTGCTTGGTGATGAGGTAGCGCACGATCACCGCCGCGCGCGCGCCGGACAGTTCCCAGTTATCCACGTACACGGTGGTGAACGGGTTGACGGCCACCGGCAGGTTGTCGGTGTGGCCCTCCACGGTAAGGTTTAACTTGGTCTTTCGCAGCACCTCGGCCAGGCCGTCGAGCAGGGGGACGGCGGCGGCGTTGATCTTGGTGGAGCCGGGGGCGAACAGGGCTTCGCCCCGCACCCGGACGTGGGTCATGCCGTCCTTGACGGAGACCTCCGCATGTTCGTTCATGTTGGCTTTCTTGACCGCCCGCTCAACCGCCTGGGTGGTTTCGGTGAGTTGGCGTTTAAGCTCCTCCGCGGCGGCCTTGGCCTGCGCCTTGGAGTCGTCCCCCTCGCCGGTGAGCGCGGCCTGATACTCCCCCTTGCGCTCCACGGTGACGCCAAAGGCGTCCTGCACCGAGCCTAGCATCTCGCGGAATTTGGCGATGTCCTGGTTGGAGAAGGAGAGCAACAGCACGAAGAAGGTGAGCAACAGGGTGGACAGGTCGGCGAACGTGGTGGTCCACAGCGGCGCGCCCTCGAACTTGGTTTTGATTCCCATGGCGGCGCCCCGCGCGGCCTACGAGACCCGCACCTTGGGCGCGAGGAAGGCGTTGAGTTTGGCTTTCATCAGGTTGGGGTTTTCCTTTTTGGCGATGGACATGACCCCCTCGACGATAAGTTCCTTGATCGAGGTCTCTTCCTTGCTGCGGATGGTAAGCTTCTTGGCGATGGGGATCGCCGCCAGATTGGCGAGAAACGCTCCATAAAACGTGGTGATCAGCGCGATGGCCATCGAAGGGCCGATGGTGGAGGGGTCGGAGAGCGTTTCGAGCATCTGCACCAGGCCGATCAGCGTACCGATCATGCCGAAGGCCGGGGCCATGGCGCCGATCTGCTCAAAAATCTGCGCGCCGTCGAAATGCCGGTCCTGGATGGATCTTATCTCCGTCGCCAGCAACCCGCGGATGGTGTTCTGGTCAATACCGTCCACCAGCAGGCGGACCCCCTTGGCCAGAAAGGGGTCGTCAACGCGGACCTTCTCAAGCGCCAAAAGCCCGTCCTTGCGGACGATGGTGGACAGGTCAATCATCTTTGCGATGACGGAACTGGTGTCCATGGGTTTGTGGAACACGGCTTTCAAAAACGTGCCGAGCGCCTGACCCACGGCATTGAGCGGGAACATGATCAAAATGGCCGCCGTCGTGCCCCCGAACACGATGAGTATGCTGGGGAAGTCTATGAAGGACTTAAGGCCGTTGGCGCCCTGCATGATGGCGAAGGCCATGCAGGCAAGGCCCACCACGAAGCCTATGATCGTCGCCAGATCCATGACGTTTAAAACCCGCCCAAAATGTACGCAGGGAAAGGACGGACGCTTGCCAGCCCAAGCCGCGCTGGCGTGTATGAGGATGTGGATACGGCGCCAGCGTGGTCCCTTGCGGAACTTATGCTCGTTTAAGAGGGCTGTATTCTAGCGTTACAGGGGGTCTTTAGCAAATATTTTTTTGCGGGTTTTTTTGCATACGGACCGGAATCCGGCGCGCCGGGCATGGTGTATAATGGTTCCATGTGGACCGGGCATTCTCCCGCCGCGACGACGCGGTGAGATGTGATTTCGCATGGCCGATTATTCCGGGGCGCGCGTCTTGCGCGCCTTGGGCCGGCCGCGCTTAAAGCAGTACCCCCATGCTGATTGACAAATTCAACCGCGCTCTTGAATTGCTCCAGATCACCGCGAGCGACGCCTGCCAGTATGAGTGCGCGCACTGCTCGGCGATCCGCTCCACCCCGGACAGCGGCCTTATGCCCACGCCGCACATTATCCGCTTCGTCACGGTGATGGCGCGCCTGGGACTTGGCAAGGTCAGGATCATCGGGCGCGAACCGCTGCTGCGGCCCGATATAATTGAACTGATCCGGGGCATGGCGGAGCAAAACCCGAAACTGAACATCTCCCTTTCCACCAACGGCAAGCTGGCGGGGGCCATGGCGCCCGCGCTGGCGGCCAGCGGTTTGAGCCGGTTGTTCATCACACTGCCCGCGCTGGACAGGGAACTGTTCACCCGGATCACGGGTATTGACGGACTGGCCGAGGTCCTTGCCGGGATCGAGGCCGCGATGGCCACCGGCGGCTTTACCACCATTATCCGGATGCCGGTCATCACCGGCCTTAACAGCCATGTGACCGGCCCTATGGCCGATTGGGCCGTGGCAAAAGGCTTGAACCTGTACCTTATAGAGCCAAGACTGCCGGAGCGCGGGAAAATCGTCCCGGAAGAAATCATCAAAAGCCTGTCGGCCCGGTACACGCTCACCCGAATGACGGGCGTGTCGCTGGTCAACAACCCGTGGCGTGTTGAGGGGACCGGCACGTTCATAAAGATCGTCACCGCCGACGGGCGGCGCGAATGCCACGGCTGCAACCGGCTGTGGCTATCCGCCGAAGGCATTCTGCGGTTGTGTTATTCCAGCCCTGAAGGACACGACCTGCGCGCGCTGTTCGAGGAGAATCCCACCGACGCCGAGTTGGTGGAATTCGCCGCCAAGGCGCCCCTCAACAAGCCCTTGGGCATTTATCATCCGCTGGCGCGCGGTGAGATGACCGCCTCCCGCTGACAAGGCGCATTAAATCCTCCTGGTAGTGTCTCAATTTGAAATCTGAACCGCAAGGCCCTTCGCTCCGCTCAGGGCGCCGCTACAGGCGTCTCATGCTTATTGTTGAAGTCCTGGGGCAAAGCCGAAGGACCCTGCAGCCCGCTTTTCCAAAAACAATTCAAACTGACGCGCTACCGATCCTCCACGCGATTTGCCCTTCCCTCCCCTAACGTGTTAAAATTAGCGGAATTATGCGAATTTTCCGGTTGCGAAGGATCATGGCCATCGCCCTTGCGGGGACGGGCATGGCGCTATCCGCCTGCGGCGGCGCGCCCGTGGAGGGGAAAGAGTTATCCGCCGTCCAACCGCGCCGCGCCGCGTTCGAGCCGTCCGCCGTTGAAACAGCGTTACGCGCCGATCCGTCGTGCGCCGGAACGAACGAAAATTTTGGGGCGGTGACGCGCGACCTGTTGGAGCGCTACAACACCCTTGCCTCGGCGCGCGGGATGGCGCTGGCCTGGCACCCGGAAGCGCCGGAAGGGGCGGTGAGCGCCCTGGTTTGCCGCGAGGCGCCGGCGGCGGCGTACGCCCAGGGCCGTACCGTCGCCTTAAGCGAAGGGTTGTTGTGGACGCTGGCCGCCGCCGCGCGGGCGCGTGAACGCCATCAGGGAGACGATGCGGCGTTTGACCGCGCGCTGGATGAAATAGCGGATCTGGCCCATGCGGGCCGCGTTCCGCCCGACGCGGCGGATGGTGGCTTGTTCCGTTCCGCGCTGGCCTTTGTCCTGTACCACGAGCTTGGCCACGCCGAATTGGGGCATACGCGCGACGTTGATGACGGTTACGGCATCAACTCCCATCCCGAACGCGAAATCCAGGCGGACCTGTTCGCCGCATGGGCCATGGACGCCGCGGGCATTCCCCCGGATGGCGCGCAGGTGGTGTTCGCGCTGTTGGAGCAGCTGGAGCCGGAAGGGGTGTCGGGCCACGAGGACCCATGGCGGCGCGCATCGGCGATCCACCGTGCGGCGGATTGGGACAGGTTTTCCCTCCTGCTGGCGTACCCCTGACCTATAGGGCGATTCACGAATCGCCCCTGCGAATGCGCCGCGCGCTCTCTCGCGGGGCGGTTCGCGAACCGCCCCTACAACCGGAGGGCGAGGCATGCCGCGCCCCCGCCATCGGGCGGCCACGGGGGGCCGCCCCTACAAAAAAGCCGTCCGCGTCACTTGCCCGTGGTGAATGAACGCGTGGCGCTCTCCACCTGGGCGCCCGCGCTGTCGGCGGCAACCACCTTCCAGTGGTACTCGGTCTCTGGAGAAAGTCCGGTCACGGACTGGCATTCCTCATCCGCCGCCGCGCCGTCGCAGGAGCGCGATTCCGGCGTGGCCGCATTCTCCGCCGTACTTGACGATCCGCAACTCGCCGCCGCCGCGCCGGACGCCAGGATGAGCAGGGCCAGCATTACGGCCCGGCCCCTTCGTGTCCGGACAAAGCCGAATCCCGCAATCATCGCGGCGCCGAATCCCAACGCCGCCATTGCGTTGCGGGACGCGCGGGATTCAACCCGCGCCGCCACAGTCCATTCACCAACGCATTCGCCGCTGGCGTAATTGGCGCACAATCGCGTTTCGTAGCTGATGGCGTCGCCCTCGTCATCGGTCAGCTTTTTCCAGATCAGCCCCGTGCTGGTGGCGACGTTGGAGCCGCCCTGGGCAGGCCACACCAGCCAGTCATCGCCGCCGCCATCGTAATGGGGAGGCGTATTGGAAGCCGCCGGTTCATCCTCCGGCCAGGCGGTGAAGGTGGCCGTCACGTTCTTATTGGCGGTGATGGTGGAGAGCGCGCAGTTCCCCGTACCTGAACAGGCGCCGCTCCAGCCGGAGAAATAGTAGCCGCCGGAGGGGGTGGCGGTGAGCGTCACGGAACTGCCTTCCAGCGCGCTGTCCGAGCAGGTGGCGCCGCAGGCGATGTCGAACCCGGTAAGCGAGTTGGTGTCCGCCACGGAGCCGGAGCCGGAACGGGTGACGGTGACGGTGTAAGGGCGGGCTTCGTAGGCGCCGATGTCGCACGTTCCGTTTTGCGGCCGGGCTACGCCGCGCTGGTCGTCCGTGACGGCGCCGCCGTCGCAGTCCCCAGCGTCCAGCGCGTCCGAGCCGGTCAAAAGCGCGTGGGTTTGGGTGGCGCCGCCGTTGCTGGCGAGCGCGCCCAGGTTGGCCGTGGCGTTATGCAGGTCCGTAGGGTCGTTAAGATTGGGGCAGGAGTTGTCGCCGATCAGGTTGTAGCCGTTGGACGCGGCCACGCCCACGCCGGAACATTCCGCGAATCCCGCGTTACTGGCAATGATGGTATTGCTGAACGTTCCCCCGGCGGACAAATCAACGACGTTTTGCGTGGTCGAATTGTTGGTGATGGTGCAGTTGGTGACGGTGATGAGAGCGCCGCTGAGAATGGCGCCGCCCGTGGCCGCGCCCGCGGCGTTGCCGCTGATGGTGGTGTTGGTCAGCGTCGCCGTGCCGGCGTTGCGGATGCCGGCGCCGGAACCGGAATTGCCGCTTAAGGTGGAGCCGGTTATCGTGGCGGTGGCCCCCGCGTCGAAATTATATATTCCGTTGCCCGTGTTGCCGCTGATGGTGGTATCGGTTATGGTGACCACGGACTTGTTGGCGACCCCCCCGCCGGTATTGTAGATACCGCCGCCCTGGCCGGAAGATGTGTTGCCGCTGATGGTGGAGGTATCAATCGCCGCGTTGGTGACAACCGCCCCGTCATACGAGAGGTACACGCCGCCGCCGAACGTGCCCGCCGTGTTGCCGCTAATGGTGGCGCCGGAGATGTTCACCGTTCTGCGGGCGTACACGCCGCCGCCAAGACCTGCCGGTGCTGAGTTGCCGCTGATGGTGGAGTTGGATAGTGAAAGATTGACGTAGCTGAACACGCCGCCGCCATCGTTGCCGGTGGCGGTGTTGCCGCTGATGGTGGTGTCTGTGAGCGTAAGCTGGGCGTTCTCCATGTAAATTCCGCCAGCCGACATGGCGGCGGTGTTGTCGCTTATGGTGGAGCCGGTAATCGTGGCGGCGGCGCCAGCAAAGTCGTAAATGCCGCCGCCGGCGCCACCGCCCGCATTGTTATTGCGTATGGTGGAGTTGGTGATGACAAGGCCGCCACCCGCATAAATACCGCCGCCGCTGAGGTTCGTGGCCGTATTGCCGTCCGCCGGAGCCGCGCCGCCGATGGTGGAGTTGGTAATGGTGAGTGTCGTGGCGCCACCGCTCACGACACCGCCGCCGCTGTTCCGCGCCGTGTTCCCCTTGATGGTGGTGTTGGTAAGCGTGAGGTCGCCCAAGGTATAAACGCCGCCACCCGCTCCGGAGCCCGCGCCGGCGCTGGGGGCGGAAGAGCCGCTTATGGTGGAGTTCGAGACGGTCAGCGCGCCACGGTTGTAAATCGCGCCGCCGTTGCAATCAGTGGGGCAATTGCCGCCGGACATCCATACTCCGTCAATGGTCACGGTCACGCCGCCCGCTCCCGCGGGGTCAATATGGAATATCCGCGCGGTGATGAAATCGGGTTCTATCAATGTGCCGCCCGCGCCGCCCCCGCCGCCGTTGATGGTCACCGATTCGGTGATGTCGAAATCGCCGGTGGCGTTAAGGTCCTCGTCGGCGCCCGCATCGGCGATGCCGATAAGGTAGGTGGAACCAGATGCGGGGATGGTGATGGTGTCGGCGCCGGGATTCGTGTTGGCGGCGGTGATCGCCTCGCGCAGGGAGCAGTCGGCGGCGCAGACACCATCGTTAGTGTCGGCCCCTTTGGTGACCGTGAACGTTGCCGCCCGCGCGGGCGCGGCGGCGAATATTGACGCAGCGGCAAGCGCCGCCACAACCATGATTTTAAACTTCATTGCGTTGGCTCCCCTTAGGTGATGAAATCTTCAGCGAAAATGAGCGAGGGTCATAAGGCGCCCCTCCCCCTTGAGGGAGAAGGTATGGTTGAATTTCCAAATCCCCCTCACCCGGCCCTTCGGGCCACCCTCTCCCTCTGGGGAGAGGGGAAGATTTTTATCCGTACCTTCCTTTTTGCTGGCGTGTCGCTGGTTATGCAAAGGCATCCTTCCTTAGGGGCGGTTCACGAACCGCCCCTACAACCGGAGGGCGAGGCATGCCTCGCCCCTACCAATGGCGGCCTTCGCACGCTCACTGAAGGCGAACATAATTCGCTCTATAGTTGCTCTGGAATTCTGTCATTTGATTGTTATCGCTGGTCACTGACAGGGTATAGCTATAGGGCACGCCAATCGCGGCTGCATCCCCACAACCTTCCGGAGTCATTGTTTGCGCGGTAAGGGTCGCAGTGATAGTCCAGGGATTCGATCCAGAAACGGAATATGTTCCGCTGTAATTTATTTGGCAGTCTGGCGTTGAATAAACCGCTGCAAATCCGTTGTTTGATGCGTATGCTATCTCGCTTACCACACCGAAATCGCTGTACGACTTGCAATTATTTCCATTGGTGTCGCACCACTGAGTCGCCTGCCATGCGCCGATATAGGTGGCCACAACAGCGGCGGCGCCACCTCCGCCTCCACCGCAAGACGCAAGCACACTGGATGCGAGCATCAAAAAAGCGCTTAGAGCCATGGAGGTCAGATTTGTTCTGAAGCCCGTTTTCATGTACACATATCCCCAATTAGAAGTGCCCGCACCCATAATCCTCCCCTATGAAAAATAGCGCCAAACTCAAAAAAATCAAATACGACCAAGGTCGTAATTTTTCGTGCCGTTCGCGCGCGGGTCCGCCCAAACCTATTGAATTAATAACCCTTGCATTGGCAAGGCAGTGGTGTAAACTATTTGTGTCCGTATCACGGAGTGAAACCATGGGGATCGGGGGAATCCTTAAACGGCTTCCGGCTTCTACGCTACGCAAGGCGTGGCGGGCCGCCCATGCCATCACAGAATCCAAAAGCATGGAAGAACTTGCCCAGACCATCTTCCATGAACTTGGCGCGCTTGCGCCGCACGACACAGCGGTCATATACGCGCAGGATCCGCTGACGCTGGCGCCGCTGCCTGGCGCCTTTTTCCTTAAAAACATTGACGGGGCCGGTGAAAGCGTGCGGCGCTACAGCGAGTACTATTTCAACATAAGCCCGGTGCTGCGCACGGTGGGGGACCCCCGCTACAACAACATCGGGTTCAGTGAAAGCGACATCGTTAAGCAATCGGAGTTCCTTGACAGCGAGTATTACGTTGATTTTTTCAAGCCGATGGGGCTGCTCCACACAATGACGCTCAATACGGCGTTCCATGGGAAGACGGTGGGGACCATCGCCCTGCACAGGCCGCCGGGCGCGAAGGATTACAGTGACCGGGAGAAGGCGGCGCTGACGCTGGCGGCGCCGGTGATAGCGGGGGCGTTTTTCGCGGCCGCCATGCGGGGCGGTTTATATCACCTGCCCGCGGCGGGCGCGTTCGGAATGTTAGGCCCGTACCGGCTGTCGGCGCGCGAGGAGCGAGTCGCCGGCTTGATATTGCGCGGCTTTTCGAACAATGAAATCGCCGGACAGTTGTTCATAAGTGAGAAGACGGTGAAAGCCCACATCACCTCGATCCTGCGGAAAACGGGGGCAAAGAGCCGGATGAAGCTGATCGCCTTGCTTACCAGCCAGCCCGCGCCTGGCGGATAAGCGCCGCCGCGGGGGGCCGGCGCCGTTCAGGAAATCAGCGCAGCAGCTTGGGCAGTTCCAACCCCTCGGACTTGGCCAAGTGCTTGACGGGAATTTTACAACCCATGATCGGCACGGGGCCGTACTTGTCGAACAGCTTCTCCGTCAACACCCGCAGATGATCCAGCCCCGGTTCATCCCCCGGCAATTTGCGGGAAGTGTCCAGTGACAAGCCCGCCTCGCGGAACACCTCGCGCGTCTTGACCTCGCCGAGAATGCCCAGTTGCCGCTCGGCGATCAGTTCGAGCAACGTCCGGTAGCCCGCCATCAGACCCCCTCCCCTTCAAACATATAGTCGCCGCAACGCAACTCCTTGAGCGCCGCGATGTAGTCCTTCACGCCGCGATTGATGATGGAGCCGTGCTGGGGGGCTATCATGCGGATGGGAAGCTTTTCGAGCTTTTCCATGGCGCGCCGGACGATCTGGGTGGTGGGCATGTAGTTCTCGTGGAACGCCTTCATCGCCTCCAGGTAATAATCGTTGGCGTACAGGCTCCAATCGAACGAGAAGGCGCCGAACACGTCGCCGGAGAAAAGTATCCCCGACACCGCGTCAAAGGTCATGAACGCGCCGGGAAAATGCATGTAGGGGGTGAACACGAACTTAAGCTCGCGCCCGGAGCGTAGCGTCAGTTTCCAGTCGTTCTGATCCACGCCGTAGAACTCGGACCGCACGCCGTAATGCTGGATCAGCACGCTGGCGCGGGTGTGGGTGACGATTTGCGCGGACCCGCCCACTCCGTAAATAAGCTCCTCGAAGCGCGGGATGGCGCCGCACAGGTCCGGATCCTGATGGGTGACGATGATGTGGGTGATCTGGTCGAGGTTGATGATCTTGACTAGTTTTTGCAGCACCAGGGGGAAATGGGGCACGGAACCGGGATCGAACAGGATCGCCTGGCCGTCGTCAACCAGAAGGTAGGGGTTGCAATGGAACCCCGCCTTGCGGTCGTCAAATCCGATCCAGTGGATGCCTTTGGCGATTTCCACCGGCTCGTTGGTGTTGATTTCCACTGTCATTATGGACTCCTTGTGTATCGCCTATGAAACGATTCATTCATAGTATATCGTTCCATGGAACAAAAATCGAACACTTGGAGTTTTCCGCCATAGGTTATTTCGTTAACAGTTTGGCGATTTCCAGGTCGGCCAGGGAGCGCAGCCGTTCGTTCACTTCCGGCAGGGCAAGGGAACGGTCGCGTGTTTCACCCGGATCCGCCTCCAGATCAAACAACATGCTGGCTCCGTTCCGCGCGTCAAGGATCAACTTATAGTTACCCTCCCGAACCGCTAAAAGCCCGTTGAAATCGAGCATGAAGGTCAAAATTCTCCCCTTGCTCTCCGGTTGACGCAGATCGCTGGGAGGCGCGCCCACCCGTTCGAAACCCAACGCTCGCATGAAGGAGCGGGTGGCGTCCTGAATTTCCACCGGATGATCCGCGACGCCGCTCGCCAGCCCGTCGCGGAACACCAATGGCACATGGATGGTTTCTTCGTAAAGGGTCACGCCATGAAAAAACCCCCCGTGTTCCAAAAACTCCTCGCCATGGTCGGCGGTGAGGACGAACATGGCTCCGGCAAGCGCGGGATCGTTTTCCAGCGGGGCATAAAGCCGCCGCGACAGAACCGAGTCCAGATAGCCGGAGCGTTCCCTGTATCGGGCGCGCAAGCTCTCAACGAGCAGCGAGGGGATGGTCACACTGGGCAGGACGTCGAAAAAATACTGGAAGCGGTACCCGGCTCCGGGACGATGGATGTAATAGTCATGCACGTCATCAAGCATGATCCACACGAAGGTATTGTCCGGCGCGGATTTGAGATAGGCGGCGGCCTTTTGCAGAACGTCCTCCCCATAGGCGATCCGCTGAATTTCACCGCCGGTGGCCACATCGAGTTTTCCGCACCTGCTCAGCAGCGCCTGGTTGATCATGGGCGAATAGGGCCGGTACGAGGGGAAAAAGCAGGCGGTGGCATAACCCGCCTGATCGAGGTAATCGAACAGGCTTGGCACGCGCAACCCATTCCGCGGCAGCGTCGTTTCAGGATAAAAAAGGTTGAGCATCCCTATCGCCGTGGCGCCGCCGGCTGAATAGGCGCGCGAAAAACCGGCGTTGCGCCGGGCGAAAGCGAGCGTTTTGGGCATTTGTGGTTCTTTGTCGAACACCATATCGCCCCGCAAGGTATCAATGGTGACGAGAATCAGTTTTCGCGGAGGCGGCGGGGAGGCGACCCGGCGCCAGACGGGTTTAGGGGTTGGCGAATGCGCCAAGTCGCCGCCCAGACAGTTGTCGTCCACGCCGTTGCGGGGTATGTCTCCCTGCGCCGGACGGACGGCGCGGCGCGCGTCGTCGCAATCCCCTCCCGCCAGGTAGGGAGAAACATTATCGTTGTCGGAATCAAGCGCTTTTCGCCAAAGCCCCTTGACAACTTCATCAAACGTCAATCGGGGCGCCACAAGGCTTTCCGCGGGTGGAACCGTGATTAATACCGTGGCCAGGGAAAGGGTCATCACCACCCAGACCGCGGCGACGCTTCCCCGCGTCAAGCGCGCCGCCAGATTTCCCACCGCATAGGCCATCAACGCCACGGCGAGCAGTTCCAGCCCAAACCTGAAGTCACGCAACCGCCCGAAAATCAGCACCCGGTCAAGCAGAAATGCGGGGACGGCCACCACCCATAAACCCATCGCCGCCGCGAGGGGGGCCATCACCCAGCGTCCCAAAGGCCCCCGGACGGACGGGATAAGCGACCACGCGCCGAGCAGGAATGCGGCCAGATATACCGCCAGCATGGCGCATCCGAACGCCACCGCCACTTTCGGGTCGTTGCGGGCGAACTCCCAGGTTATGGGAACCGCGGAGGCCACTCCCGACTCGCCCAGCAGGTTGGCGGTCAAATACAGGAACACGCCGCCGGTGGCCGCGCCCAAAACCGCGCGGGAAAAATCCATGGGCTTAATGGCGTGAGCCAAGCCTATCAACAAAGCCGCGGCGACCGTCACCCCGACCATCAGCGGATAGGGGGTCGTGACCAGCGCCGCGGCGCGCGCCGGCCCTTCAAGCGCCAGAGGGCCGGTAGCCGGGACGGCGTCCACCCTAACCAGGGGAAACAGCCCGCCAAGGCTTGCGACGGCGGCGGCGGACATAACGGCGATACGCGAAGCTCCGGCGCGCTCCACCGCTTTGCCCAACGTCCACGCCGCCACAATGAGGGACGCCACCGCCGCGCCCAGCGTCGCGGGAACCAAGGCTACCGCATGAACAAGCGCGGCGGCGGGTTCACGCCACGAGGTAAAGCCCACGCTTGGCGGCGCCTGCCACTGCAGCAGCACCAGCTTGGCCGACACCAGAATGGCGGCGGCGGCGAACACGGATACCCCGGCGCGCGCGGCAGAAGCCGCGCCGGAGCCGGTTATGCCCCGCGGACGCATGACATGGGCCTGATCCCGTGAATTTTCATCTTCGTCATTGTAACAGGAGCCGGCGTGACATTGGACCCAAGGGAGCCGTATCATAGGATAGTTTTGACGCAAGACACGGACGCAAAATACACCTTACAGGGCGGCTATGACGTATGGAGCCTGTTGATTTTATGTTTGGGATACACAACCACCAGCCGGTGGGCAATTTCGAGCATGTGTTCGAACAGTCGTATGAAACCTGCTACGGGCCATCCATGGCGCTATTGCGCGAGCGGCCCGCCATACGCATGGCGATCCACCATAGCGGCCCGCTGCTGGAATGGATCGAGGCGCATCGTCCGCGCTATATTGACGACCTGGCGGCCCTGGCGGCGCGGGGGCAGGTGGAAATCCTGTCCGGCGGATTCTACGAGCCTATCCTTACCGCCATCCCCGAAGGGGACGCAGTGGGGCAGATCGAGATGATGAACCACTACATCCGCGGCCGGTTCGGCCAGAAGCCGAACGGGTTGTGGCTGGCGGAGCGCATCTGGGACCCCAGCCTGCCGCGGATCATCGCGCGCGCGGGCCTTTCGTACACGCTGCTGGACGACACGCATTTTTACTACGCGGGGCTTACCGCCGAACGTATGTTCGGCTACTACATGACCGACCGGGCGGGGGACACCGTGGCGGTGTTCCCCATAGACAGGCGCCTTCGCTACACCATCCCCTTCAAGGACCCCCAGGAAACCATTGACCACCTGCGCTGGGCCAAGACGGAGCGGGGCGCGCCGTGCGTCACCTACGGCGACGACGGCGAGAAGTTCGGCGTGTGGCCCGGCACCCACCAATGGGTGTTCGGGGAGAAATGGCTGGAGAAATTCTATACGGAGCTGGAGCGCCATTCCGATTCGGTCCGCATGACGCTGTTCTCGGAATTTCTTTCCCGCGCGCCCGCCAGCGGGCGGGTGTATCTGCCGCTGGCCAGCTATGAGGAGATGATGGAATGGACGCTTGATCCGGACGGCATAATCGCCTACGAGACGATGATCCATGACCTGGAGGCCGCCGGCAAACGCGACGCCTACAAGCCCTTCATCCGGGGGGGGCAGTGGAGCAACTTCCAGGTCAAGTACGAAGAGTCGAACCGGATGAGCAAACGGATGATCCACCTGTCGCGCCGCCTGTCCGCCGCGGAGGCCGCGGGTACCCCGGCGCCGGAGGAGGCGCGCCGCGAGTTGTACCGCGCCCAGTGCAATTGCGCTTACTGGCACGGGCTGTTCGGCGGGCTGTACCTCAACTATCTACGCCACGCGGTGTACGAGCGGCTGATCGCCGCGGACGCCATTCTCGACGCCGCCACGCGCCCCACGGGCCGCTGGAGGGAGATCAGCCAGTTCGATTTTGACGGCGACGGCGCCGTGGAGATCATCGCCGAGAATCCCGCGCTGTTCGCGGGGTTCGCGCCCGCCGGTGGGGGCTGCCTGTTCGCGTTCGATTACAAACCCGCCCGGTTCTGCCTGACCAATACGCTGACGCGAAGGCGCGAAGCGTATCACCAGAAACTGCTCAATCTCCCCGCCGGGGGCGGGGACGGCGCGCAGCCCGCCTCCATCCACGACATCGTGCGCGCCAAGGAGGACAACCTGGCCGCTCACCTGGTGTATGACCGGCACACGCGCCACTGCTTCCAGGATCATCTGCTGCCCTCCGGCGCGGACATGGAGCGGTTCGCGCGCGGAGAGGTGGAGGAGATCGAGGATTTTCTCACCGGCGCGTACCGGGTGGTTTCGCTGGATGAAAAGATGGGCCGGATAACCCTGGAGCGCGCCGGGCGGCTTGTCATCCGCAAAACCTATTCGGTGGACGACCATGCCGCCCTTGTGATCGCCGATTATGAAATCAGCAATCCCGGCCGTGAAATGTTCGAGGCGGTGTTCGGCGTGGAATTCAACCTGACCTTGCTGGCCTCCGACGCGGCGGACCGCTATTGGACAGGGCCGGCCATCGCGGACAAGCCACGGCTCAAGGAGCGGGGAAAGGACACCGGCGTCACCTGGGTGGGGATGCGGGACGTCTGGTATGGATTCGAGGCGCGTGTTTCATCCCCCGCGCCGTTCGATGTTTGGCGGTTTCCGGTGGAAACGGTGTCACAGTCGGAATCGGGTTTCGAGCGCACGTACCAAGGCTCGTGCGTGGTGGCGCTGTTCCCCTTGCGGCTGGCGGGGGGTGAGACGGCGAGGCTGTCGCTGTCGCTTTCGGCGGAGATGGCGCGATGAAAATATTCACGCAAGGAAAACCGGGCTACGCCGCGGCGGTGAAAAGAATCGCCATGCGTATGGAAACCATTGATCCGTCCGTGGGCCGGGCGGTGGAAAAGATCATCGCCGCCGTGCGGCGGGACGGCGACCGGGCGCTGTTCGCCTATACCAAGAAGTTCGACGGAGCGGCGCTATCACCCAAAACCGTCCGCGTCTCCGAGCGTGAATTCGACTGGGCGTTCAAGTCCACCGGCCCGAAGGTGGTAGCGTCGCTGGAACTGGCCGCGCGGCGGATACGGGAGTTCCACGAGCGGCAGCGGGAGCAATCGTGGTCGGTGACCTCCGGCGGCGCGGCGATGGGGCAGATGCTGCGTCCGCTGGCGTCGGCGGGAGTGTACGTGCCGGGCGGAAAGGCGTCGTACCCCAGCTCGGCGTTGATGAACATCATTCCGGCGCGCATCGCCGGCGTGGGCCGGGTGGTGATGGTCACGCCCGCGCCGCGGGGCGAATTGAACCACGCCACGCTGGTGGCGGCGCGGCTTGCCGGCGCGGACGAGGTGTACAAGGTGGGCGGTGCGCAGGCGGTGGCGGCGCTGGCGTACGGAACGCGCAGCGTCGCGCCGGTGGACAAGATCGTGGGGCCGGGCAACGCCTACGTGGCCGAGGCCAAGCGGCGGGTGTTCGGCAAGGTGGATATTGACATGATCGCCGGGCCGAGCGAGATACTGGTTCTCGCGGACGACAGCGCCGATCCGGCGGTTATCGCCGCCGATTTGTTGTCCCAGGCGGAGCATGACGAGAACGCCTGGCCGCTGTTGGTGGCCACGTCCGCCGCGGTGGCCCGCGCCGCGGCGCGCGAGACGGCGGCGCAGGTTAAAGCGCTGCCGCGCCGGAAGATCGCCGAAGCGTGCCTTAAGCGGCACGGCCATTGTTTCGTGGTCAAGGACCTGGATGAGGCGTTCCGCGTGGCGAACCTGATCGCGCCGGAACACCTGGAGCTTCTCATACGCGGCGCGCGCGACGGTCTGGCGCGGGTGGAAAACGCCGGGGCGGTGTTCGCCGGCCCATGGACACCCGAAGCGCTGGGCGACTACATGGCCGGCCCCAACCACGTGCTGCCCACGGGAGGCGCGGCCCGGTTCTCCTCGCCCTTGGGCGTGTATGACTTCGTCAAGCGCACCAGCGCCCTGGAGTTTACGCGCGAGGCGTTCGAGGCGCTGGCTGAACCGGTGATGGCGCTGGCGGAACTGGAGGGCCTGACCGCCCACGCGCGCGCCGTGGCCGTCAGGATGCGCCGGTGACCTTCGCGGCGGTACAATAGCCGGGTCATGGACAAAACCAAACGGCCCTCCGATCCCGCCGCGCTGGCGCGGTCCCGCGTCCGGGATATTCTCGCCTACCACGTGGAGCAGACGCCCAGCGAGGTGATCCTGGACGCCAACGAGTCGCCCTACCCTCCTCCGCCGGAGCTGCATGAGCGGCTGATGGTGATAATGGCCGGCACGGCGCTGAACCGCTATCCGGACATGGAGGCGACGCTTCTGCGCCGCGCGCTGGCGCGCAAGGACGGGGTGGATGAACATGAAATCCTGCCCGGCAACGGCTCCGACGAGGCGATCCAGTCATTGATCGCGGCGTTGTGCGATCCGGGCGACCGCGTACTCACCCCAACACCCACGTTTTCGATGTACCGCATCATCGCGAACTGGCTCAACGTGGAATGCGTGGAAACGCCGCTTGGCAATGACTGGTCGCTGGATGTGGAGCGCGTGATTGACGACATCGCCCGCGCGCGGCCCAAGATCGTGTTCATCGCCACGCCGAACAATCCCACGGGCGCGCGCTACCCGGACGAGGCGGTCAAGGCGGTCATCGAGGCCAGCCCCGGCGCCGTGGTGGTGGATGAGGCGTACATTGACTACGCCGCGCGCCCCTACGGCTTGCTATTCCGCGACCGGCCCAACGTCCTGATCCTGCGGACGCTGTCCAAGGTGGGGTTCGCGGCATTGCGGCTGGGTTACCTGATGGGCGACCGGCGCCTGCTGGCCGAGGTGAACAAGACGCGGCTGCCCTACAACATCAACTCGGTCACGCAGGCGGCGGCCGCCGAGGCGGCGAACAGTTGGAGCCTTGTGGCGCCTTCCTTCAAGGCGGTGGCGGCCGAGCGGGAACGCATGGCCGCGCGGCTGGCCGCGATACCCGGCGTGACGGCGTTCCCCTCGCAAGCCAACTTCATCCTTATGCGGATCGCGCGCGGCGCGGAAGACATGTTCAATACGCTTCTGCGGGAGGGAGTGCGCGTCCGCTGGTTCAAGGGGGCGGCGCGGCTGGACGATTGTTTCCGCGTGACCGTGGGGACGCCCTTGGAAAATGACCGATTTCTCGCCGCGCTGGAAACGGCGATGCGCGGGCCTGCATGAAACGCGGCCTTACCTGCCCCACCTGCGGCGCCGTGGTGGAGACCTGGCGCTCCCCATGGCTGACGGTGGACATCATCATCGAGATCGAAGACAAAATCGTTTTCATCGAGCGGGCGCATGAGCCGCATGGCTGGGCGCTGCCGGGCGGGTTCGTGGACTACGGCGAAACGCTGGAGCAGGCCGCCGTCCGCGAAGCGAAGGAGGAAACGGGGCTGGACGTTACACTGCTTCGACAGCTTGGCGCGTATTCCGATCCCGCGCGCGATCCGCGTCAGCACAATGTGTCCGTGGTGTTCGCCGCGCGCGCCGCGGGCGAGCCGCAAGGGGGCGACGACGCGCGCCATGCGCGCCTGTTCCGTCCGGAGAATCCGCCCCCGCTGGTGTTCGACCACGCGCGGATCGTGGCCGATTATTTGGCGGCGCGCGCCAGATAGCTTTTCTCGCGGCGCAATATTTCCTGGCTGGCGAACCAGCCGGACATCAATGCGCCGGTGAATCCGCCGCCGGGCATGGCCCACGCGGACGCGAAGTACAATCCGGGCAACGGGGAACGCACCGGCAGGCGGAACCTGCCGGCTTGTCCGGGCGTCTGCGCGAAGCCGTAAATGGCGCCGCCGGGATTGGCGGTAAAGCGCATTATGGTCTTCGGCGTCCCCACCTCCACCACCTCCACGGCCCGCGCCGCGCCGGGAACCAGCGCCTCCAGGCGTTCGATGGCGCGGGCGGCCACCCGTTCCTTGCGCGCGCGATATTCGTCACTGGACAGTCCCTCCCAGCGCTCCAGCCGGTCAAGCGCCGCGACGCTGACCACGCCTTTGCCCGCGGGCGCCAGGCCGGAGTCAATCTGGCTGTAATCAGCGAAGGAAAATTCGCGCTCAAAAAGTTCATGGCCGGGCGAGGCCAGTTCCGCCAGCGATGTTACGCGGGGATCAACCGTTATGGTGACGTAGGCGCGGTTTCCCAATTCGCGCAACGATGTCCGCAGGCCGAGGTACACGGATGTTATGGACGGCCCCGTTTCCAGCGCCTTGACGCGGGCGCGATACTCCGGGTCAAACGCCTCCGGGGCCATGTTGTTGACCACCAGCGGAACCGCAGCGTTGGCGACCACCACCGGCGCGCGGGCGGTATGGACAACCCCCTTCTCGCCCGATACGCGCGCGTACTCAATTCCGGTGGCGCGTCCGTTTTCCACGATCAACCGGATGGCTTGGTGGCGGGTGGCGACCTCGCCGCCGTTTTCCGCGACCACGCGCGCCAGGTGATCGGAAAGCTTCTGCGAACCGCCCTTGATGTAATACCCCCCGCCTTCCAGGTAGCTGCCTTGCGCGACGCCGTAATACAGCGCGGAGGCGGTGGCAGGGTCGTTGTGGTAATAGCCGAGGTTGGCCATCAGGGCCATTTTCAGATCCTCGTCCCGCACATGGCGCAACATATCCGCGACGGTGGTCCGCTGGTTGAACATCAATCGCGGGTACAGCAGCGGAAACACGGGAAGGGCAAGCGCCATGCCCAAGGGCGACAGGGGGAGCCGGTTGACTTCACGGGCGATGCCCATAACGGCGTTAAAAAAACGGCGGATGCCTTTTCGCTCCGCGGGCCACTGCGCGGCGTACGCTTCAATGGCGCCCTTGGCGTCATGGGGGACCGTCAGGTCAACATCGCCCTTGCGGTAGCGGAAAAATTCGGGGATTTTGACAAACTCCACGCCGTCGTACACGCCAAGCTGCTCGAACATTTGGCGCTTGACGGCGCCGTAATAAGGCGCGTCCAACTCGTGCAAGCTGACTTCAAAGGTGTAATCCCCGCGCCGGAAGGTGGTGGCGAACCCGCCCACGGCGGTGTGCCGTTCGATGACGAGGACGGGGACGCCCGCCCGCGCCAGGCGCGCCGCGGCGGCAAGCCCGCCCAGCCCCGCGCCGATGACGATGGCGCCGTAGCGTTCGCGCGATGCGGCCATTTACTTGCGGGCGATGCGGGCGCCGGCCGCGGCTTCCTCCACGGAGACCACGCGCTGGTTTTTCACGTCCCACAGGGGGGAGATTTCGCGCACCGAGGCGATGATGCGCGGCAGGTGGCGCATCACGTAGTCAATGTCCTCGCGCGTGTTTTCGTGTCCCACGGAAAAGCGCAGGCTGCCGTGGATCAGTTCATGGGGGATGCCCATGGCCATCAGCACGTGCGAGGGGTCCAGCGAGCCGGAGCTGCACGCCGAGCCGGTGGAGATGGCGATGCCTGCCATGTCCAGGTTGATCAGCAGCGCCTCGCCCTCCACGCATTCGAAGGTGACGTTGAGGGTGTTGGGGGTGCGCCGTTCGCGGTGGCCGTTGACGATGACGAAGGGTATCTCCGCCAGGATGCGCCTTTCCAGCTCATCGCGCAGTTCGCGGGCGCGCCGCGCGTTTTCCTCCATGTTCGCCACGCCCAGTTCCACCGCCTTGGCCAGCCCGATGATGCCGGGGACGTTCTCGGTGCCCGCGCGCACGCCGCGTTCGTGGTGGCCGCCGTGGTTGAGCGGGGTGAGCTTGATCCCCTTGCGAACGTACAAGGCTCCGACGCCCTTGGGCGCGTTGATCTTGTGGCCGGACAGCGAGAGCATGTCCACGCCCAGTTCGTCCACCTTGACGGGGATTTTCATGAAGGTCTGCACCGCGTCGGTGTGCATGGCCGCGCCGCGTTCTTTCGCCATGGCGGCGATTTCGGCGACGGGCTGGATGGAACCCACCTCGTTGTTGCCGTGCATGACGCTTATCAGCGCTACGCCGGCGTCCAGCGCCTCGCGGACTTCGCCGAGGTCAACCAGCGCGTCGGGTCCCACCTTGAGGATCCGCGTCTGGAAGCCGTTCTTGCCGAGGTACTTGACCACTTCGAGCACCGCCGGATGCTCGATGGAACTGGTGACGATGGCGCCGCCATTGGTCTTGCGATTGGCCCACGCATAGCCCTTTATCGCCAGATTGTCGGACTCCGTGCCGCCGCTGGTGAAGTAAATCTCCGCGGGCTTGGCCCCCAGCGCGGCGGCCACGATCTCGCGCGCCTCGGCGATGCGGTTGCGCACGGCGCGCCCGAACTGGTGGCCGGAGGAGGGGTTGCCGTACTGCTCCTTGAGGTAGGGCAGCATCGCCTCGAGCACGGCGGGATGCACCGGCGTGGTGGCGTTATGGTCGAAATATACGCGGCGGCGTTCGTTCATATTCGCGTCTCCGTCACTTGTCCTTCACACGCGCCATTGGGCAAGTTGGGCTTCGGTGGCCGGGCGGGCGGCGATGACCCACGACGGCCCGCCGCCTTTGCGGCGGTAGCGTATGGACGCCGGCGCGTCGCCCGCGCCGTCGCAATAACGCGCCACAATGGCGCCGATAAGCGCCAGATCGTCCCTGCCAAACGTCCCTTTGGCGACACTCAACGGCCCGCGCACGGCGGAAGCCTCGTCGGGATGGAACACAAAATCCTCCGGCGCGGCCATGCGTTCGAGCTTGCCGTTTTCCTTCTCGTCGCGCCCGACCACTATTTTAAGCCTCCGGGAGATGCGGAAGTGGCGGCCCAGCCGCAGCAGGCGCGCGTCCTTGACCCCGGCTTGCGCGTCGTGATCGAGCAAGTCGCGCATACGATGGGCGAAATGGGCGTCGGTCAACATACAGCCGCCGGAAGAGCACAGGTTTTCGCTCATGGCGAATTCCTCGCGGGCAAGGCGTATCTGGTCCTTGCGCGAACGGCCCTGGATGGCGAGCATGGTTTCGCGGTCAATGATCCCCCGCTGTTCGGGGATGGTGGGGGACAGCAGTTTCGCCGAAAGGGGCCGCACCACCAAGCCGGTAAGCCCGGCCTCGCGGTCAATCAGGTTCATGCGGTCGAGCTTTTGGGACATGGGCCGCTGGCCCACCACCTCGCCGGTGAAGATGAAGGCGGCGCCGGTTTCTTCCATCACGTCCTTGGCGCGGCGGAAGATCATGATGCGACAGTCCACGCAGGGGTTGAGGTTTTTTCCGTAGCCGTGCTTGGGGTTGCGCACGAGATCGAGGTACTCCTGCCCCATGAATTCCACGCGGACCGGGATGCCCAGTTCATCGGCGAGGCGTTTCGCCTCGTTCTTGCAGCCGTGATCCTTGCGCGTGCAATTGCAGAATGGGCTGGAGAAGTTGAGCGCCGTCACCTCGAAACCCAGCCGCAGCATGACGCGCGTGGCCAGATTGCTGTCCAACCCGCCGGAGAGCAGCCCCAGCGCCTTCACCTTTTCCATCAGTACAGCACCTCGATATACGCCTGCCCGCGGAGGCGTTCCATCCACGCGGAGCGGCGCTGTTCGTACCCCTGCCGCTCCAAGGCCTGCCGGATGGCGTCCTTGGCTTTGTCGAACGGCACAGGTTGGGGGTCTTCGCGCCCCAACAGCTCGATGATATGCAGCCCGAATTGGGTCCGCACCGGCCCGCGGACTTCGCCCGGCTTCATGGAAAACACCGCCTGCTCGAACTCCGGCGTCATCTCGCCGCGGCCGAACCACCCCAGGTCGCCCCCCAGGCGGGCGGAGGCGTCCTGGCTGTTCTTGCGGGCCACTCCGGCGAAATCGGCGCCCGCGCGAAGCTCGGCAAGCAGCCGTTCCGCGGTCTTGTGCGCCTGTTCGAATTCCGCCTGGCTGGAGCGCTCGCCGGCGAGCAGAATGATGTGGCGGGCGCGGGCGCGGGCGGGCGTCATGTAGCGTTCGGGGCGGCGCTCGTACTCGATGCGGACCTCCGCGTCGCTGACCTGGGGAGCGCCGACTTCAAAGCCGGTCACTTTCTGGATAAGTATCTGGTCGCGCAAGGTATCGCGCAGCTTCTCCATCGTCGTGCCCTGGGCATTGAGCGCGGTTTCAAGGGCGGCGGTGGAAAGCCCGTTGCGTTCCTTGATCCGCTCCACGGCCTGGTCAACCTCCGAATCGGCGACTTTCATCTCCTTCTCGCCCGCGTAGAACAGCACGATTTTTTCGTCAATCATGTCCCGCAGCGCCTCGCGCTCGGAGCCGCTGAACGGCTCACCGCGCTGGCGGCCGATTTCGCGCATCAGGTCCGTTTTTTCGCGCAGTTCGGAGAGCAGGATGATCTCCCCATTGATGTTGGCCACGATGCGCTCCACCACCTCCGCGGACGCGGAGGCGGCCACGGCCAGCGCCGCTACGAGGAGGAGGGCGCCAGCAAGGCGAGATTCGCCTTTACGTTGGCTTGCGTTCGAAGGTTTTCGATCCACCGGTTGAATTCCTCTTCGCGTTTACGTGATACCAGGAGCGCGCGAATGCGCTCGTGGGCTTCGTCGAACGTCATCATGCGCGGGCTTTCACGCCCGACGGCCTTGAACAAATGGAAGCCGTAGATAGATTCGATGACTTCCGAAATCTGCCCGGCCTTGAGGTTGAACACCGCCTCCTCGAATTCCGGCGGCATCTGCCCTCTGCTGAAATACCCCAGATCGCCGCCCGTGGCGGCGTCGGGGCTTTGGGAGCGTTCCTTGGCTATTGTAGCAAAATCGGCCCCGGCCAGAAGCTTCTTTCTGATCTGCTCCGCCGCCGTCTCGTCGTTGACCATGATCTGCAACGCCCGCACGCGCTCCGGCCAGTGGAACTCGTCGGCGTTCTCGTCGTAGTACGCGCGCGCTTCCGCCGGGGTGACGCCGATGCGCGCGTCTATCTGCTGGAGCACCAGCTTGCGGATGCGCATCCCCTTCTCCACGTCGGTTTTCCACTGGCCGTAGCTGATGCCCATCTTGCCCAGGTTCAGGGTGAGGCGGGCCTGGTCGTACTCGCCCAGCAGGGCGGTGATTTCGTTTTTCAACTCCTCCTCGGTGACGGTGACACCCATGCGGTCCGCCTCGGCAAGGAGCAGCATGTCGTTGATCATGCGTTCGAGCACGGTTTTTCTGATCTGCCGGTCTTCCGGCCCGTCCTTGATCTCGTCCAGGTGCAACTGGGTTTTGTAGCGCTCATACTCCCGGTTGAATTCGCCCAGGGTGACGACCTTGCCGCCCGCGGTGGCCAAGGTGGTTTCAGCCGAGGGCGGCGAAACGGCCCCGGTATCGGTTTTCTGGCAGGCGGCGGCCCACAGCAGGACGGTCAGCGCGCAGGCCGCGGCCGCGCTAGTTTTTGTTTGCATAGTTCATTTTCGGGATCGTACTTTAACGCTTCTCCGTACAAGCGGGCCGCCTCATGCGGCTGCTTGCGATACAGTTCCAGCAGTTGGGCCAGGTTCACCCGCGCGTCATTGTACGCGGGATCGAGCGCCACCGCGCGGCGCAGCCACCGCTCCGCGCCATCCACCTTGCCCTGCGCCAGCAGCGCCGCGCCCAACAGCGCCGCCGCGTCCGCGCGGTCCAAAGCCTCAACCAGCGGTTCCAGCGCCTGTTCCGCCAGCTGGTAGTCGCCGCCTTCCACATATTGCGCGGCGGCCATGGCCACCATGCCGGGCAATTCCTTGCCCGTGACCTGCCATTGTAGCATCCGCGTACCCGCTTCCTCGAACCGGCGTAACAACAGGAGGCATTGCCACAGGCCAAAGCGGGCCGGCTCATAACCGGGCATCAGCGCCGCCGCCCGCTCAAGGCAGGGGAGCGCTTCCTTAAACCGCGCCAGCGACAACAGCAGCGCCCCCTTGTTGAACCAGGCGCTGAACAGGTCCGGCCGGACGGCCAGGGCCTTGTCAAACGCGGCAAGCGCCTGGGCGTGACGGCCCGTTTCGCGCTCGACGCCTGCCAGCGCCACCCATCCGTCCGCGTGACGCGGCTCCGCCCCGGTCAGCAACACAAGACGCGCCCGCGCTTCGCCGGAGCGGCCAAGCTTGAACAGCGCGTTGCCCTCGTAATACAGCGCATCGGCATAGCGCCGGTCCAGCGCATACGCCCGGCGGAAGGGGGCCAGGCATTCTTCCCACCGGCCCAACTCGTGCAACTGCATCCCGAGTTCGAATTGCGCCTTGGCGTCATTGGGCCGCTCCCGCGCCTTGAGACGGTTGAGTTCCAGATACTGATGTTTCTTGGCTTCCACTCTTGCGCCAAGCTCCACCTTGCCATAGTGGTGGATAACGATCTGTGTCTTGACGGTGACGAAACGGGCCGCGGGATCGCCGCTGACCGGGATTTCGTGCACGCGCCCCTCGTAGCGCAGATGGGGCAGGTTGCGGAACAGGCGCAGGGCATAGTTGTCGGCGAAGCCTTCGTATCCGCGCTCGCGTTCGGGATACGCTCCTTCCGCCGGCCGCCAATTGTCGTACCCCGCCCCCGCCAGGTAGTGGCGCTGGACAAGGTAATAGCCATCGGCGGAGTCCACCCGGACAAGCTTGCGCAGCAGATCGAGGTCGCGCCCG
>JACQZB010000137.1 GCA_016207925.1 Nitrospinota bacterium
CGCCGCCGCGGGGCTGGCCGAGCCGGTGGATTTCGACGCCATTGACGGCCAGCCGGTGCGCCTGGTGTTCATGATCATCGCCTCGGAGCGGGCGCCGCGGGAGCACCTGCAGCTTCTGGCGGCCATCGTGCGCGCGCTGAAAAACGACGAATTGACCCGCAAGCTGTTATCCGCAAAAACCGCCCGGCAGGCGTATGAGGCGCTGACGGCCTACGACGCCCGGGGCTGAACCCCGCCCGTCATTTCGTCTGCGTCCACGCGCGAAACCGGCTATAATGATGACCGGGGTCAACCGCCTTTTCATCCCTGGAAAAGGCAGATGTAAAACTTTATTGGCGGGGGTTGTTATGTCTGAAGCTCTCAAAAATTCTCTGTTGGGCGTTATCGAACAAATCAAGCAAAAGCCGGAAGCGGCCAAGGCGGTGTTCCGCGCCGACACCGAATTGGTGACCAACGTGGAATGCCGCGCGCAGATCCGCGAATTCCCGGCCATGACCATTGACGAGCCGCCGATCCTGGGCGGGACCGACAAGGGCGCCAACCCGGTGGAACTGTTGTTGGCGGCCTTGGGCACCTGCCAGGAGATCATGTACGGCGCCTACGCCTCGGTGATGGGGGTCAAGTTGGATCAGGTGAAGGTGGAGGTCAAGGGCTACCTGGATCTGCGCGGCCTGTTCGGGATGGATCCCAGCATCCCCTCCGGCTACTCCAAGATACAGTACAAGACCATCATCAAAAGCCCCGCCGACGAGGCCACGCTCAAGAACCTGGTGGCCACGGTGGAGGGTCACTGCCCGGTGCTGGACACCTTGACCCGCGCGGTGGAAGTGACCGGCGAGGTGAGCGCCAACGGCAAACAGATTCATTAATCGCGGGCGCGCCGTTTCCTATCGAGGGCGAGGCTACAGCCTCGCCCTCGCTTGCTATCGGCGCATATAATGCCGGAATGACGCTGAACATTTCTCCCGGCGACCTTCGGCGCATGAAACAGGCGCGGCGCGCGGCGGCGCTCACCGGCGCGGGGGTGTCGGCGGAGTCGGGCGTCCCCACCTTTCGCGGCAAGGATGGGTTATGGCGCAGCTTCCGCGCCGAGGACCTCGCCACGCCGGAAGCTTTCGCCCGCGACCCCAAGCTGGTGTGGGAATGGTACGATTGGCGCCGGTCGCTCATCGCGCCGCTGGCGCCCAATCCCGGCCATTACGCGCTGGCGCAAATGGAAAAAATCTTCCCCCGCTTCACGCTGATCACGCAGAACGTGGACGGGCTGCACCGCGCGGCGGGGTCCACCGCCCCGGTGGAGATGCACGGCAACATCTGGCTGACCCGTTGCGTCCGCGAGGGAAGCATCTGCGAAAACCGCCAAGCGCCCCTGCCCGAAATTCCGCCCCGATGCCCCGGATGCGGCGCCCTGCTGCGGCCCCATATCGTATGGTTCGGCGAGTCGCTGGATCCGGACGTGCTGGAGCAAGCGTTCACCGCCGCGCGGGAGGCGGAACTGTTCTTCGTCATCGGCACGGCGGCGGCGGTGCAACCCGCGGCCAGCCTGGTGGGCATCGCCAAGGAACATGGCGCGATGGTAGTGGAGGTGAACGTGGAAGAAACGCCGGTGACGCACTTGGCCGATGTTTCTCTGCGCGGACCGTCGGGAAAAATCCTCCCCGAACTTGTAAACTTGCTACAATCGGCGTGATTGTTCAACAGGCGTAACTCAATGGGCAAGGAACTAATAACCCGCGTCAAGGGCGTCAAGGACATACTGCCGGCCCAGTCCATCCGCTGGCTGGAGGTGGAAAGCCTGGCGCGTCTGCTGTTCTCCACTTACAACTACCAGGAAATCCGCCTGCCGGTTTTCGAGAAGACGGAAGTGTTCGCCCGCTCCATCGGCGAAACGTCCGACATCGTGGAAAAGGAGATGTACACCTTCCAGGACCGGGGCGGCGAGTCCTTGACCCTGCGCCCCGAAGGGACGGCGTCCATGGTCCGCGCCTACGTGGAGAACAGCCTGTACGGGCGCGGCGGCGTGCAGAAATATTACTACCTTGGCCCCATGTTCCGCGCCGAACGCCCCCAGGCCGGCAGGTTCCGCCAATTTCACCAGATCGGCGCGGAGGTGTTCGGCTCCGACGATCCGGCGGTGGACGCCGAAACCATCCTGCTGCTGGTGACCTTCCTCACCGGGGTGGGGGTGGGCGGATTGGAAGTAAGGCTCAATTCGCTGGGTTGCCCCGCATGCCGGCCGTCCTACCGCGCCGCGCTGACGGCGTTTTTGCAGACGCGGCTGACCCGGCTGTGCGACAACTGCCGCGGACGCATTGGGCGCAACCCGTTGCGGGCGCTTGATTGCAAATCGCCCAGTTGCCAGGAGGCGGTCAAGGACGCGCCGGTGATCGGCGATCACCTGTGCGAGGGGTGCCGGACCCACTTTGGCCGCGTGCGCGCCCTGCTGGAAAGCCAGCAGGTGGCCTATGCCCTGGATCCGCGGCTGGTGCGTGGGCTGGATTACTACACCCGCACCGCTTTCGAGGTGACATCAAGCCGGTTGGGAGCGCAAAACGCCATCGCCGGCGGCGGGCGCTACAACGGGCTGGTGGAGGAATTCGGCGGCCCCCCCACCTCCGCCATCGGGTTCGCCGTGGGGATTGAACGGCTCATCACGCTCCTTGAAGGCGGGCCAGACTTGGAACACGCGCCCGACGTGTTTGTCGTGGGCGCCGGAGAAAGCGTTCTGGTGGACGACAAGGTGTTCGAGGTGGCCCAAAACCTGCGCGTGGCGGGAATCTTCGCCGACCGGGCTTTCGGCGGCGGAAAACTGAAGAACCAGATGAAAAAAGCGGACAAATCCGGCGCCATGGTGACCGTCATTGTCGGGGATGACGAGCTGACAAAAAATGTAGCTACCGTGCGGATTATGAAGACCGGAGAGCAACATTCCGTGCCGTTTGACGAGCTTGCCCAATGGTTATCTGAATTTGTGAATAATGAAGAACAGTTTGAAGATGATGATTTTGACGGATAAGCGTATCTGATTGACATAATATCGTCTATATTTTCATACACATAACGTCCTGCCGCGCCCATGCTACTTCTCGTTCTTATTTTTCAATGCGTTTCCAATGCCGCCCGATTTGCTTTTGGCGTACAAATTGCATATACTATATACGGGAGTAGCAGTATGAAACGCTTCGGATCGCTGATGATGGTAACGGCCTTGGCTTTGGCCATGGGGCCGTGGTTTACCGTGTCCGCGGAAGCGCAGTCGTTGACCGCCGAAGGCCGTAACACGGCTTTCGAAAGCGCGATTTACTCCTATTTCCGTGACTCCACCCAGACCCCGGCAGGGGTGTTTGAGCGCGCCTCGTTCCTGCGCGACCTGGTGGATCGCGGGATTCTGTCGGTAAATGAGCGTAACCCGCTACTTTCCTACGCGGGCGAGCGGGCGCGGCTGGACATGCTGCGCACGGGTGACACGGGCGGCGATTCGTTGACCGAGCTTCGTTTCCGCGAGGCGCTGGCGCGTGACCATGCCTATCAGGCGGCGTCCGGTATGCTGATGCAGATAAAGGTGGTGGCGCGGTTGCGTGACGCGCTGGAGCCTTATACGCGGCCGTTTGAGCTGTACCGGACGGAGGCGGGCGAGATGGTTCCGGCGTATTTCGCCGGGGCGGGTGAAGCCCCCGCGGGCGAGCGGATGTTCTCACTGATACTGGGCATTTCTCCGGCGCACAACCTGAACGTAATGACGCATTTCGCCGGTGGGATGGAGATGTCGCTCATTGACGGGACGCGGTTCATCGCGCTGTACCCCATGGGCGATAACGTGAAAGTGGGATTTGAACGCGACCAGAGCGACGCGACGTTGCTCCGGTTCGGCGTGGATTTTTAGCTCCTCTCCGCGGTAAGCCGTCCGCGCTTTCCCCCGGCGCGGGCGGCGCTTATTTTTCCGGCGGGGCCAGCCGGTTCTGGACGATCAGGTTTTCACTGAACGCCACGTAATCATCCATCGCTTTTCTCATCCGCGCCGCCTGTTCCGGTTTTGCCCCTTGCAGATCGTTGATGGGGCTTTCAAAAAGATCGAGCAGGCGGAACAGGTGATCGTCGTCCGCTTCCAGCATGTAGGGTTCCTCGATATACAGCCGCATCGGTCCGCGCGGCAGGATGGCGGCGCGCGGCCCTTGGGCGAACACCGACTTGCCCCACGCGGTGAACGGTTCAGACACGCGCAGATGATGCAGGATGGAGGGGATGATGTCGAACTGGCTGACCACTTTTTGCTCCACCCCGTTCAGGCCTCCGCCGCCGTCGTGGAACAGAAGGGGGATGCGGTAGTTGTCGCGCATGTTCTCGTCCACGTAGAACCCGGCCACATGGTCGGCCACGATGACAAAAAGGGTGTCCTTATAATAGTCCGAGGCGCGGGCCAGCTCGAAGAATTTCTCAAGCGAATAGTCGGCGTAGCTTAAGGAATTGAGGAACTGGCGCAGATCGCCCTGCTGGTCCGTATGCAGGTCGAACTCCGGTGAGGGGAGATTGAACGGCAGGTGCGAGGTGAGCGAAAGGACCACGGAGAAAAACGGGCGTTTCTGGGCGGCGAAAATCGAGTGTGCTTTGCGGAAGGTGTTCTCGTCGTACATGCCCCAGGCGCCGTCGTGGTGGTACTCCTCCTTGGTGAAATCCTCCATGCTGACGTGCCGTTGGAATCCGAGCCGCTGGACGATACCTTCCAGCCCCAAGGTGTTGCGCGGCCCGCCGTGGATGAACAGGGTGTCGTACCCCAGGCGGGCGAACACGTCGCCCACGGGCCGCTGGCGGGTTTGGTAGGCCAGCCCGCTGCGGCCGATGATAAGGTAGTTCCAGGTGGGGAACGAGCCGGCGGAGGCGGTGACCCCTTCGAAGGTGCGCTGGGCGTTGGCCAGGCAATTGTTCATCAACAGCGACTCGCCCGCCAACGTGTCGAAAAATGGCGTGGCCGCCGTTTTGCCGCCGAGGGAGGCGATGTAGCGCGCCGTCCAGCTTTCCATGATGAACAGCACCACGTTCTTGCGCCGCGTCTCGTTGGGGGAGAAACGGTAACGGCGGAACAGCGGATACGCGGGATCGGTTTGCTCGATGTCCTTGGCGACGATGCGCTCGACGACAGCGGCGGTTTGTTCCGGAGTGAGCGCGGCGGTCCGTATGCGCCCGCCCCTGGAGTATTCATAGGCGGCTTGCAGGGTGGTGTACACCCCGTTGAGCGACAGGTTGCCGGAAGCCTCGCGGGCGCTGGCGAAGGCGTCGCGCACGTTGAGGGGTTTATACTGCAATCCGCCCCGCGCGCCAATGACGGTTAACGCGATGGCCGCAAGCAGCGCGGCGGACCATGCGGCGGCGCGGGTGAATCGCGGTCTGGAGGAAAGTTCGGGCCGGGCGCCTGCCGTGCGGATAAGCCGCAGGTACAGCCAGCCATAGGCGCCCATCATCATGAAAAGTACCGCCACCTGCCCCGCGAAAGCGTACAGCCCCGTCCAGACGACGGCGCCCGCCGTGCCCAGGGCCATGATCGGCTCGTGGGCCAAGTGGCGGCGCGTGTCGGCGAAAAAATTGATGTCAAACAGCAGGTAGCCGGACAGTCCCAGGTGGACGGCCAAAAGCGCGCGCAGGGCAAGCCACTCGGCGATGCGTCCCGCCGCGCGGCCAGGGATAAAAAGGAACAACAGGAATGGCGCGCTGATGATGAACGCCGTGGCGATGTCGAACCGCAAGCCGCGCAGCAGTGGCTCCACGGCCTCCGCGGGGGAAAGCCCCAGCCGGGGCACGTTAAGGGCGTACAGCGCCACGCGGGAGATAAACAACGCGCTGGTGAACAGCGCCACCGGGGTCAGGTACAGGCGCAACAGGCGCCCCGCCGCCAACAGCGCGGGCCGAAGGTTGCCGCTCATGACGGCCGTGGGTGAACGCTCGCGCGGGAAGTAATAATCACTTCGCCGCGGTGACAGGATGCTCCGGCCTGCGGTCGAGGAGGGCCAACTGGCTTTCCACGATGCCGGTGGTCACCGGGTAGCGGCCGTTGAAGCAGGCGGTGCAATAATCGTTGCGGCGCTCGTGCACGGCGGAGAGCATCCCCTCGACGCTTAAATACGCCAGGGAGTCCGCGCCCAAGAAGCGCGCCGTCTCCTCCACCGAGTAAGTGGCGGCGATCAGTTCGGAGCGGGTGGGCGTGTCTATGCCGTAGAAGCACGAGTGGGTGGTGGGGGGGCTGGAGATGCGCATGTGCACCTCGCGCGCGCCCGCGTCGCGCATCATCTTGACGATCTTGCGCGAGGTGGTGCCGCGCACGATGGAGTCGTCCACCACGATGACGCTTTTGCCCTTGATGACTTCGCGCACCGGGTTGAGCTTGATCTTCACCCCGAAGTGGCGGATGGACTGGGCCGGCTCGATGAACGTGCGGCCCACATAGTGGTTGCGGATGATCCCTTTCTCGAAGGGGATGCCGGAGGCCTCCGCGTAGCCCAGAGCGGCCACCACGCCGGAGTCTGGCACGGGAATAACGTAATCGGCCTGAACCGGTTTTTCCTGCGCCAGCTTGCGGCCGAACCGCTTGCGGATGGTATGGACGTTCTCGCCGAAAATGTTGGAGTCCGGCCGGGCGAAGTAGATGAATTCAAAAATGCAGTGGTGCGTGGGGGCGGGCGCGAAGGGGAACGAGGAGAAAATCCCGTCCTCGTTGATCACCAGCATTTCGCCCGGCTTGACGTCGCGCACGTAGCCGGCCTCGATCAGGTCAAACGCGCAGGTCTCCGAGGCGAAGACATAGGCCTTGCCCAGCCGGCCCATGGCCAGGGGGCGGAACCCATAGGGGTCGCGGGCGATAATAAGTTCCTTGGCGCCCATGATCACCAGCGAGAAGGCGCCCTCCACTTGCCGCAAGGCGTCGGCCACCTGGTCTTGCAGGCGGGCGCCGCGGCTTTTGGCGATCAGGTGGATGATGACCTCCGAGTCCATGGTGGAGCGGAAGATGGAGCCTTCGCGTTCGAGCCGCTCCTTGATGGCGTCGGCGTTGACCAGATTGCCGTTGTGCGCCAGCGCCAAGGGGCCGCGGGCGTAGTCTATGGCGATGGGCTGGGCGTTTTTGAGCAGCGACTGGCCGTGGGTGGAGTAACGGTTGTGCCCGATGGCCATGCGCCCCTTGAGCGCGGCGATGCGCGCCTCGGTGAATATCTCGTTGACGTGGCCCATGCCCACCTCGGCGTGGTGCTGGGTCCAGTCGGAGGAGACGATGCCGGAGGATTCCTGCCCCCGGTGCTGGAGCGCGTACAGCCCAAGGTAGGTCAGGTTGCCCGCCTCGGGATGATTAAAGACGGCGAAGACGCCGCATTCTTCTTTGAATTTGTCGAAAACCATTACCGACGCTGTCCGGTAAAACATTATTAAAGCATACTTTGGCCCCCCCGCGTAAGGGGGCAAACGCAAGCTGAAGGTTTATGTTTGTTTGGCGCGTCACTTCTGTTACAATCCACCCTTTAGTATTTGTACCGGAGTCCAAGGGATAACATGGGCAGAATCAACTATCAGTTTACATCTGAATCCGTTTCCGAGGGGCACCCCGACAAGATATCCGACCAGATATCCGACGCGGTGTTGGACACCATCCTGGCGCAGGATCCGTTGGCGCGGGTGGCGTGCGAGACCTTTTGCACCACGGGCTTGATCCTTGTGGGCGGTGAATACACCTGCGACCCCAAGGTGCGGTTCGACCTGGGCGAAATCGCCCGCCGGGTAGTGCAACGCATCGGTTACACTGACTCGTCATTGGGTTTTGACTACAAATCCTGCGCGGTGCTTAACGCCATGCACTCCCAGTCGCCCGACATCGCCCAAGGGGTGGTGCGCGAGGCGCCGGAGAAGCAGGGCGCGGGCGATCAGGGCCTGATGTTCGGCTACGCCACCAACGAAACGAAGGAGTTGATGCCGCTGCCGATCCTGTTGGCGCACAAGCTGCTGCTGCGGCTTACCGAACTGCGCCGCAGCGGGGAGATGTCCTACCTGCGCCCCGACGCCAAGAGCCAGGTTACGGTGGAATACGTCAACAAGAAGGCGCACCACATAGACACGGTGGTTATATCCACCCAGCACGCCGAAGACGTCTCCAACGAGCAGCTCCACCGCGACGTCATCGAAAAGGTGATAAAGCCCACCCTGCCCAAGGAACTGCTTAAAGAGGGCAAGATCAAGTACCACATCAACCCCACGGGGCGGTTCGTCATCGGCGGGCCGCACGGCGACACGGGCCTTACCGGGCGCAAGATCATCGTGGACACTTACGGCGGCATGGGCAGCCACGGCGGCGGCGCGTTCTCCGGCAAGGACCCCTCCAAGGTGGACCGTTCCGCCTCGTACATGGGCCGCTACATCGCCAAGAACCTGGTGGCGGCGGGGATCATGGAACAGTGCGAAGTGCAGCTCGCCTACGCCATCGGCGTGGCCGGGCCGGTGTCCGTGTTGGTGGACAGCTTCGGCACGCGCAAGGTCGAGCAGGAGAAAATCCACAAAATCGTGCGCGACCATTTCGACCTGACGCCCTACGGCATCATCAAGACGCTCAACCTGCGCCGGCCCATTTTCGAAAAGACGGCCGCCTACGGCCACTTTGGCCGCGAGCTGCCGGATTTCACCTGGGAGAAAATGGACAAGGCCGACGCCTTGCGCAAGGCTGCGGGCCTGTAGTATTCCGGTTCAATCACAAGGCCGCCGCGTGAAAACGCGGTGGTTTTTTTATTCCCCGGACGGCGCCCCACCAGCCTTGCGCCGGACCTCGAACACATAGCTTTTAAGATAGGCGCCTTCGGGGAAATAGGGCGAAACCGGGTGATCCGGCGGCTGGCGCAGCGCGGTGAGGGTATAAAGCCGCGTGTTGGACTGCGTGGCCGCGCGGCGCAACAGCGCGGCGAAATCGTCTTCCGGCAGAAGCTGCGAGCAGCTTGAGGTGGCGAATATCCCCCCGTCGCGCACCAGCCGCAGGGCGGCGCGGTTGAGGAAATGGTAGGCGCGTTTGCCGTTCTCCGCGTCCTTGCGGCTTTTGATGATCGAGGGGGGATCCATAATCACCATGTCGTAATCCGCCTCGCGCCGCTGACTCACCCACTGGAACACGTCTGCCCGCTCCTGGGTGACGCGCCCCTCACCGATCCCGTGCCGCCCGGCCATGACCAGCGCCATGTCCAACGCGGGTTGGGAGGCGTCCACGTTATGGACGGAGACAGGTTTATCGCGCGCCTATTGTTCGCCAATGCGCGCACATGGGCGCGTAACTCGCGCTGGTCAAGGAAAAATCCGGTTTTCTGCCCCTCCACCACATCGGCCATCAGCGCCACGCCGTTTTCGGCGAATTCCACCGGGCTGGTGACTTCGCCCGCATGGACGGCGTTGACCTCCGCCAAACCCTCCTCGCGGCGCGAGGAACTGTCGCTGCGCTCGACAATGGCGCGCGGAGCCAGCGCCTCGTTCAGCGCGGCGATGATGTCCGGGCGTATCGCGTCCAGCGCGGCGGTGGCGATCTGGAACACCACCGTGTCCGCGTAACGGTCAACCACCAGGCCCGGTATGCCGTCCGCTTCGCCGTGGATGACGCGGTATCCCGTGGTGGGCGTGTCCGGCCCCAACATCAGCAGGCGGCGGCGCGCCTCCGCCTCGCCGATACGGTTCACAAGCCACGCGCGGTCTATCGCCGCCAGCCCCGCGTCGAACAGCCGCAGGGCGATGGCCCCGCTGGAACTGTACGAGCCTGTGCCGATGATTTCCCCTTCGGCGTTGGCGGCGTGGACAAAACAGCCGTGGGCCAGCCCTTCGGGTTTGCCCGCGATGGCGCCGGAGAAAATCCAGGGGTGGCCGTAGGCGGCGCTGGCCTCGCGCCCTTTTTTGAGCCTGACGACGGGATAGACGGCTGATTCCCTGATCGCCGTATTGTGCGCTTTCCCGCCATGCGCGGCAACCGGAATCGGCGGGCCGTTCACGATACAATACCCCGATGGAGAACAGGGAGTCCGGCGGCGCGTTGCGGCGCGCGACGAAATGGTTTGCGGCGGGATTGTGCGTTCTGCTCGCCATTGCGGCGGCCATCGCCGCGGCGGCGTGGTGGTACATCCAAAGCCTGCTCGCCGCGCCCGACATCGCCCAGCGCGCATCCGCCGCCCTCGCGGAGCTTACCGGCGGCGAGGCGCGGATTGAAAAGTTGACCGCCGGGCCAGGGTGGGGATTCGACGCGGAGCGCGTAACCTTGTCGGCGCCGCCGGGGGTTACGGTGAGCGTGGACATGGTCTCGGCGCGGTTCAACGCGCTCTCGCTGTTGCGGGGGAGGCTGGAGGTTGACGAACTGCGGCTCATCCGCCCCGCCATTATCCTGGCCGGCGCGGGTGACCGTGGGGCCGGAGCGCTGGAGCCGCCCCGATCGCCGGTGACGGTTATCCTGCGTGAAGCGGTGATCGAGGGCCTGGCGGTGGAGCGGCGCGGCGGCGCGGCTGTGACGCGCCTTGAAGGGGTGGATGCGCGCATCGCCGGGGAGATCGGCCCGCAAGGGCTTTCGGCGGAAGCGCGGGTATCCACTGGAAAGGGGGCGGCGGCGAAGATTGTCAACGCCAGCGGCGGGAAATTGACCATGGCGTTGGACGGGCAAACCCTGTTGTCGCTCTCGCCGGAAGGAGGCGCCGCCATAACACTGGACTTGGCCTCTACCGTGAAGGAAATGGAAGGGATGAAAGGCGCGCCGCCCGGCCCCTTCGCGTTTTCGGCGCGGGGGTCGGCGTCGCTGTGGAATGCGCCGGAAGCGTCGGCGGCGCTTGCGCTGGACATCAAGGGCGGCCGCGCGCTGCAAGCGGACGCGCGATGGCGCCAGTCAGCGGGCGGAGGGGAGTTCGCCGTGACCGTGGACAAGCTTGCGCTTGATCTGGCGGAATTCGCGCCACTGGCGGGCGCCGTGGCGGAGGGGCGGATCAGCGGCGGGCCGATACGCGTTACCGGCGCCGCCGCGCGCGAAGGCGATATTACCGTGGAGGCCACGGGGAGCGCGGAGGCGGTGATCCGGCGGATCGAAGCGCCGGGCGCGCTGTCGGCGCGGGGGGCCACGGCGTCGGTGGAGTTCGATAAATTCCATGCCCGCGGCGGATCGTACCAAGGCTCGGTGAACGCCCGCGCCGCCGCCGCCCATATTGAGGCGGCGGGGCTGGCGCTGGACAAGGTGGACGGCGAAGTAAGGCTTTCCGTGGCCGGGGTGGGCGGCGCCCAGCTATCCACCCGCGCGCGCGCGGCGGACGCGCGGTATGACAACCTTGATCTGGGGCCGGTGACGCTTGAGTTTTCCGCCGGGGGAGAGTTGGCGCGAGGGAATTTTGACAAACTGGCCGGCGTGATCAGGACGCCGGGATTGGAGCTTGTCCGCCTGCGGGGAACGGCGCTTTCATTCGGGCAGGAAAAGCTGGAAATGGAAGTGAATGGCGGCGCGCCGATCCAGGCGTTGGGAACCCTGCCCGCGCTGCGCCAGGCGGTGGAACGCGCGCGCGGCGGAGCGTTTCGCTACCGCGTGAACGTCGAGGGGGTCACCGGCCGCGCCGGCAAGGGGCCGGATGTCAAGCTCACCGCCGAGCTAGAGCTTGAGGACGCCGCCTGGACGGCGCCGGAGCATGAAATATTAGCCGACGGCGTCTCCGCCCTGATCGAGGCCGAGGCGCGGGTGGGGGCAGGTTGGCGGCCCCGCCAGATTCGCGTGGCGGCGAAAGGATCGGTTGAAAACGCCAGCGTGACCGGGCTTGCGGCGCATAACGCCTGGTTCGAGGCGCAGGGGCTTTCCGACAACCCCGCCTCCCGCGTGTTCGAGGCGCGCGTCGCGCTGGAAGCCAACCGGCTGGAGGCCCAGGACATCGGCCGGCCGCAGGGGCCGCTTCGCGCCGAAATCGCCTTTTCCGGCGATCCGCCTGGGGGAAAGTACGCCGTCAACCGGCTGGAAGCGTCGCTCGGCGGCGCGGCGTCGCTGACCGTGGATGGCGAATATGACGAAAAAAGCCGCGCCCTGTCGGGGCGGGCGGAAGCGCGCGCGGGTGATCTGCGCGCCCTGTTCGCCCTGGTCCCCATCCCCGCGCGCAAAAAAACGGGAATGGAGTCGCTCACCGGTGGCATAAGCATGACAGCCCGCGCGCAAGGGAGCATCCCCCCGGCGCTGGATCAGGCGGCATGGCCGCCACCCTTGACGGGCGAGGCGCGGTTTACCGCGCGTGGCGTAGGCGGCGTGTTTTCCGGCGTGGCCGTCAAGGGGGTTGACGCGGAAGTATCGCTGCGCTCCGGCGAGGAGCGGGGCGTAAGCCTTGCCGGCGGCGTGTGGACGCAATCGGTGAAGGGCGAGGCGGTGTTCGGCGGCGTGGCGGTGGATCCGCGCGTGGAATTCGATCTGGCGCTGCCCGCGCGGGGCCGGGTGTCGGTCAACCAGCTGGTGATGGAAATCCCCGCGTTTGGCTTTATCGAGTCGCTCCAGGGCGAGGCGGAAGGCGTGAGCGCGGCGATGATCAGAAAAGCGCTGGAGGGAAAGCCGGCCGGGCTGCTTGGCGCCGCGCGGGTGTCGCTGGAGAATTTCACCACCCTGACGCTGGAAAAGTCCCAAGCCTTGCTGGGCGATGTCACCGCCGAGGGGTCGGTGGAAAGCTTCGTGACCTTGCGGCTGGAGCCGGGCGAGCGGCTTGCCCTGCGCGGGGACGCGGAGTTTTCGGAATTATCGGCGCGAAGCGGGCCGGTGGCGGTGGAACGCGCTTCGGGCAAAATACCGTTCAGCAAAACCTACCAGATCGTCAGCCAAAAACAGGCCGGTGAGCGCCCCGCGGCGCCAACCGCCGCCGCCCCCCGCGACGCCACGTTCTTCGGCGATGTGCGCGCCGGCGCGCCGCGGCGGAGCGCGGTTACCATGCCACGCGCCGCCGCCGGCCCCGTGGACCTCGCCGGGGTAGTGGCGGACCTGTATTTCCGGGAGACGAGTTTCGGCGCCGACTGGCTGCGCGCCTCGCTCTGGGGCGGCGACTTGGCCGGGTCGGCGCGGGTCACCGCGGCGGAGGAAGGGCATTCGCTTAAAACATCGCTGGTATTCACCGGCATTGATCTTGCCCGGCTGGGGGACGGCGGAAACGAGGCGTCGGCGATTGACGGCGACGTTTCCCTGGAACTGGCGCTGGCGCCGGGCGACGCCGCCGAAGGGGTGGACATAGCCCGGATAGGCGCGGCGGCGCACCTTACCCGCATCGGCGGCAAGGCGGTGGACCGGATACTTGCGTTTCTTGATCCCAAGGAAAGCTCGCCGGCGGTGATGAACGCGCGGACGCTGTTGCGCTACGCCACGCCCGCGAAAGTGGATATGGAGGCGCGGCATGGCAACCTGTCGCTGACCATGGATTTGAAGTACAATCCGCTGTTGGGAGGCAGGACGGTCACCATGCCGGTCATCAAGCGGTTGCCCGTGGCCGGGCTGGCCAATTTCGGGGCCATCCGCGAGAAGCTGCGCCCGCTGGACGCCGCCAGCGGCTGGCTGCGGCTGATGGCCGCGCGCCAACTGGTTACGATGCCGGATGGCGCCGTGGAGCCGCGATGAGCCGTCCGCGCCGCGCCGCCGCATAGGAGAGCGCCATGTTTTTCACCCTCGACCGCTATATCCTGCGGGAGTTTTTCCGCATCTTCCTTTTGTCGCTGCTGGCGATGATGGCGTTCTACGAAATGGTCACGTTCATAGACATGGCCGGTTACTTTTTCAAGTTCAAGGCGCCCCCCACGGTCATCGGGCGGTACATGCTGTATAAAATCCCCATGGCGCTGTTCCACGTCACCCCCATCTGCGTTCTGCTGGCCAGCGTACTGACCATGGCGCAGTTTTCGCGCACCAGCGAGCTGGTGGCCATGAAAGTGGCGGGCATGGGACTGTGGCGCGTGGCGGCCCCGGTCATCGCCGCCTCCGGCGCGGTAAGCGCCGTGCGCGCCCGCTACACCGCCGACGGGGCCGAACTGGTCAACAACCAGTGGGTGTTCACCAACCTGACCCAGCGCAAATTCGCCGCCAGCGGGCGCTTTACGGAACAGCGGTGGGACAAGGCGCCGCTGGACGGCCGGCTGGTGGCGCTCGAGGACCTGGGCCGCGCGCGGCTGGATCCGGAGGAGATGAATCTGGAGCAGATCCGCGAGTACATCCGCGACATTCGCGCCAAGGGATATAACACGGCGGTGTACGTGGCCGACATGCACGCCAAGATCGCGTTTCCGCTGATTACCCTGGTGATGCCACTTCTCGCCATCCCCCTGGGGGCGCGCAGCTCCCGTTCGGGAGGAATGCTGGCGGGCATCGTGGTGGCGGTGGTTATCGGCGTGACGTTCTGGTTCATGTTTTCGATGAGCGTGGCCTTCGGGCGCGCGGGCAGATTGCCGCCGGAAGTAGCGGCCTATGGCGCGCATGTGGTGTTCGGCCTTACCGGCCTGTGGATGCTGGTGACGGACCGGCGGTGAAGCGCCGCGTGTGACCGCCGCTTTATGAGCGGCGGATTATTCCAGCGTGGGCATTTCTTCGTTGCGCCAGGCGGAGTGGGCGGCAAGTTTCCTGTCCGCCGCCTCCAGCAATGGCAGCAAGGCCAGCACGGCGGCTACGTTGAGTGGTATCCGCCACAGCGCCAGGGTGACAGGGTTTTCGGCGAACTCCAACCCGTACAGCCCCTTGATTAGCGCGTCGAAGATCATAAGATCGGCCAGGGTGGCGGCGGCGGCCATGATGGCGCGGGACAGCGCCCAGTCGGTAAGGTAGCGCTCGCGCAACCAGCCGACGGTAAAGCCGGTCGCCGCCTTGGAGAAAAAGCCAAAGCCCAGCGTCCCGCTCAACAGCAGATCCTGGAACAGACCCACCGCGGCCCCGAACCTAAGGCCGCCCGCCGCGCCCCACCGCAATCCGGCGAACAGCGCCAGCGCCAGCGCCAGATCCGGCATCACCGGCAACCAGGGGAACAGGTGGTAGGCGGTGGTTTGCGCCACGAACACCAGCAGCAGGGCCACAAGCCAGAACACGATCCTCACCGCCACTCCTCCGGCGCGATCGCCTCTTGCGGCGCCGCCTTGAGGATCAGCGTCTCCTCGATACGGTCCAGGTCGGCGGTGGGGCGGATGCGCGCCTCGACAAACAACGAGTCGTCCTCGCGCCGGATGCCGGTGAGCGCGCCGATGAGCAGCCCCTTGGGGTACACGCCGCCCAGACCGGAGGAAAGCACCCGTTCGCCCTCGGCCACCTGGGCGTTGGCCAGCAGGTACCGGGCCTCCAGCGTGTCGCGGTTGGCCCCGGAGGCGACCATGGCGTCGCGCGACTCCTGCGCCACGGCGTCCACCGCGGAGCGCACGTCGGTGATCAGCAGCACTTTGCAGGCCGTGGCGCTGACCAGCGTCACGCGGCCCACCAGGCCCCGGTGGGTGAGCGCGGGCATGTCGCGCGCCACGCCATGGGCGGAGCCTTTGTTCAGGAATATCATCCGCACGCGGCCCGTGGTGTCGCGGCCGATGACCCGCGCCGCCTCGAAGGGGAGCGTGTCCAGCCGGGGGAACGCGAGCAATTCTTCAATGCGCTGGTAGCTTTTGAACCGCTCGGTCAGCAGGGTGTTCTCGAAGGCCAAACGGTCCACCGCAAGGCGCAGGCGCTGGTTTTCGTCCTTGACGTTGACCAGGTACAGGTAGCTGTCCCACACCGCGAACACCTTGCCCACCGTCCAGCCCGCCAGGTTCTGGAACGGCGCCACGATGGCCACCGCGGCGCGTTCAAGAATATCCGTGGAACTGTCCTTGCGCAGGTTGGCGAGCAGGAGGGCGAAGGTGAACACCACGAGGATGATCACCATCACCGCGTTGAGGTATTTCCTGAAAAGATCGCCCATGCTCCCCCGTCACGCGCCGTCCGCCCGCGGAAGGCGGCGCGCCTGGGTCAGATGGATACCCTGCGGAGCAGGTTAAGGTCCTCGAGCGCCACGCCGGTGCCCATCACCACCGCCGTCAGCGGATCCTCGGCCAGGATAATCGGCAAGCTGGTCTCCTCGCGCAGCAGCGTGTCCAGCCCCTGCAACAGCGATCCGCCGCCGGCCAGCACGATGCCCTTGTCCACGATGTCCGCGGCCAACTCCGGCGGCGTGCGCTCCAGGGCGATCTTGACGGTTTCCACCACCGCCGAGATCGGCTCGGACAGGGCCTCGCGTATCTCCTCGTCGTTGATCACCAGCGTTTTGGGAATGCCGGTCATCAGGTCGCGCCCCTTGATCTCCATGGTCTGCGGCTTTTCCAGCGGATAGGCCGAGCCGATGGTCATCTTGATCTCCTCGGCGGTGCGCTCGCCGATCAACAGGTTGTACTTGCGCTTGACGTAGCTGGCCACCGCCTCGTCCATCTCGTCGCCGGCCACGCGCACGGAGCGCGAATAGACGATGCCCGACAGCGAGATGACCGCCACTTCCGTGGTGCCGCCGCCGATGTCCAGGATCATGTTCCCGGAGGCTTCCGAGATCGGCAGCCCCACGCCAATGGCGGCGGCCATCGGCTCCTCGATCAGGAACACCTCGCGCACCCCGGCGTTGATGGCCGCGTCGCGCACGGCGCGCTTTTCGACTTGTGTAATGCCGGTGGGCACCGCCACCACCACCCGCGGGCGCACCATCGAGCGGCGGTTGTGCACCTTGTGGATGAAGAAACGGATCATCGCCTCGCACACCTCGAAGTTGGCGATGACGCCGTCCTTCATGGGCCGCAGGGCGACGATGTTGCCGGGCGTGCGGCCCAGCATTTTCTTGGCTTCCGTGCCCACCGCCAGTACCTGCTTGCTTTGCGCGTGGATCGCCACCACGCTCGGCTCGCGCAGCACGATGCCTTTTCCCTTCTGGATCACCAGCGTGTTGGCCGTGCCAAGGTCTATGGCCAGATCGGATGAGAACAGTCCCCAAAGCGAATCGAATAACATTGAACCGTCAAGCTCCCTGCGCGACTGGCGCCGCGCGCGTGGCGCGTTCTTGCGTTCCGGCGCGGCCCGTGACTGCTTAAGCTAACACCAACAAGGCCACGTGACAACGACTTTTAGCTTAAAGCCGCAAGAAATTCCGCGTGATGGCGCATCCGCGCCGCCCGCGCGCCATCGTATCCCCTGCGTCCGGCGCCGGTGATTGGGTTTTGACACGTCCCGTAACGCCATTTATAATATTAAGTTTTGAGGGCGTGGATGCGCCCTATCTTCTTGAAAGGAATCGCTATTAGCGAAAAAATCGTTATCGCCTCCGACCATGGGGCCTTTGACCTTAAGCAAAAGCTCATCGAACGCCTGAAAAAATTGGGTTTCGACACGCTGGACATGGGCGTACACGACGCCAAGTCGGTGGATTACCCCGACTACGCCAAGAAGGTGGCCCGCGCCATAAGCCGGGGGGAATTCCGCCGGGGCATACTGCTGTGCGGCACGGGGATCGGCATGTCCATCACCGCCAACAAGTTCCCCAAGGTGCGCGCCACGCTGGCGTACGACACCTATACCGCGCGCATGAGCCGGCTGCACAACGACTCCAACATACTGGTGATGGGCGGGCGCACCACGGGCGACGAGGTGGCCTATGAAATCCTGGAAACGTGGCTGCATACGCCCTATGAAGGCGGCCGCCACGACAAGCGGATCAACAAAATCTCGGAGTTGGACGGCCTGATCGTCCATGATCCGGCCGATGAGGGGAACTGACCGATGGAAGTGACCAACCACGTATCCACGCTACGCCAATCCGACCCGGAGGTATGGGCCGCCATCAACGCCGAAGAAGGGCGCGAGGCCGACACCCTGGAACTGATCGCCTCGGAGAATTTCACCAGCGAGGCGGTGCTCGAAGCCCAGGGCAGCGTGCTGACCAACAAATACGCCGAGGGGTACCCCGGCAAACGCTACTACGGCGGCTGCGCCAACGTGGACGTGGTGGAACGCCTCGCCATCGAGCGCGCCTGCAAGTTGTTCGGGGCGGAGGCGGCCAACGTGCAGCCCCACTCCGGCTCGCAGGCCAACCAGGCGGTTTTTTTCACCGTGCTCAATCCCGGCGACACGATCATGGGCCTTAACCTGGCCCACGGCGGGCACCTTACCCACGGTCACCCGCTCAACCTGTCCGGCAAGTGGTTCAAGGTGGTCCCCTACAATGTCCGCAAGGACACCGAGACCATTGACTTTGACGAGATGTACGCCCTGGCGCGCGAACACAAACCCAAATTGATTATCGCCGGCGCGTCGGCCTACCCGCGGATCATCCCGTGGGAGCCGTTCCGCCAGATCGCCGATGAAGTTGGCGCGGTGTTCATGGTGGACATGGCGCACATCGCCGGGCTGGTGGCGGCGGGGCTGCATCCCAGCCCGGTGCCGGTGGCGGACTTTGTGACCACCACCACGCACAAGACCCTGCGCGGCCCGCGCGCGGGGCTGGTGCTGTGCAAGGAAAAGTACGCCGCGGACCTTAACCGCTCCGTGTTCCCCGGCCTGCAGGGCGGCCCCTTGATGCACGTCATCGCGGCCAAGGCGGTGGCTTTGGGCGAGGCGATGACGGAGGAGTTCCGCGCCTACCAGCGCCAGATTGTGGACAACGCCAAACGGCTGGCGGACCAGATCACCGCCACGGGCCTGCGGCTTGTCTCCGGCGGCACGGACAACCACCTGATGCTGGTGGATCTGCGTTCGCGCAAGGTCACCGGCAAGGTGGCCGAAGCCGCGCTGGAGAAGGCGGGCATCACCGTCAACAAGAACGCCATCCCCTTCGATCCGGAGAAACCGTTCATCGCCAGCGGCGTGCGGATCGGCACGCCCGCGGTGACCACGCGGGGGCTTAAAGAGCCGGAGATGGACCAGATCGCCCGCTGGATTGACCAGACGCTCGCCAATCCAGGCGACGAGGCCGCGCTCGCCCGCATCCGGGGCGAGGTGGGCCAGTTGTGCCGCCGTTTCCCGCTCTACCCCGGACGGGAAGGCGCGAAGTGACCGGCGATGAAATGCCCTTCGTGCGGCGGCCTGGATAACAAGGTTATAGATTCGCGCCTGACCAAGGAAGGCGACATGATCCGCCGCCGGCGCGAGTGCGTGCGCTGCCAGCGCCGGTTCACCACTTATGAGCGGATCGAGGAAAGCCTGCCTTTGGTCATCAAGAAAAACGGGGCGCGCCAGGCTTTCTCGCGCGAGAAGATCATGTCCGGCGTGGAGAAAGCGTGCCACAAGCGCCCCCCTTCCGCCGAGGACCGGGCCGAGGTGGTGGAACGCGCCGTGCGCGCCGCCTTGGCTACTGGGGAGCAGGAAGTCCCCAGCACGGTGATCGGCGAGGCGGTGATGGAGGGCTTGAAGCTGCTCGACGACGTGGCCTATGTGCGGTTCGCTTCGGTGTACCGCGAGTTTCACGACGTCACCGAATTCATCGCCGAATTGCAGACGCTCACCCGCGCCCGGAAGAGTGAATGAGCTACTACCCACTCCTGCTCGACCTGGCCGGCAAAACGTGCGTGGTCATCGGCGGCGGTAACGTGGCGGGGCGCAAGGCGCAGTCGCTGTTGGAAGCGGGCGCGCGCGTTGTCATGGTGGCGCCGGAACTAGCGGAGACGGCCAGGGAGCTGTACGAGGCGGGCCAGGTGGAGTGGCGCGCCGAACCGTACCGCGCCGGGCATCTTGAAGGCGCCGCTTTGGTCATCGCCGCCACGGACAATCAGGAGGTCAACCGCCGCGCCCGCGCCGACGCGCGGACGCTGGGGGTGTTCATCAATGCCGTGGATCAGCCGGAGTTGTGCGACTTCATCGTCCCCTCGGTGCTGCGCCGGGGCGATCTGAACATCGCCATATCCACGTCGGGGGCCAGCACGGCGGTCGCCAAAAGGCTGCGTGAGGGCTTTGACAAAGAATTCGGCCCCCAGTGGGCGGAATTCCTTACAATGATGAAAGAAGCCCGCGAACGGGCGCTGGCCGGTGGCGGCGGGCAAAAGGAGCGCGAGGAGCGGTTTAACCGCCTCGCCGATGGCCCCTTGCTGGAGATGGCGCGGCGCGGCGACCTGGCGGGGGTCAAACGGTTGATCGGGGAGATCATCGGGACATGAGCGCGTTGTTCATCATCGCCACGTTCCTGCTCTTCTTGGGCATGGTGAAATACCTGCTGAGCCTTGCCCTGCGCAGCCGCGCCATGTTCCTGCTGGCCACGGCGATGATGTTCTTGGGCTTCGCCTTCATCACCGCGGGTTTCGTCCAGCGCAGCATGGCCACCGGCCACGGCCCCTATACGAACCTGTTCGAGTATTGCGTGTTCGGCGCGTGGGCGGTGTGCGCGGTGTTCCTGGTGGCGGAGGGCTACTACCGAATCGCGCCCTTGGGCGCGTTCATGACGCCCATCGCGTTTTTGTTGATGCTGGTGGCCATGCCGCTCTCCCCGGAAGCCGATCCCACGCTGCCGGTGAAGGCGTACTGGCTCACCTTGCACCGCACCTTGTCGTTCCTGGCCTTCGCCTCCTTTGCGTTGATCTTCGCGGCGGGGTTCATGTACCTGATCCAGGAACGCCAGCTCAAGCGCAAGCATATCGGCGGCTGGTACCACCGCCTGCCGGCCCTGGACCTGTTGGACGACATCAACCGCAAGGGGCTTATCTTCGGATTTCCCATCATCACCGTGGGCGCCGCCGCCGCGATCATCTGGTCGGCGCAGAACTACGGCAGCGTGAAGATAGAGCCGGCCACCATGCTGCTGATCGCCGGGTGGATGGTGTACGCCGCCGCCAGCGCGGGGCGGCTGGCGTTAGGCTGGCGCGGGCGGCGCGCCGCCCGCCTGGGCGTGGCGGGGTTTTGCATGATCGCCGCGGCCCTGGTGGCGCATATCAGGTGACGCGATGAACCTTATCTGCCTGGGCGTGAACCACAAAACGGCGCCGGTGGAACTGCGCGAAAAACTGGACATACCCCAGCGCGAACTGGAGGCCACGTTCGCCGCCCTATCGCAGTCAGCGCCGGAAATCGCCGAAAAGGTGATCCTGTCCACCTGCAACCGGATGGAGATTTACGCCCGCGTCAAGGATGTCGAACAGGGCATCGAGGCGCTTAAATCCTTCTTAAGCGGCTACCACGAAATTGACCGCGCCACGCTGGACACCGTCTGCTACACCCTTACCCTCGAAGAAGCCGTCGAACACCTGTTCATGGTGGCCGCCTCGCTGGACTCGATGATCCTCGGCGAGCCGCAGGTGCTCGGCCAGGTAAAGGACGCCTACCGCTCCGCCCGCGAGCTGCGCGCCACGGGCGCGGTGCTCAACCGCCTCTTCGAGCAGAGCTTCACCGTGGCCAAACGGGTGCGGACGGAAACGGGCGTGGCGGAAAACGCCGTCTCGGTCTCCTACGCCGCCGTGGAACTGGCCAAGAAAATCTTCGGAGACCTTTCCGGCAAGACGGCGCTCCTTATCGGCGCGGGGGAAATGATCGAGCTGGCCGCGCGCCATCTTGTGGCCCAAGGGGTGGAAACGGTGCTGGTGGCCAACCGCACCCATCAGCGTGCGGAAGAGCTGGCCCGCGCTTTTAACGGCGAGGCGGTGAAATTCGAGTCGCTGCACGACGAACTGCGCCGGTGCGACATCGTGATTTCCTCCACCGGCGCGCCGCATTTCGTGGTGCGCCGCGACCTGGCCGAAAAAGTCATCGCCGAGCGGCATAACCGCCCCATGTTCTTCATTGACATCGCCGTCCCGCGCGACATCGAGCCGTCCGTCAACGATATTGACAACTGTTTCGTGTACGACATTGACGACCTGAAAACCGTCGTGGAAGCTAACCTTGCCGAACGCGAACGCGAAGCCAAGCGCGCGGAGGAGATCGTCCGCGCCGAGGTGGCCCAGTTCTTCGCCTGGCTCGACCACCTGGAGGTGGCCCCCACCATCGTGGCCCTGCGCGAGAAAATGGAGGCCATCCGCAAAGCGGAATTGGAAAAGACCCTGGGCCGGCTCGGCTCGCTGTCGGACAAGGACCGGGAGGCCATCGAGAAAATGACCGCCGCCATGGTGAACAAGATGCTCCACACCCCCGTGGTGAACCTCAAAAAACACGCCGAAACCGATGACGGTTTCAAAACCCTGCAAGCGGTCAGGAAGCTGTTCGATCTGGAGGGATGACCAACACATGCGGAATTGAAAAGGTTTTTGGTGGCGCCTTGGAATGGCAGGAACTGGAGGGACGGCGCGCTTGCCGCATACGAAAAACCATTCGCGGCGGGTATCGCGATCCAGAGGAATCATGGCCCCAATTTCACGAGAACATGGTTGACACGATGATCGCCCTTGAAAAAGCCCTTACGCCCCACATCCGCAAACTAAAAGTTCAGCAGTGATGCGGTAACCGGCAACCGATATGCCAACCGTTTTCCGGTCCGGAAAATACCGTTTCTTCTTTTTCAGCAATGAAGGTCATGACCCCCTCACCTTCATGTTGAATCCGGCGACCAGTACGCCAAGTTCTGGCTTGAGCCGGTGGAGCTTTCCCGCTCCATCGGTTATAGTGGACATGAGCTGAATGAAATCAGGAAGCAGGTTATTGCCAACCGGCGAATCCTGAAGGAAAAATGGGATGAGTTCTTCGCGCGTTAAGTCAGGCGAGGCGGTGGCGGTGGATGTGTGGTGTGACGCCGCGATGATCCATGTCCGGCTGTTGGACGGACGCGAGATCAGCGCGCCGCTTGAATGGTTTCCCCGTTTACGCGACGCCACCGAAAACCAAAGAAACACCTGGCGGCTCATTGGAAAGGGCATCGGCATTCATTGGGATAGTCTTGACGAGGACATCTCTCTCGATGCCCTTCTTACCGCCTAGCAGTAGTGGAGCCTCTCTTGACTGACCTTTTCATCGGAACGCGGGGCAGCCCGCTGGCGCTGTGGCAGGCGAATTGGGTCAAGGCCCAATTGGAAAACCGTCACTCCGGCCTTATGGTGTCCCTGAAAATCATCCATACCGAAGGGGACAAGATCCTCGACACGCCGCTGGCCAAAGTCGGCGGCAAGGGGCTGTTCGTCAAGGAAATCGAAACCGACCTCATTGACGGGGAGATTGAGTTGGCCGTCCATTCCATGAAAGACGTGCCTACGGCCCTGCCTCCGGAACTGGAAATCTCCGTGATCTGCCAGCGCGAGGACCCGCGCGACGCTTTTATCGCGCGCGAAGCGGGCGTAACGTTGGCCACGCTGCCCGACAAGGCCCGCGTGGGCACCTCGTCGCTGCGCCGTCAGGCTCAACTGCTCAACCGCCGGCCCGATCTGGAAATCGTTCCGTTGCGCGGCAATGTGGGCACACGGCTGCGCAAGCTGGAGGAACTGGAACTCGACGCGGTAATCCTGGCCGCCGCGGGGCTTATCCGCATGGAGCAGGCGGGGCTGATCACCGAATACCTTTCACCCGCAGACTCATTGCCCGCCGTGGGCCAAGGCGCCTTGGGAATAGAAACGCGCAAGGACGACGGACAAACCCGCGCGTTGGTGGAGTTCCTTAACCATCCGCCTACCCAACACGCGGTGGAAGCCGAACGTTCGTTTCTGGCCCGGCTGGAAGGGGGCTGCCAGGTGCCCATCGCCGCCCACGCCACGATAGAGGGCGGCAAGCTGACCCTGGACGGCCTGGTGGCCTCGGTGGACGGTTCCGTGATATTCCGCGATGCCATCAGCGGGCCGGTGGAGGATCGCCAGGCGCTGGGGGCGCGGCTGGCCGAACTGCTGTTGTCGCGCGGCGCGGATAAAGCCCTCGCCGAGGTGTACGGCCAAAAGTAGCTTCCCCCTTGCGCGCGCGGACGCTGTGCTATACTGGGTTTTGTGAACGCGGAGCCGTAACAACACATGAGCCACGCGCCGCAAGACGCCCCGTACCTTCTCAGTGGCGCCAATGTGCGCTTTTTGGCCGAGAACGCCGTCCGGCACGGCCACTCCATTCAGGTCGTTGATTACTACGGCGATTGGGACACGCGCCGGCTGGCCCCC
>JACQZB010000138.1:0-8374 GCA_016207925.1 Nitrospinota bacterium
AGAACATCGGCCCGCGCGGAGCGGGCGCCAGCACGGCGGCGGCGTTCCTTAAAAAGCACGTCAAGGAGGGGCCGTGGGCGCATGTGGACATCGCGGGGGTGGCGTACACGGAAAAGGCGAAGGGCTACATCCGCAAGGGGGGCGTGGGCGTGGGTGTGCGGCTGATGGTGGAGTTCATCGAAAAGCGGTTGGGGTTGTGAGGGCGTCATGGAATCCAAACGCGACCTTAAGACGATTTTAGAGCGGCGGCGGGTGATTTTCGGCCAGAAGCCGGAGACGGCGCGGTACGTCCCGAAGGTGGTGACGCAATGGAAGGGGGGGCTGCGCAACGAGAACGCGATCCGCAACCACACGGTGGTGTCGGACTATCCGGTTCCGTCGGGCGGGGCGGACGCGGCGGCGAACCCGATGGAGCTTCTGCTGGCGGCGCTGGGTTCGTGCGTGAGCGCGGTCTATGTGGAATACGCGGCGCTGCTGGATGTAACGTTGGACGGGGTGACGGTGGAGTTGGAGGGGGAGATTGACCTGCGGGGTCTGTTCAACGTGGCGGCGGTGGAATCGGGATTTCAGTCCATCACGTACACGGTGCGGCTGGAGACGGGGGCGCCCAGGGAGAAGGTGGACGAGTTGATCCGGCTGGCGGATGAGCATTGCCCGGTGTCGGATTCATTGAAGCGGCAGGTGGCGGTGAACAAGTCCGTGGCCGTGGCGTAGGTTCATGCACGAGATGTCCGTGGCGGCGGGGATCGTGGAGATCGTGGAGCGCGAGGCGAAAGCCAAGGGCGCGGGGCGGGTGACGCGGGTGACGGTGGACATCGGGGCGCTTGCGGGTGTGGACGCGGGGGCGGTGGAGTTCTGCTACGGCGCGGCGGCGGGGGGTACGCTGGCGGAGGGGAGCGTGTTGATCGTCAACCGGATCGCGGGTTTGGCGCGGTGCGGGGAGTGCGGGGAGGAGTTCGTCCCGCGCGACCCGTTGGTGGTGTGTCCGCGGTGCCAGGCGTTCGGGGCGCGGATACTGTCGGGCGAGGAATTGGCGGTGCGGGAGATGGAGGTGGAATGAACGAGCGGCGGGTGGTGGAAATGCGCGAGCGGGTGCTGTCCAAGATCGACCAGATCGCGGCGGGGGTGCGCGCGGCGCTTGCGGCGCAGGGGGTGACGGCGCTGAACTTCACCAGTTCGCCGGGTTCGGGGAAGACGACGCTGCTGGTTCGCACGATCAGCGACCTTAAGGGGCGCGCGCCGATAAGCGTGCTGGAGGGGGATCAGGAGACGGATCACGACGCGAAGCGAATCGCGGCGACGGGGGCGCCGGTGCTGCAGATCAATACCCTCTCCTCGTGCCACCTGGACGCGGCGATGGTGGAGAGCGGGTTGCGCGGCCTTGCGCTTTCGCCGGGGGGGTTTTTGTTCATCGAGAACGTGGGGAACCTGGTGTGCCCGGCTTCCTACGATCTGGGCGAGGCGATGAAGGTGGTGATGCTGTCGGTGACGGAGGGGGCGGACAAGCCGGCCAAGTATCCGAAAATGTTCCGGGTGGCGCGCGTCATGGTCATCACGAAGACGGACCTTTTGCCGCATGTGGAGTTCGACATGGCGGAGTGCGTGCGATTCGCGCGGGCGATCAATCCTCAACTGGCGGTGTTCGCGGTGTCGGCGAAAACCGGCGAGGGGCTGGACGAATGGTACGGGCACCTGCTTTCGCTGCGGGACCGGGCGTGAGCCGGGCGGTCCGCAAGCTTGTCACCGTCGAGGGGATCGTGCAGGGGGTGGGGTTCCGTCCGTTTGTACATGGTCTGGCGTCGTCACTTGATCTTGCGGGAAGCGCGCATAATCACGCGCGGGGGGTGGATATCGAGGTGGAGGGGGCGGCGGAGGCGGTGGCGCGGTTCGAGGCGCTGCTGGTGGAACGGGCGCCGCCGCTTTCGCACATCACCAAGGTAAACGCGCGAAGCATTGAACCGCGCGGGGAGCGGGGCTTTACCATACGCCACAGCGACGCGGCGGGCGTGAAAACGGCCTCCGTGGCGCCCGATGCGGACGTATGCCCGGATTGCCTGCGGGAGTTGTTCGACCCCGCCGACCGGCGGCATCGTTATCCTTTCATCAACTGCGTCAATTGCGGCCCGCGTTTCACCATCGTCACGGGCATCCCCTACGACCGGCCCCAGACGACGATGACGGATTTTGAAATGTGCGGCGCGTGCCGCGCGGAATATGAGAATCCGTCCGACCGGCGGTTCCACGCGCAGCCGGTGGCCTGCCCGGACTGCGGGCCGAGGCTTGCATTGCTGGATAACTCATTCGCCGCGATGGACTGCGCCGATCCGCTGCGCGAGGCGGCGCGATTGCTGCGCGAGGGGAGCATCGTGGGGGTGAAGGGGATCGGCGGGTTTCATCTGGCCGTGGACGCGGCGAATGAGTCCGCGGTGACGCGGCTACGGGAGCGCAAGCGGCGCGATGAAAAGCCGTTCGCGGTGATGTTCCGCGACGTGGAGCGTTTGGGCAAGTACGCGCGGTTCGATGAACGCGAGGCGGCGATGTTGACAAGCCGGCCCAAGCCGATTGTGCTTTTGCCGGCGCGGGAGGACTCGCCGCTGGGCGGCGTGGCGCCGCGCAACCGGCTGGTTGGCGCGATGCTGCCTTATACTCCGGTACACCATCTGCTATTCGCGGAGGGCGGCTTTGACGCCTTGGTGATGACCAGCGCGAACATCTCCGACGATCCCATCGTGTTCCGCGACGGCGAGGCGGTGGAACGGTTACGGGGAGTGGCGGATTACCTGCTCACCCATGACCGGCGCATCCATACGCGGGCGGACGATTCCATCGAGCGGCCCATGGCGCACGGGCCGGTGACGCTGCGCCGCTCGCGCGGCTACGCGCCCGCGCCGATCCTGCTGGACCACGAATACCCCGCCACGCTGGGCGTGGGCGCGGAGTTGAAGAACACCTTCTGCCTGATCAAGGGCGACCGGGCGTACCTGAGCCAGCATATCGGCGACCTGAAGTACGACGCCGTGTACCAGTCGTACCTCGAATCCATCGAGCGGTTCCTTGGGTTGATGGAAGTGGGGGCCGTGGAAGCCATCGGGCATGACCTGCATCCGGACTATTTGAGCGGGAAATACGCGAAGGAACGCGGCGGGGCGCTCATCGGTGTGCAGCATCATCACGCGCATCAGGCGTCGCTGATGGCGGAACATCATCTGGACGGGGAAATGCTGGGCGTGGTGTTCGACGGTACCGGGTACGGCGCGGACGGCGGGATATGGGGCGGCGAATTTTTGGTCGGCGGGCGTGATGGTTTTACAAGCGGGGGGCACACGCGGCCCGTGGCGCTGCCGGGGGGCGATAAAGCGGTGAAGGAACCGTACCGGATCGCGCTGGGCGTGTTGTATGAACTCTTTGGCGACACCTTGCCGGAGCTTCCCCTGCCCTGGCTTAAGGCGCTGGACAACAACCGGCGGGCGCTGTTCCGTACGATGGTGCGGCGCGGGGTGAACACTCCGCTGTCGCGCGGCGCCGGAAGGCTGTTCGACGCGGCGGCGGCGCTGTGCGGATTGCGCGATGTTATTTCGTTCGAGGGCCAGGCGGCGATGGAGCTTGAGATGGCGATTGATTCGCCTTCGGACGAAAGCTATCCTGTGGGGGTGGAAGAATCGGATGGCAACGGGGTGGAGGCGGATTTCCGTCCGGCGTTCCGCGCGCTCGTTGATGATGTGGCGCTGGGCGCTACGGTTTCACATATCGCGGTGAAATTCCACAACAGCGTGGCGGAGGCGGCGCTTGCGGCGATGCGGGCGCTGCGCGCGAAAGCGGGGTTGACGCGCGTGGGGTTGTCCGGCGGGGTGTTCCAAAACCGTTATTTGAGCGACCGGCTGGGCGAGATGCTTTCGCGCGACGGCTTCACCGTGTACCGCCACAGCCGCGTGCCGCCCAACGACGGCGGCGTGGCGCTGGGCCAGGCGCTGGTGGCGGCGCGGCGATTGATTCAAGGAGCGTGACCAATGTGCGTTGCGGTGCCGATGAAGGTTATCGAGGTCTCCGAATACTCGTGCGTGGCCGAAATTGACGGGGTGCGAAAGTCCGCGAGCCTGATGATGCTCGATGGGGTGAAGCCGGGCGATTACGTGATGATCCACGCGGGATTCGCGCTGGAACGCATTGACCCGAAAGCCGCCGAGGAAACCCTGCGGCTGATGCGCGAAATCGTGGACAACGAGGAGCGCGGGGCGTGAAATACATCGAGGAGTTCCGCGACCGTGAGCTTGCGGGCAAGCTGGCGGCGGACGTTCACGCGGCGGCGGCGCGGTTGCCGCGACGCATCACGCTGATGGAAGTGTGCGGGACGCACACGATGTCCATCCACCGCTACGGCATCAAGCCGATGCTTCCCAAGGCGGTGCGGCTGGTGTCCGGGCCGGGGTGCCCGGTGTGCGTGACGCCGGTCTCCTACGTGGACGCGGCCATCGAGGTGGCGCGGCTGGCGGGCGTGATCACGGCCACCTTTGGGGACATGGCGCGGGTGCCGGGGTCGCGCTCGTCGTTGCAAAAGGAGCGCGCGCTGGGTTGCGACGTGCGGGTGGTGTACTCGCCCTTGGACGCGGTGGCGATGGCGCGGGAGAATCCGTCGCGGCAGGTGGTGTTTTTGGGCGTTGGGTTCGAGACGACAGCGCCCTTGATCGCCGCGGCTATCCTGACGGCGGCGCGGGAGAATATCGAAAACTTTTCGGCCCTGTGCGCGCACAAGGTGATGCCGGAGCCGATGGAGGCGTTGACCAGCGGCGAGCTGAAAATTGACGGCTACATCTGCCCCGCGCACGTTTCCGCGGTGATCGGGGCGGAGGCGTACCGCCCGCTGGCGGAAAAGTACGGCGTGCCCTGCGTGGTGACGGGGTTCGAGCCGCTGGACATCCTGCGCGGCATCCTGATGCTGGTCAACCAGGCGGCGGAGGGGCGGGCCGCGGTGGAGAACGAATACTTCCGCGTGGTGCGGCCCGAAGGGAATAAGAAGGCGCAGGGGCTTCTTGCGGAGGTGTTCGTCAAGTCGGACGCGGTGTGGCGCGGCGTGGGGAATATTCCGCACAGCGGACTGGAAATCAGCCCCAGGTACGCGAAGTATGACGCGGCGAAGCGGTTCTCCATTTCGCTCCCCGAGGCGCGGGAGAATCCGGCGTGCCTGTGCGGGCGGATCCTGCGGGGATTGAACGAGCCGGGGGACTGCAAGCTGTTCGGCAAGGCGTGTACCCCGGACAACCCGGTGGGGGCGTGCATGGTGTCGTCCGAGGGGGCGTGCGCGGCGGTCTATCGCTACGGAGACGACGATGACGCCGCGTGACGGGATCGTGCTGCTGGGGCACGGCAGCGGGGGTGCGATGAGCCGCGACCTTTTGGAGAACGTCATCATCCCCGCATTGCACGAGGACGGCGCGGCGCAGCAGATGGAGGACGCGGCGCGGCTGACCCTGCCCTCCGGGCAGTTGAGCTTCACCACGGACAGCTATGTGGTGGATCCCATATTTTTCCCCGGCGGCGACATCGGCGAGTTGGCGGTGAACGGGACGATCAACGACCTGGCGATGAGCGGGGCGCGGCCGGTGGCGCTCTCGGTTGCGTTCATCATCGAGGAAGGCCTCGCGGTTGACGACCTTCGGCGGGTGGCGCGCTCGGCGGGCCGCGCGGCGAAGGCGGCGGGCGTGGCGATTGTGTGCGGCGACACCAAGGTGGTGCCCAAGGGGCGCGGCGACAAGATTTACGTCAACACCTCCGGCGTGGGGCTTGCGCGCGGGAACGTGAACGTCAGCGCGGCGAACGCGCGGCCTGGCGACGTGATCTTGGTCAACGGGACCATCGGCGACCATGGGGTGGCGATCATGAGCGTGCGCGAAGGGCTGGCGTTCGAGTCGCCGGTGAAAAGCGATACGGCGGCGCTGCACACCCTGGTGGACGCGCTGGCGGACGCCGGTGTGGAACTGCATGAGATGCGCGACCCCACGCGGGGCGGGCTGGCGACGGTGATGGTGGAAATCGCGCAGGCTTCCGGCGTGGCGATCCGCCTCGATGAGCGCCAGGCGCCGATGGATCCGGCGGTGGCGGGCGCGTGCGAGATTCTGGGGCTGGATCCGCTGGTGGTGGCCAACGAAGGGAAGATGATCGCCATCGTGCCCGGCGCTGACGCGGACAAGGCGCTAAAGGCGATGCGGGCGCATCCGTTGGGCGTCAAAGCGGCGGTGATCGGGGAAGTGACAGGGCCGTCAGCCAAGGGGAAGGTTACGCTGACCTCGATGGTGGGCGGAGAGCGGGTGATCAGCATGTTGCAGGGCGAGTTGCTGCCGCGGATTTGTTGAGTGGCGCGGCGCGCCGCGCCACTGTAAAATTCCGGCGGCCACGGGGGGCCGCCCCTACGTAACGCGCCGCTCTCAACTCACTTTCTCCCCCCCTTGGCAAGGGGGTGTACGCCGAAGGCAAAAGAGGGCGATTCATGTATCGTCCTTACGCAGGAGCGCGGGCGTCCCGCCCGCAAAGGATAAATCAATAGGCAGCAAGATGCCCGCTCTCCCAAGGGAGGCGGGCGTGTGCTTGGTAAAACGATCCCGGCCCAAGGCCGGGATGGCGCGGGGGCTTAAGAGGCGGCGGTTTTACGCGGCGCCGGTGGTGGGTTTTTTCTCGCCCTTGGAATGGCCGCGGTAGGTGCGGGTGCCGGCGAACTCGCCGAGCTTGTGGCCGACCATGTTCTCCGTCACATACACGGGGATGAACTTGCGCCCGTTATGCACGGCGAAGGTCAGCCCTACAAAGTCGGGGGTGACGGTGGAACGGCGCGACCAGGTTTTGATGATCTTTTTTTCCTTCTGGGCGGCCATAACTTCGACCTTGGCGGCCAGGTGGGCTTCTACGTAGGGGCCTTTTTTAAGCGATCTCGCCATGTGTCAACACCTTACCTATTTGCGCCTTTTGACGATGAATTTGCTGGAGGTTTTTTTCCGCTTGCGGGTTTTGTAACCCTTGGTGGGCACGCCCCAGGGCGTGACCGGGTGGCGGCCGCCGGAGGTGCGGCCCTCGCCGCCGCCGTGCGGATGGTCAATGGGGTTCATGGCGACGCCGCGCACCTTGGAACGGCGGCCCATCCAGCGTGTGCGGCCGGCCTTGCCGATATTGATGGTGTCCTGCAGGGCGTTGCCGACCTGGCCGATGGTCGCCTTGCAGTTCACGGGCACCTTGCGGATTTCGCCGGACTTTAGCTTGAGCAGGGCGCTGTCGCCCTCCTTGGCCATAAGCTGGGCGCTGGCGCCGGCGGCGCGCATAAGCTGGGCGCCCTTGCCGGGGCGCATTTCCACGCAGTGGACGACGGCGCCCACGGGGATGGATTTGAGCTGAAGGGCGTTGCCGGGGCGGATTTCGCCTTCGGCGCCGGACATGAGTGTGTCGCCGGTTGCAACGCCCTGGGGGGCGATGATGTAGCGTTTTTCGCCGTCGGCGTACTGAAGCAGGGCGATGTTGGCGGTGCGGTTGGGATCGTACTCCACGCCGATGACCTTGGCCGGGATGCCGTCCTTGTCGCGCTTGAAGTCAATGACGCGGATACGGCGTTTATGCCCGCCGCCGCGGCGGCGCAGGGTGATGCGTCCGTAGTTGTTGCGTCCGCTGATCCGTTTTTTCGGCTCCAGCAGGGCCTTTTCCGGTTTTTTCTTTGTGATCTCGACAAAGTCAAGCCCCGTCATGCCCCGGCGGCCGGGGGTGGTGGGGTTATACGATTTGACGCCCATGTGATCTCCGTTACACCATGTCGAAAACTTCTATCGTGCTGCCTTCGGCCAGCGTGACGATGGCCTTTTTCCAGTCCGGCCGGCGGCCGGCGTGGCGGCCCAGGCGCTTTGGCTTGCCGGGGACGTTGAGCACGTTGACGCGCTCGACTTTTACCTTGAAGACCTGTTCGACGGCCTTCTTGATCTCTATTTTGTTGGCGCGGGGATCCACGCAGAAGGTGACCTTGTTGGCGCGGTCCTTGGCCTCGCCGGCCTTTTCGGTGACGACGGGACTTTTGATGATGTCGTAGGGATGCTTGTTCATCGGCTCAACCTGTCCTGAAGCTTTTCGAGCGCCTCGCGGTCCACAATCACGCGGTCGGCGTTGAGGAGGTCGTACACGTTAAGGGCGCCTTCCTCCACCATTTTGACGCTGGGGATGTTGCGGAAACCCAACTTGGCGGCGGCGTTCTTTCGCTGCACCACCATGAGCACCTTGACATCGGCCACGCCAAGGGACTTGAGGGCTTCCACGGCGGACTTGGTTTTGGGGGCGGCGAGCGCGACCTGGTCCACCACGATCAGCGCGTTGTCCTTGACGATCTGGGTAAGCGACGTGGCCAATGGGG
>JACQZB010000138.1:8398-9716 GCA_016207925.1 Nitrospinota bacterium
GGACGGCTTCGCCGAGGAGGCCTTGCTTGGCTTCGCGCTCGAACACCTTGGGCGAAAGCTCCACGTCGCCCACTTTTTTCATTCCGAGGTCAACAATATCCAGTCGCATGGCGGTTCTCTAGTTACTTCTTGGTTTTGGAGGCGGTTTTCGCCTTCTTCTGATCGGCGACATCCTCGGCCGCATGCTGGGTCACGCGCTTGCGGCGGCGTCCGCTGATTTCGACGATCACCAGGCCGCCGTTAGGGCCGGGAACGGCGCCGCGCACGAGCAGCAGGTTCTGTTCGGGGAAGGTTTTGACCACCTCAAGGTTGAGGGCGGTGATTTTGTCCGTGCCCATGTGGCCGGCCATGCGCTTGTTGGGGAAAACGCGGCCAGGCACGTCGCGGTTGCCGATGGAGCCGCCGTGGCGGAAGAACTCGTGGGTGCCGCGGCTGGCGGGGAATCCGGCGAAGCCGTGGCGCTTGATGACGCCCTGGTAGCCGCGGCCCTTGCTGACGGCGGTCACGGAGACGAAGAGCGCGTCCTTGAGGGTGTCCACGGTGACGTTGTCGCCCACCTTGGGGGCCTGGGCGCCGGGTTTGAGGCGGATTTCGCGCAGGAACCGGTGGGGGGGCAGCTTGTTCTTCTCAAAGTGGCCGCCCTGGGGCCGGGACACTTTGCGCTTGTCCTTTTTCTCCAGCGGTTCGAAGGCCAGTTGCACGGCGTCGTAGCCGTCGTTCTGCTTTGTTTTGACCTGCGCCACGGGGCAGGGGCCAAGTTCAAGCACGGTGACGGGAATTTCGTCGCCCCGCTCGTCGAAGATGTGGGTCATGCCCGCCTTTTTGCCGATAAGCCCTGTCATAACCGGTTTCCTACAACTTTATTTCGATGTCAACGCCGGCGGAGAGGTCGAGCTTCATCAGCGCGTCCACGGTGGTCGGCGAAGGCTCCATGATGTCAATAACCCGTTTGTGGGTGCGGATTTCAAACTGTTCGCGCGATTTCTTGTCCACGTGGGGCGAACGCAGCACGGTCCAGCGGTTGCGCGCGGTGGGCAGGGGGATAGGCCCCAGCACCCGGGCGCCGGAGCGCTTGACGGTGTCCACGATGTCGCGCACGCTTTGGTCGAGCACGCGGTGGTCGTAGGCCTTGAGTTTGATTCGTATTTTTTGCGCTGTGGTTTGCATGGTTTACTCAACAATCGCGGAGATGACGCCCGCGCCCACGGTGCGCCCGCCTTCGCGGATGGCGAACCGGAGTTCCTTCTCCATCGCGATCGGCGTGATCAACTCCGCCGACACGCTTACGTTGTCGCCCGGCATCACCATCTCCACCCCT
>JACQZB010000135.1 GCA_016207925.1 Nitrospinota bacterium
TCACAAGGACGGCGCTTCCAACTATGACGAACACGTCCGCGCGGGCCGCCAACGTATGGAGGTGGCCGTGGCCATCGGGTGCGACCCGGCGGTGGTCTATGCCGCCACCGCGCCATTGCCGCCGGGGGTGGACGAATTGGCGCTGGCCGGATTCATCAGGGGCAAGCCGGTGCGCCTGGTCCAGTGCCGCACGGTTGATCTGGAAGTCCCCGCCGAAGCGGAAATCGTGCTGGAAGGCTACGTCAACATCGGCGAGACGCGCGTCGAAGGCCCCTTCGGCGACCACACCGGCTACTATTCCCTGACCGGCGACTACCCGGTGTTCCACGTCACCGCCGTCACGCGCCGCCAGAACCCCATATACCTGACCACCATCGTCGGCAAACCGCCGATGGAGGACTGCTACATGGGCAAGGCCACGGAGCGCATCTTCCTGCCGCTGTTGCGGACGATGAATCCGGAGATCGTGGACTACGATCTGCCGTGGGAGGGCGTGTTCCATAACTGTGTGATCGTGTCCTTGCGCGCGCGCTATCCGGCGCAGGCGCGCAAGTTGCTGTCCGCCCTGTGGGGCGCGGGCCAGATGGCGTTCGCCAAGATGATCCTGGCGGTCAACGAGAATGTGAATGTCCACGACTACCGCGCTGTCGCGCGCGAACTGTTGAACCGCGTTGACATTGAGCATGGGTTGATCGTCACCGAAGGCGTACTGGACGCCTTGGATCATTCGGCTCCGCAGCCGTTGCGCGGGGCCAAGCTGGGGATAGACGCCACCGGCCCGGCGCCCGATGCGGAAATCCGCGAGGCCGATTTTGGCCCCTTCGGCGCGGCGTGCGGCGCCAATACGGAAATCGCGGCATGGTCGGCGCCGATGGCGGATGTGGCGAATCCGTTGGCGATCATCGCGGTAAGGAAAAAAGGCCCCGGCGACGCGATGCGGATCGCGCGCGCGGCGGCGGCGGGGGATGCGGCGGGCGCGGTGAAGATCATCCTTGCGGTGGACGGCGATGTGGCGCCGTCTGATTATTCCGTGGCGTTGTGGAAATTCTTCAACAACGTTGACCCGCGGCGCGACATCGTGTTCGAGAACGGCCGGCTGTTCATAGACGCCACCAAGAAATTGCGCGAGGAAGGCCACCCGCGCGAATGGCCGGACGAGTTGGCAATGGACGCCGAGATCCGCCAGATGGTCACGCGCAAGTGGCCCCGGTTGAGGATTGAGTAGCAGACGCGCCTCATTATGCTGATTGCGATGCGCTGCTCTGCAAAATCCCTTATGGATGAGGCGAAACTTGGAAAGGCCATGACCTTCCTCTATACCATATCCAGTTTCTTGAGCCGGGCGATTTTGTCGCGCCAGGCGGCGGCGGCCTCGAAGGCCATGGCGATGGCGAACGCTCCGGTAACGTATGATATACTCCAAATAAACTAAAAAGTTATGCGACGATTCAAGATTAAAGAGATCATTCGGCTAATCGAGAAAGATGGTTGGTGGCGCGTCAAGGCCAAAGGGGGACATCGTCAATATAAGCACCCCACAAAGCCAGGGAGAGTCACGATATCCGGTCCTAACACCGATACCTTGGCGCCCAAGACCGCCCAAAGCATATTAAGGCAAGCGGGGCTTTCCCTCATGGAGGATTAGCATGAAATACCTTGTCGTTATTGAAAAAGCGAATGGGAATTATTCCGCCTACGCGCCCGATCTTCCCGGTTGCGTGGCCACGGGAAAAACCGTCGCGGCGGCGAAAGCCAGGATGCGGGCGGCGGTGGCGTTTCATCTGGAAGGGTTGGCGGAAGACGGCATAAAAGCGCCCAAACCGGCCTCCAGCGCGGAGTATGTGGAAGTGGCGTAGCGCATGAATCATCCGAAACAAAAGCGAGGACCGCAAAACCTAGAAAATGAACTTAACAAGCAAATTGGATTTCTAACTTCCTCGTCAAACGCATTTGACAATGGCAATTATGATGAAGCCGTTCGGTTGGCGGTTACTTTAAGAGTATTGTTGTACGATACGCCAAAATCAAAATCCTTGCTGGGGCAGTTGGGCCGAAAGAACATTCTGCTATTGGATACAGCGCACCCTTATAGCGACAAGAATCTCTTGCCGACGTTTGGTTTAACGTATATGCGCGCTGGAAATTCCGGCGCACAGTTCCACCCCCTGCTTGACGAATCCCCCCAGGTGCGGTGGATCGATTTTAATACATGGTGGAAGGCCATTGTTATCAGTGGCCGCGATAAGCGATGCTTATCAAGGGGGAGATCGTTCTCATAGCCGCGAATCAAGATGGCGGCGCGCATGTGGACCCTGCGATTGACGCTTCATACGCCGATATCGCAAAGGACCACAACACCGGATGGGTATTTATCGGGGAGAATATATCTCCCCGAAGGATACCCTTTGCCATGCAGGTTTCTCTAAGGCAAATAGCTCATGAAGTGTTGCGTTCTCTTAAAAACATGGCAAAAGTGGAGCGAAATGACCCCTGTCCCTGCGGTAGTGGGTTAAAATACAAAAAGTGTTGCGGAAGTCCCTAGCTCCGTTGGCCCCCTCACACCATATCCAGTTTCTTGAGCCGGGCGATTTTGTCGCGCCAGGCGGCGGCGTTCTCGAAGGCCAGATCGTTGGCGGCCTTTTTCATCCGCGCCTCGTACTCGGCGATCAGCGATGCGATCCGCTCGCGGGTGAGCGCGGTATAATCGTCCTCCTTCTCCGCTTCTTCCCCGCCCGCGAAGGAAAGCACAAGCTCCGCCTTGATCGCCGTGGTCACGGACTTGGGCTTGATCTTGTGTTTCTTGTTGTAGGCGATCTGCTTGTCGCGGCGGCGGTCCATCTCGTCCAGCGCGCGGCGCATGGAGCCGGTGACGGCGTCGGCGTACATAATCACCCCGCCGTTGAGGTTGCGCGCCGCCCGGCCCGACGTTTGGATCAGCGACGTTTCCGAGCGCAGGAACCCTTCCACGTCCGCGTTGAGGATCGCCACCAGGCTTACCTCCGGGATGTCCAGCCCCTCGCGCAACAGGTTGATGCCGATCAACACGTCGAACTCCCCCGCGCGCAGTTCGCGGATGATGGCCATGCGCTCCAGCGTGGCGATGTCGCTGTGCAGGTAGCGGGCGCGCACGCCGAGGCCCTGGTAGTAGTCGGTCAAGTCCTCCGCCTGTTTCTTGGTCATGGCGGCCACCAGCGCCCGCTCGCCGCGCTCCGCCCGCTGGCGTATCTCCTCCAGAAGGTCGTCCACCTGCCCCGCCACGGGCCGGGTTATCACCGGCGGGTCCACCAGCCCCGTGGGCCGGACCACCTGTTCCACGATCACGCCGCCGCAGCGTCCCAACTCGTACCCCCCCGGCGTGGCGGAAACGTACACCGTCTGGCGCGCCAGCGACTCGAACTCCTCGAACGACAGCGGCCGGTTGTCGAACGCCGACGGCAGGCGGAAGCCGTACCCCACCAGGGTGGACTTGCGCGAGCGGTCGCCCTTGAGCATCGAGCCGATCTGCGGGATGGTCTGGTGGCTTTCGTCAATAATCACCAGCGCGTCCTTGGGGAAATATTCCATCAGCGTCGGCGGCGGCGCGCCCGGCGCGCGGCCGGAAAGGTAGCGCGAGTAGTTCTCGATCCCGTTGCAGTAGCCGATGGCCTTTATCATCTCGATGTCCGCCAGGGTGCGTTCGCGGATGCGCTGGGCCTCGATGAGCTTGGCCTGGTCAATGAACGCCTGCTCGGCCACGATCATGTCGCCATAGATGTCGTCGAGCGCGCGCTCCATCACCTCCTTGGGGATGACGTAGTGGGAGCCGGGGTAGATGTTTATGGCGTCGAGGCGATTGACCATCTTGCCGGTGAGCGCGTCCACGCGGGAGAGCGATTCGATCTCGTCGCCGAAGAACTCGATGCGGATGGCGGTGTCGGATTCGTAGATGGGCAGGATTTCCACCACGTCGCCGTTGACGCGGAACGCGCCGCGCTGGAAGTCCATGTTGTTGCGTTCGTACTGGATGTCCACCAGGCGCGTTAGCAGCTCGTCGCGTTCGATGGTCTGCCCGCGCTCCACGTGGACCTTCATCTCCAGGTACGCCTCTGGGCTGCCCAGGCCGTAGATGCAGGAAACGGAGGCGACGATCACCACGTCGCGCCGCTCGAACAGTGACGCGGTGGCGCGGTGGCGCAGTTTTTCTATTTCGTCGTTGATGGCGGAGTCCTTTTCGATATACGTCCCCGTGGCGGGCAGGTACGCCTCCGGCTGGTAATAGTCGTAATAGCTGACGAAGTATTCCACCGCGTTATCCGGGAAAAACGAATTGAATTCAGAATACAACTGCGCGGCGAGGGTTTTGTTGTGCGCGATGACCAGGGTGGGTTTTTGAATCTTTTCGATGACGTTGGCCATGGTAAAGGTCTTGCCGGAGCCGGTGACGCCCAGCAGCGTCTGCGCGGGCGCGCCGGATTGGATGCCCTTGACCAGTTGTTTGATGGCCTCCGGCTGGTCGCCCGCCGGTTTGAAGGGGGAGGCGAGTTTGAACTTGTGGATCATGGAATCAGTATAGACCAAAGCGGCGCGCCCCAACGAAGCCGAGGCCGGGCGGCCGCGGGGAAGAGGGTGGGTGCGCTGGTTGCAAGGGCGGTTTACGAACCGCCCTTATTAGAGAAGAACCCCCTCCCGCCGAAGCGGCGTACTCCCCCTTGCCAAGGGGGAGCACAAGAAAAGAATAATGGCGCGGCGTCTCCGGTGTAGGGGGCCTGCTACGGGGAAGTCCGGAGTGTGAACACTCCGGACAGCGAAGGGAAATAAGGGGCGGGGAAAACCCCGCCCCTATGACATCACTTGCCGAAATTGTAGGAGAGCGCCAGGATCAGGCTCTGCTCCTCCAACTCGATCTTGGAGGCGGAACTGATGGTCTGGCCGAGCATGGTCATGTCGTTCTTGCCCTCGAAGGATTTTTTGAACGCCTTCATGTAGGCAAGCCCCAGGCCCCAATGGTCGCCCAAGGTGAAGTCCGCGCCCAACCCGATGTGATCCTCCACAATGGCGGGGAACACCAGGTTGTTGAACACGTCCTCTTGCTGGATGGGCGAGGCGCCATGGTTATACCCGGCGCGCAGGGTCACCATGTCGGTGGCCTTGAACTCCAGGCCCAGGGCATAGACCATCACGTCGTCCCAGCCGAAGGGGAGCGCCACGGAGGAGGCCGTCTGGCCCGTGGGGCCGGTCATCATGTTGATCAGGTCGAACGTGCCCTTGAGGTTCACCTTGTCGTGGGTGGACTTGAAATTGATCCACTTCACATCGGCGGTGATCTTAAGCGCGCTCGACGGCGCGATCGCCACGCCCACGGCCAGTTGCTGCGGGAAGTTCATGCCGATTTTGTATGTCCCGTCGCGGTTCATGGCCATGTTGCCGGTGGCGTCCGGAGTCCACAGCACGTCACCGCCGGAGAGCCGGTATTCCATGTCCGCGAAGCTTTGTTCGGACGTATAGGTCGCCCCCAGGGTGATCATCTCGTTCATCTTGTACACGGCGCCCAGGGTAAAGCCGAAGCCCAACGCGCCCGACGCGCGGGAAAGGTCCATGCCCAGGTACGAGCCAGTGCCCGGCTTATAGAACTTCTGCTTTACGGCCAACTGCTGGTAGTCCACGTTGAGGGCCACGCCCAAGGTAAGCTGCTCGTTGACCTTCTTGGCCAGCGAGGGGGCCAGTTTCCAGAACTGGTACTGGGAGTACATGTTGGCCTTGTACATGGTCATGCTCTCCGCCCCCGGCACGCCGCCGGCAAGCTGGGTGAGCACCGCGTCGAAGGGGCCTGCGTTGATGGAATCGTAGTCCACCCCCATGCCGGAGACCAGGAACATGCCGCCGCCGAAGAACAGGTCGTCGCGTCCGTCCACGGGGCCGACCCAGCCCACCGCGGGCACCAGATACAGGGGGCTGCCGCCCTGGTTGCTTTGCCCGCCCATGTTGGTGAAATCCGCCGTGCGGGAGGGCATGAACAGGTCGAAGTTGAAATCCGCTTTTGTGCCGATCAGCGCGATGCCCGCCGGATTGGCTACGGCGGTGGTGGTGTCGTACGGCGCGGCGGTCACGGCGCCGCCCATGGATTTTTGATAAGCGCCGATACCCATCATTTGATGGCCGTTGGTGGCCATCGCCGCCGGGGCCGAGAAAGCCAGTACTACGGCGGCTGTCAATAAAGACAATGTGATACGCATGGAATCCCCTCCTATTCGTCGTGTTAAGCTAAACTTAAGGCGCGAAAAGCCCACTTCCCTACGTTGCAAGTCAGATTACATTTTAATTGAAAGGATTCACGAATCCCTAACGTTGGCGAAGAATCAATAATACCTGACTAAAACAGTATGACTTTTGTCCTGGAATCGTGTAAGCTGAAAATTGGAAAATACGCTTACCAAAGCGTTCAAACGCGCAGTCATAAGGAGAGCAAGAATGGTTGATAAGAGCCAGGTTGAGAACGTGCTTAACGAAATCCGTCCGGCGTTGCAGGCCGATGGCGGCAACGTTGAATTCATAGACGCCAACGACGAAGGCGTGGTGCTGGTGCGCCTGCAGGGGGCCTGTTCGGGCTGTCCCTCGGCCTCGATCACGCTTAAGATGGGCATCGAGCGGACGTTGCGGGAAAAAGTCCCCGGCGTGACCGCCGTCGAAGCGATCATGTAGGCGGCGCCGATGCCAACCAAGGAGCAGGTGTTGGACGCCCTGCGCGGCGTGGCCTATCCCGGATTTTCCAAAGACATCGTAAGTTTGGGCGCGGTGGAGTCCGTGGAGGCGTCCCCCAGCGAGATCACCGTCATGCTCAAGCGCGTGGCGGCGGATGAAGAAACGCTGGCCGAACTGGTGGAAAGCGCCTACAAGGCGCTGGCCCCCATCGCGGGGGGCGCCCCGGTGGATATTCTGGTGGGCGGCGCGCCCGTGGACACGGGTCACGGCCATGGCCATGAGCACGGGCATGGCCACGATCACGGCCACGCGCATGACCATGGCCCCAATCCCTTTAAACGCGGCGCGCTGCCCGGCGTCAAGCGGGTGGTGCCGGTGACCTCCGGCAAGGGCGGCGTGGGCAAAAGCACGGTGGCGGTGAACCTTGCGGCGGCGCTCACCCGGCTGGGGAACAAGGTGGGCATCCTTGACCTGGACATATTCGGCCCCTCCATCCACAAAATGCTGGGCGCCTCCGGCGAGCGGCTGTCCATGGCCGGCGGCAAGATCATCCCGGCCGAACGGCACGGGATGAAGCTTATCTCCGTGGGCATGGCCACCGAAGACGACGAAGCGCTGATCATGCGCGGCCCGATGGTGATGAAGGTGCTCGACCAGCTCATCAACCAGGTGGGCTGGGGCGAACTGGATTACCTGGTGGTGGACCTGCCGCCGGGCACGGGTGACGTGCCGCTGTCGCTGGTGCAGAACCTGGCGATCAACAGCGCTGTGGTGGTGACCACGCCGCAGGACGTGGCGCTTATTGACGTGCGCCGCGCGGTGGCCATGTTCAACCAGACCCAGACGCACATCCTGGGCATTGTGGAGAACATGAGCTACTACCAGTGCGAAAAATGCGGCGACGTGGCCCACATTTTCGGCCACGACGGCGGCGCGCGCGAAGCCCTGCGCCAGGGGCTGCCCCTTTTGGCGCAGTTGCCGCTGACGAAAACCATCTGCGAGGAGATGGACCGCGGCCAGCCGATTTTCGACGAAAAGGTTAGCCCCTCGATAGCCAAGGCGTTCGAGAACCTTGCCCGGCGCGTGATCGAGGAGGTTGACCGGGCGCCGGACCCCTGCGGCCCGGAGGCGTTAGCCCACCAAGGCGGCGGCGGCGGGTGAGCGTAGCCTTTTAGTCCCGGCGGTCCGCCGGACAGACAAGGAATAGGAGAGGCCGGATCATGATGATCCGGCCTTTTTTTTGATTACGCGGGAGCAGATGCGAAGCCCCGGCAGGGGCGCACCCCCTCGGCGCCGAAGCCGCGCCACTCCCCCTTGGCAAGGAAAGCTTTGCATAACCAGCGACATGCTGGCGAAGGGGCAGGGTGAGGGTGGACGAGCCTGTTTTTTCACGCCCCCTCACCGGCGCTGCGCGCCATCTCTCCCCCCGGGGAGAGGTGAAACATGGCTTGGCCCGCCTCATGCGTGAGTTATGCAAAGCTCTCCTTGTCAAGGGGGAGCAAAAGACCGGAAAGGCGCGCGCAGCCCTGGTCAGGCCGCCGAGGGGGCGTCCTTTCCGCGCAGGATGCGGTGCTTGGTGGTGTAGTCCTGGTTATGGTTGACCAACTGGCGCGCCAGGCGCGTGCGGGGATTGATCAGCAACGGCCCTTGCAGGTTCGCCGTCATCTCGTAGGGGTCCTGCGGGATGGTGACGATGGCGCGTGTCACCAATTCCGACGGATCGGAGGCGCCCAGGCTTTCCAGATCCTCGCCGGTTATCTCCACGCGGTAGTCCGGGGCGAACAGGACGGGGTCTATGATGATAAAGCCCAGTTCGGGCGCGTCCACCGCCTGCAGCAATTTGAGCGGCGAGTGTTCCAGGAAACCGAGTTCCACATAGCGCTTGTAGTCGGGGAAGCCGATGACGCCGTCGCCGAAGGTAAGGATGGCGGCGGGATCAATTTCGATCTGGCCCAGGCGGCCGGAGAGGATATTCATTGTCCCTCTCCTGGCTTGCGTTCCGGCCGGGGCGCGAAGAGCGAGGCCAGCGTGTCCATGCTCACTTCCTTCAGGCGCGCCGCCTGCTGGTTCTCGTCGTGAATCCGCGCGTACACTTCCTCGCGATGGATGGTCATGTTCTTGGGCGCCTCTATCCCCAGGCGCACCTGGCGCCCCTTGATGTCTATGACGGTAAGCTTGATCTGGTCGCCGATGGTGACCGACTCCCCCGGTTTCCTGGTGAGCACCAGCATCCGTTACCCTCCATGGCATGGTCATACCGCCCGCGCTCCCCGGTACCCGTTACCTGATGAAGTCGAGCAGGCTCGGCTGAATGATCGAGGACGCGCTCTTGAGCGTGGCCTGGTACGCCGTCTGGAGCATGGCCAGTTCGCTGGCCGCGGCCAGGTAGTCGGCGTCCTCGACAAAACTTTTGAGCTTGGTGTTGTCGTACTGCGACGTTTCCTCGGACCCGCGCGTGGTGATGATGTGGTTCACCCGCGCGCCCACCGCGCCGCGCACCGAATTGGTGGTGTCCATCACCGAATCCAGCGCGTCAATGGAGGTCAGTATACCGGGCAGGTCGTTGGCTTTCAAGGCGGCGGAAAGTTTCTTGAGGATGGGGATTACGTTGCGTCCGCCGCCGATGCCCAGCATCTCCGCGGTGGCGCCGGTGCCCGCTTCGCGCGCCATGGCCACCGTGGCGGGGTTGGTGGAGGTGATCTCCAGCTTGCGGCCCGTGGCGTCAATGGCCGCGGTGATGTTTATGGCGGCGCCCGCGGTGTTGAGCGCGGTCACCACGTCGCCCACGGTGACGGCCCCGGCGAAGCTGACGGTGGCCGAGGCGCCGCCGTTGAGCAGCTTGATGTCGTTGAGGGTCATCCCCTGCCCGCCGTAGAGCGAACTTATGGGGGTGGAGGCGGTGATGGCCGGATCCAGGTCGTCGCCGGTAAACACGCTGACGGCGCGTGTGCCCGCCAGCCCCAACGCGGCGCTGGTGGCGTTGGCCTGCACGGTTATGGGCTGCGTGGGGGGCGCGCTGGAGTCGGTGAGCACCAGGGAACCGCCGTTGGACGATATGCTGGCGGTGATGTTCGTGCCGCCGCCGTTGATGGCGGTGATCACGTCCTCCAGGTCGGCCATGGCGGTGGTGTCTATCAGCATGCTGTTCCCGGCGCGGTCGGTGATGGTGAATGAACCGGCGGGTACGCCGGAGCCGCCGTTGAGGCTGGCCAGCGGCGTGGCGCCGTTGGCGGCGGACACGGACGGGTTCATGTCCGCCGTCAAAAATTCGGAGGCGCGCACGGAAATGGGGATGACTTCGTTGAGGGTGATTTCGGCGGTCAGGTCCCTGCCGGAGCCGGTGTAATCGCCATTGGAATCCAGCGCGGGCGCCTCGGAGCGCTGGCCGGAGAAGAGGTAGCGGTGGCCCACGCGCGTGTTGCCGAGCTGGATCATCTGCTCGACCATGTTGTCTATGACGATGGCGGCGGTTTTGCGGGTTTCGGCGGTGGCCAGGCCGCCCGCCTGTTGCAGGGCCTGTTCCTTGGCGGTTTTAAGCTGGTTGTGCACCGTGCCCAGGACGGAGTCGGCGGTGTTGAGGAACGACTCGGCGTTTTCCATCACGGAAAGGTACTGGCCGGAAAGGCCGATGTCGGTGCGGAACTTGAGCACTTCCATCATGCCCACGGGATCGTCGCTGGGGCGGTTGATGCGTTTGCCGGAGGAAATCTGCTCCTGGGCGCGCAGAAGCCCCTCGTTGTTGCGGAAGGCGTTGATCAACGAGTTGTTGTACATCATCCGGTTTGATATGCGGAACATCGCGCCTCTCCTCCGCTATTTGCCCAGGCCCAACAGGGTCTGGAGCATTTCGTCCACCACGCTTATCAGGCGCGCGCTGGCCTGATAGGCGTGCTGGAACTTGATAAGGTTCACCATCTCCTCGTCCAGTGAGACGCCCGCGATCTGCTCGTGGCGGTTCTCCAACTCGAAGTTGACCACTTCCTGCTGGGCGTTCATGGACTTGGCGGTTTTGCCGGACACGCCCACGTCGCCGACGATGGCGTTGTAGTGCTGGGCGAAGGTGGCGGTGCCGGAGGCGGCCATGGGGTCGGACTTGCCCATGGTCATGCGGTTCTGCAACTGCGCGATGCGAAGCGCGTTGTCGCCGTCGCCCTGCAGGGTGCTAAGCCCGGCGGCGATCTTGTTAAGGTCGGAGACGACGGTGGAGTTGACCGCCATGTTCAACGCCGCGTTGTCGCCGGCGTGGATGGTGAACGTGTCACCCACGTTGGCCAGGCTGTCAAGCTGGATGCGGATGCCCTTGTCGAGGAAGAACGGGATGTCCGTCCCGGCGGCGTAGGTGGCCGCGCCGGAGCTGGCGCCGGTGGTCAGGTCGGTGACGCTGAAGGTCCCGGCGCCGGTGATGGTGATCTGGTACTTGTTCAGGCTCACCTTTTCCGGGTCCACAATGGCGGTGGCGCCGGTGAACGCGGTGGGGCTGGTGTTGTTCCGCCCCACGGTGGTTCCCACGGACAGAGGCCCGAAAAAGTTGACGCCGGTGCTGCCGTCCAACCCGTAGCCGGAAGAATGCAGGGAGTTGATGTCGCGGATCATGGTGCCGGCCAGTTGGTCGAGCCGGTCGAGGTAGTTCACAAAATCGGTGTCGCGCAATTCCAGCCAGGCGCCCATCTTGCCGTTGACGAAGTCGGACGTGGCGTTGAAGTAGTTTCCGTCGGTGTCTTTCCAGTAAATGTCGCTGACCATGGGGTCGTCGGAGCGCACGCGGGTGGAAAGCTCGAACGCGGTCTGGCCGATCGCCAGCGTGCGCCCGTTTTTCAGCGAAAGGGTGACCTGGTTGTTGCTGTCCTCAACCACGTGGACTTCGGCGTAGTTCCCCAGTTCGCGGATCAGTTTCTCGCGCTTGTCGCGGAAGTCGTTGGCGTGCACGCCGTGGGTTTCGGCCTCGTGGATGGCGATGTTAAGGTCCACTATTTCGCCGGTGATGCGGTTGATCTCGGTGATGGAGGAGGTGATCTTGGTGTCCAGATCCACGCGCATGTTGGTCACGTCGCCGGCGAGTTTCTGGAACATGGTGGACATGCTGCGGCCTTGGGCGGTGACGTTGGTGCGCTCCGTCAGGCCGCGCGGATTGAAGGCGAGGTCCTGGAAGGCCAGGAAAAATTCGTTGAACAGGCCGTTGAGGCCGCTTTCGCTGGATTCATTGAAAACGGTTTCCAGCCGGGCCATGAAATCGTCGCGCGATTCCCAGTAGCCGGTGTTGGCCTGGTTGAGGACGCGCTGGCCCTCCAGAAACTGGTCGTAGCGGCGGACGATGGCGGTGGCGCGCACGCCGGTGCCGATCAGGCCCGGGGAGCCGCCCGGCTTGATGGGGAAGGCGGCTTCGAGCTGCACTTCCTGCCGGGTGAAGTTGGGGTTGTTGACGTTGGAGATGTTCTGGCCCGTCACTTCAAGGGACAACTGGTGCGTGATCAAGGCCATCTTGGCCGTGTTCATCGTACCGTAAATGCTGGGCATGGCCCTTCTCTCCGGCGGCGCCTTACAACGTCTGCCGCACTACGCGGCCCGGGCGGAACACGGGTTCGCGCCGCCCGTTGAGACGGTACGTTTCGTCCGGCTCGATCAGCCGCTTCAGATGCGCCGCGGCTTCATAGTTGATCTTTATCAGCCGCCCCACGAGGTCGCGGTTGAAGGAGTTAAGCTCATCGGCGCGCGCGATCACTTCGCGCAGGCGCTGGCGGACGGAGATGAGCCGCTCCTCCAGCGGTTCGGAGGCGAATTCGAGCAGGTGGCCGTAGGTTAGGGCCGCTTCCGGCACGCCGGTGGCCTGGGAGAGTTTTTCCATGATCGAAGCGCGCGCCTTCTCCAGCGACTTGAGCCGGAACACAAGGCTTTCCTTGCGCTTGAGAAGGGCGTCAATGTTGACCAGCGAGCGCGTTTTGTACGCCTCGCGTTCAAGTTCCAGCTCGCGGGACATGGCCTGATACAGCTCTACGTTCTGCAAAAGGACATCGGTAAGGTCGGTCAGATGTTTCGTGATGCTCATGGCTCCACTCCCTAAAATAGATACCAACTCCGTTGCCCTATCTATCGGAGGTTTGGTTGCGCTCCTCAAGGAATTTTTTGGTCGTAT
>JACQZB010000141.1:0-3990 GCA_016207925.1 Nitrospinota bacterium
AAGAAAATTAGAAGAAGAAGTTGATGAAACAGTGGAGTCGTCAAAAACGGTACCGCAACAGAGTAAATCTGAATAACGTTGGTTTGTACACCACATTGCGAACAAGCGCTGCTCCGCCTACTTCAAGCGCGGGTCCAGGGCGTCGCGGATGCCCTCGCCCAAAAGGTTGTACCCCATCACGGTGATCAGGATCGCAAGGCCGGGGAAGACCGAAAGCCACCAGGCGAACTCGATGTAGTCCTTGCCCAGCGTCAGGATGTTGCCCCAGCTTGGCGTGGGCGGGCGCACGCCGATGCCCAAAAACGACAGCGACGATTCGGTGAGAATCGCCGATCCCACCCCCAGCGTGGCGGAGACCAGGATCGGCGCCATGGCGTTTGGCAGAATGTGGCGGAACACGATGGACGCGCTCCCCACGCCCAGCGCGCGCGCCGCCAGCACGAACTCCCGCTCGCGCAGCGCCAGAAATTCCGCCCGCACCAGCCGCGCCACGCCCATCCAGCCCGTGGCGCCGATCACGATCATGATGTTGTAGATGGACGGCTCCAGAAACGCGATCACCGCCAGGATCAGGAAAAACGAGGGGATCGTCAGCATCAGGTCCACGAACCGCATCAGCAGCCCGTCCACCCAGCCCCCCGCGTAGCCCGCCGCCGCCCCCACCACGGCGCCGGTCACAATCGCGATGCTCACCGCCACGAACCCCACCGTCAGCGATATGCGCGCGCCGTACACCATGCGCGAAAACACGTCCCGGCCAAGATCATCGGTGCCGAACGGATGCGCCGCCGTCGGCGGGCTTAACAGGTTGCCGGTGTCTATCGCCGCCGGGTCATAAGGGGCGATCAGCGGGGCCAGCGCCGCCGTCACCGCCAGCGCCGCCACGATCAGCGCCCCGGCCAACGCCAGCGTGTCCCGCCGGAACCGCGCGGCGAAAATGCGCGTGAAGGTCTGCGGCCGGTCAGTCATAGCTTATCCTGGGATCCACGAAGGCGTAGGCCACGTCGGCGAGCAGGTTCGCCAGCAGCGTCAAAAACGCCCCCAACACCAACTCGCCCATCACCAAGGGGTAGTCGCGGCTCATCACCGCCTGGTAGAACAGTTGGCCCGCCCCGGGGATGGAGAATATCGTCTCGAATATCACCGACCCGCCGATCAGGCCGGGGATGGACAGCGCCATCAGCGTCACGATGGGCAGCAGCGCGTTTTTCAATCCGTGCTTGTAAATCACGATCCGCTCCGGCAGCCCCTTGGCCCGCGCGGTGACCATGTAATCCTGCCGGATCACTTCCAACATGCTCTGCCGCGCGTAGCGGCTGATGCCCGCCAGGCTGGTCAGCCCCGTCATCAGCACCGGAATCGTCAGGTGCCACGCATAGTCCCCCGCCTTGCCCAGCGCGGAGAGCTGCTCGTGGTTCAGCGACACCACCCCGGACACCGGGAACCACCCAAGCTGCACGCCGAACAGCATCATCAGCAGCAGCGCCAGCCAGAACGTGGGCATGGAAAATCCGAAGAACACGAACAGCGACGCCAATTTGTCGAACAGCGAGTATTGCCGCACCGCCGAGAACACCCCCAACGGCAGCGCCACCGCCAGCGCCACGATAAGCGAAAGGACATTGATGAGGATCGTGATGGGCAGCCGCTCCAGGATTTTATCCAGCACCGGCCGCGCGTCCTGCGAGAACGAGTGGCCGAAATCCAGCGTGGCGATGTCGCGCAGCCACAAAAAATATTGCGCCGCCAGCGGCTGGTCCAGGTGGTACAGCTCCCGCAGCCGCGTTATGGACTCCGGCGAGACGTCCGGATTGAGGTTGGTCATCAGCTCGGTGGGGTCGCCCGGCGCCAGATGCATGATGAAAAAGGAGATCAGCGTGATGCCCAGCATCATGGGAATCACCATCAGCAACCGGCGAATGATGTACGCCCGCACGTCGTTTCCTTCTTCCGGGTCAGGTGTGACTATGATACCAGAGCGCGCTATACTGGACGCCATGAGTGTGGGCATGTGGGGCAAACTTGCGAAAACCGCCCGCTGGGCGATTCTTACACCCCAGGGGAGGGAAGCGGTCCGCCGCGCCGTGGAGTTCGCCCGCGCGCACGAGGGGGAAATCAACACCGCCGCGCGCGCCGCCGCGGCCAAGGCGCGCGAAGTGGCCGATGGCGCCCGCGAAGGCGTCCGCCGCTTCAAGGAAGAATTGAACAAAAAACCGGAGTAGGTGGCACACCTCCGCCGCGTACCGCTCTTTCCCCTCGCTACGAGAGGGTGGCGCGTAGCGCCGGATGAGGGGGATTGTCCCGCTTCCCCTTGGCCGCCTGACCCCGGTCTTCCCCTTCGCTGTCCGGGGTGTTCACACCCCGGCTCCCCCGCGGGGGCGGTTCGTGAACCGCCCATCTTCGTAGGGGCAGGCCCCTGTGCCTGCCCTCCTACGGGCGGCCACGGGGGGCCGCCCCTACACCCGATGCGCCGCCCCTCACTGGTAATCACCCGCCAAAATAAATCCCGCCCAGTACCGCGGATGCGGCTGGCGCGCCTTCACCGTAAGCTGCGCGGCCCGCAGCGCCTTGGCCGCGTCCATATCCACATAGCCGCGGTAGAAATGCTTCACCAGCGACGCCGACGCCAGATCGTCCACCCGCCACAAAGTAGAAATCACCGCATGGGCGCCGGACGCCAAAAACGCCCGGTTCAACCCCGCCACCTCGTCCCCCGCGCTCACCTTGCCCAGCCCCGTCTGGCACGCCGACATGATCACCAGATCGGCGGCCAGCCGCAGGCCGAACACCTCCCGCGCCGTCAGCGCCCCCGTTTCCCCCGGCTCCGGCGCCAAACGCAGCGCGGACATCAGCGGGTTGACCGGATCAAATTCGCCGTGGCTGGCGATATGCACCACCTGGTAGCGTCCGATGTTCTCCGTGGCGGCCCGCTTGGTCGCTTCGCGCCCGATCAGGGTGTCCACCGAGGGGATCGCCCAGCGGATGGATTTCGCCTCCAGTTCCGCCAGCGGCAGGTCGTAGTTCAACTCGCCCAAGTCGGGGTTGCCCACCGCCAGCACGCGCATCTCCTCCCTTGGCGCCGTCCCCCGCCGCGCCGCCGCGTAGCCAAACACCGACGCCGCGGGCAGGTAGAACAGCGGCGCCCGGTCAATCAGGTACGCCTCGCCGTCGTGCAGCGAGGCGAAGCTCAAATAGTGCAGCGCGCGATGCGGCGCGATCCCCACCACCTCCGCGCGCGCCACGATGTCCGCCGCGGGTTCCACCAGCGACCTGTACAACTCCCGCGCGCGCTCCCGCGCCGGCGCGCCCTCCTGGATCAGCGCGCGGTATTCGCCCAACATGCGCTCCAACGCCGCCCGTTCCACCTTCACCCGCCGCGCCGACACCTCCCCGTTGAACACGGTGAAGATCACCGTCTCGCCGCGCGCCACCACGTATTCCAGCAGCGCCACGCGCTCGCCTAGCAGCGCGAACAGCTTGTCCAGGTCAACCGGCTCCACCGTCACGAAGGGCAGCGCTCCGGGAGCGTCCAGCCGCGCCCGTTCCACCGCCTCCGCCAGCGCGCGCCGCGCCGCAACGACCGCGCGGGATGATTTCTGTCTGTCCTTCTCCGGCGCGCCCCGCTCCTCCGCCGCGCGCTCCTCCACCCGCCGCGACAACTCCAGAATGCGCTCATAGGCCCCCTGGGCCAGCTTGTCGCCAAGGTCAAGCCGCGCAGCCCCCAGCAGATCCACAAAACCCCGCGCGCGCGCGCGTTCCGCGTAAAGGAACGCCTCCCGCGTCCGGCCCTCGTCCAGCAGCAGCAGGATCAATTCCTCGTACATATCCTGCTTGTCGTCCAGGAATCCGCTTTTCCACTCCTCGATGCGGATGCCCGCCCGCATACCCTCCACCACCTCCACCGCCTCGCGGTACGCCGCGGCGGCGCCGGGCCGGTCGCCCCCGGCCTTGCGCGCGAGGCCCTGGCCCCGCAACGCCCGCCACAACGTC
>JACQZB010000141.1:4023-19360 GCA_016207925.1 Nitrospinota bacterium
GTCGCCCCCGGCCTGGCGCGCGAGGCCCCGGCCCCGCAACGCCCGCCACAACGTCTCCGGCGACCACACCTCCTCCGCGGCCTTGACCGCCTCCTCGTAGCGCGCGCCCGCCTTGTTCCATGACCCCCGCGCGGCCTGCGTCTCCGCCAGTTGCAACAGCGCCTTGGCGTGGTTGATCCGGTCATGGATGCGCCCCGTGATCTCCACAGCCTCGCGCGCCGCCTCCTCCGCCCGGTCCAACTCGCCCTTGAGCAGCCACGCGATGCTCATGTTGCGCGCGTCGTAGCCCAGGCCCCAATCACTGCCCAGGCGCAGGTCAAGGTCCCGCGCCTGCTCGAAAAAGGAGAGCGCCGTGTCCCATTCCCCCATGGAACGGTGAACCAGCCCCAGGTTGTTAAGCGCGCTCGCCTCGTCCAACGGCGCGGCGGCCTTCTTGGCCAACTCGCGGCTGGCCGCCAGCGCGTCGAGCGCGCGCGGGTAATCGTTCAACGTCCAATAGACCAACCCCAGCGTGTTGGCGATCATCGCCTGCGGGGCAACGTCCCCCCCCGCGCGCGCCCGGTTCTGCGCGGAACGCAGCAGCGAAAACGCCTCGCCGTATTCGCCCCGGAACCAGTGGACGCTCCCCAGGTGGAACTCCGCGCGCCCCGCCGCCTCCATATTCTTCGCCGCCCGCGCGCGCGCCAGCGCTTCCTTGAAAATTTCCGCCGCGCGCTCCAGCCGGCCGGCGTCCGTCTCCACGGCGCCCAGCCCGAACGACAGTTCCAGCCACGCCGCCCCCCCCGGTTCGGCCAGCTTCAGCCCCGCCTCGTAGGCTTCCCGCGCGCGCGCGTAGTCGTTCTGCCGCAGGTGATGGATGCGTCCGATGCGCCCATGGCCCAGCGCGGCCTCGTCGCGCTCGCCCGCCCGCGACGCCAGTTCGCGCGCCCGCCCGAACGCCGACAGCGCCTCGCCGTACCGCTGCCGCTCCTCCTCCGCCACGCCCAATCCGGCCAGCGCGCGGGCCATCCGCCCCGGCTGGCCCAGCTTTTGGTACAGCGCCAGCGCCCGCTCGTAATCGCGCGCCGACTCCCCATACCGCCCCAGCCGGTTGCGCATCGCGCCCGACAGGGTCAGCGATTCGGCCAGCTTGAGCGTGTCCCCCGCGGCTTCATGGATTTTCGTCAATCGCTCCTGATGGGCCAGCGCCTCTTCATACCGGCCCAGGCGGTATTCCGTCTCCGCCAGCCGGTTCAATATCGGCTCGTCGTAGCGGCTTATCCCCGCCAGCCGCGTGTACCACAACGCGTCGGACAACTCCCGCGCCGCCTTCCCGTGTTCGCCGCGCTCGATGGACCGCGCCCCCGCGCGCGCAAGCTCCGCAAAGCGCTCCCGCGCGAATTCCGCCCGCGCGCCCGCGTCCAGGCCGAACGCGCCCAACAGCCGTCCGGCGCCCGGGGACCCGCGCCGCGCCGCCGCGAACGACTCCCCCAGCGAACCCGAATCAAGCCCGCCGGTGAAAGCCTCGATGAAAACGTCCCGCGCCCCCTGTTCATCCGGGGTGATGACCCACGTCGCGTAGCCCGAAAGCAGCGCCAGGGAAAGCGCCGCCCCCTCCCCCGGCCCCGGCGCCGCCCGCGCGCCGTCCGGCCCCACGGGCGGAGGCGTTATCAACGCCGCCCCCCCGGCGTTCGCCTCCACCAACGCGCCGATGGACTGCCACACCGCCGCTCCGTTTTCCACCCCCAGCGAAAGCCGCGGCAGTTCGCCCGCCCCGCCAATCACCGGGCCGCGCGCGAACGCCGCCACGCCCGGCGACGACAGCAGTCCCCCGTCAATCCGCCGCGCCGCCTCCAGCCCCCGCGACGCGGTCACTTCGCCAAAATGCGCGGGATTCCATGCGGCGGTCTCGAACCCGAACGCCAGCAGGCGGAAGTCGTTTATCGTTTGCGCCTCCTTGAACAGCGGCAGCAGGCGCGGCGCCGGCGCCACCGCCACCTCGTAACGCGCCGCCAATTCGTCCGCCGCCGGATCGCTGAATGGCCGGTCAGTGGCAAGGTAAATCCGTCTTGCGCCCGGCGCCGCCTTGGCCAGCGCGTCCGCGATACCGCCCGCCGCCGGAGCCGCGCGGACGCCTTCCGCCGTGACAACGATCAGCGCCGCCGGCGAATGAAGGATCGTGACCAGCGCCTCGCCCTCGTCCAGGTAGCCCTGTAGTTCCACCATATCCAGCGGCAGGGGCAGGATCAGCCGGCCCAACGCCGGGTTTTCGCCCGCGGCCGCTTCGGCGGCGCGCGCGTATTGTTTTCCCCACTCCGTCCATCGCGCCGCGATGTCCTTGCCCCCCGCCGCCGCCTCCGCCGCCAGCGTGGCGCGCGCCTTCTCCAGTTCAGCGAGCGCTCCCAAATCCGGAACACCGCCGCCCTCCAGCGCCAGCAAGCCCCCCAGGCTCATGCGAAGCCGCGCCGCCATGCCTTCATCAATATGGGCCAGCGCCGCCGCCGCATCGCCCTGCTCCAGCGCGCGCGCGGCAAGCCGCCCGTAAACCTCCGCCGCCAGCGCGTGGGCGAAGCGAGCGTCACCATCCTCCAGCATGGCCAACGGCGCCGCGGCGATTTGACGCGCCACGTTTTCCGGCGAGCCCCCGCCCCCGGCGATCAGCGCCAGCGCCCGCGCCTGCCATGCAAGGTCCGGCGCCAGCCGCGCCTCCGCCAGCGCGGCGGCCTGTTCAAATAGTCCGGCGGATTGTTCCGCCTCGCCCAACGCCTGCGCCAGCAACCCCTGCCGCATGACGGTTTTTATATCCGCCCGCGCGCTCACCGTACCCGGCGACGCGGCGAATTCGCGGCGCGCCAATTCCAGCGACTTGGCCGCATGGTAAAGGCCGTCGCCAAGCGCGCGCAGGGCGCGCGCGTTGCGGACCGCGTCCTTGCCGCCCGTATCCGGCGCCAGCGCGCGCTCCATGTACAAGGCGCCCAGCCGCGCCCAACCCAGCCCCATGGTCAGCCGGTCCGCCCCGCCCAGCGCCCGCGCCGCCTCCAACGCCGGCGCGGCCAGTTCCACGGCGCCCCCCGCGCCATCCCCGCCGGCCAGCGCCAGCGCGGCAAGGCTGGCCGCGTTCTCCGCCAGGCACACCGCGCTTTGGGTTTTGTGGCACAACTCCAGCGCCCGCGCGTAGGCTTCCCGCGCCCGCGCCCCCTGGCCGGATTTGGCCAGCGCGAACGCAAGCTGGTTATAGGCCACGGCCCGCTCCATCAAGGCGGCGGGGTTGGCCAACAGCCGCGGCTCATCCGGCGAGGCGGCGAGTTTTTGCCCGAAGTGTTCCGCCGCCTTCGCCCAATCGCCCAATTGCGAATGGATGTCGCCCATCTGATGATGTATCAGGCGGCGCTCCTCGCGCTCGCCGAATCCCCGCGCGGCCAGTTGCGCCCCGCCCACCCCCGTCTCCACCTCCACGGAAATCAGCGCGCCGTGCTTCTCCTTTACCGCCGCGCTTTTGCCGCTCCGCGCAAGTTCCCCGGCGCTCAACTGGTACAACGCCAGCGCGCGGTACAGGTTCTCGCGCGCTTCCGGCCCCCCCGCCGCGGCGCCCTGATGAAGGTTGTTGGCGATGTTGCGCAGCGTCACCGCCGTATCCGCGGCCAGCCCCGCGCTCCGCCGCGGCTCCAGCGCGCGGGTAAAGCTTTCCGCCGCGCCCGCCCATTCCCCCGCCGACTGCAGCGCAAGGCCCATCCGCTCGTACAGTTCCACCCGCCGCGCCGCCTCCCCCTCGCCGGAAAGCTCCAGCGCCCGCCTGAACCACCCCGCCGCCGCGCGGTCGTCGCCAAGGCGGTAGGCGCACTCGCCGAGGCGTTGATGAACCACCGACTCCTGCGCCCGCACGGGGAACGGCAAACCCGTGGCCAGCCGGTCGCGATAGCGCGCCACCGCGTCCGGGCAGTCATTGAGCAGGTAGTGGACGTTGCCCAGGTTCGTATAAAGGTCCGCGCGCCGCTCCGCCGGGGCGTCCGCCTCCAGGAGCGACAGGGCCAGTTCATACTCCATCAGCGCCCGCTCGGCGAACCCCTCGGCGGATTCGCCCCGCTCAAGCTGTTCGTAGATCCACCCCAGCGTCTGGTGGAACCACGGCTCGCCCGGATTCGCCCTGACCGCCTCCTCCACCGCCCCCCGCGCGCGGGCCAGGTCCGGCGGCGCGAGGTAGGTCAGCGCCAGCCCCAGCGCATAACGCCCGGCGGGCGTGGTTTCCTTCTCATATACGGCCACGGATTCCTTGGCGCGCCCCAGCGCGGCCAGCGCCTCCACCCTGCCGCGATGCGCCGCCGCCATATCCGCGTCCTCCGCCAGCAGGCTGGCATAGGTCTTAAGCGCGATGGCCGCCTCGCCCCGCGCAAGCTCGAACCGCGCCAGCCGCAGCCTTTGCCGCGCGCTCTCCCGCCGCGCGCGCGCGTACGCCTCCTCGCGCGGGCCGGTGTCCCGCTCGATTTCTCGGTACACCGCCAGCGCCTGCTCGAACTCCTCCTGCGCCGCGTGGCTTTGCGCCAGCGCGAACAGCGCCTCGCCCCGCCCGCGCGCGTCCGCCGCGCGCCGCGCCGCTTCCCGGTACAACGCGCGCGCCGCCAGAATGTCGCTCGCCCCCTCGCGCAGGTTTCCCGCCCGGATCAACGCCGCCGCGGCCAACTCCGGCAGGCCCGCCTGTTCATGCGCCAATTCCGTCAGGTTGCGCGTGGAGGCGTCCACATCCCCGGGAACCACGGCAAGCTCCAGCGCCTTTTCCACCGCGCGTTGTGTCCAGGCCGTCTGGTCCGGCCATGACCTGATGACCTCCAGGTACACCGCCATCAGCTTTTCGCGGCCGCCCATTCCTTCTCCAACGCCGCCAGCCGCTCGATCAGCCAGCCGGGGCTTTTGCCCGTCCGCCGGGCGAACAACAGCGTGGCCCGCAGCGACGCAAGGCCCGCCTCCCGCCGCGCGGAGGGAAATTGTTCCGCCACCGCGCGGGCCAGCGTCTCCGCCTCCCGCAACAGCCCCGCCTGCTCGTACACGCGGGAAAGCTCAAGCGAAATTCCCGCGCGCTCCAGTGCGGCGCCATCCTCCCCCCGCGCCGCCAGCGCCGCCCGCCACGCCAGAATCCCCAGCGCGGGCCGGTTCGGGTAGTAGCGCTCCCGCTCCCGCGCCCGCGCGATGTCCGCCGCGGCGGATTCTTGCGGCGGCGCCATGCCCGCGAGCGGCAGCGACACGATGTCCACCACGCCGTCCTCACGCGCCGTAAAGTACACCGTATCCCCCCGCGCCGCGGGGAACAGCGCGTAGCTTTCCGTGGAGGTCAAAGGGTAGGGCGGCGCGCCGGGGCGGGCCAGGTCCAGCGCGTACAGCGCCGGACGGTCGTCAATGGTGATGGCGCCGTCGTTGTTGGAGTCTTCCGCGTACCAGGTGAACACCACGCGCTCATCGCCCGCGAACGCGGGGAACAGCGCGATCCCCTTGCCCCCCAACAGCGCGCGGCGCTCGCCCGTCCGCGGATCCAGCAGCGCCAGCCCCCCGCCGTCCCCCTCCCGCGCCACGAACACCACCTGCCGCCCATCGGGCGACACGGCGGGATTCTGCCCGTCAGCGGTCAGCCGCTCGCGTTCGCGCGATTTCAGGTTCAGCCGCCACAACCCCGGCGGCCCGCCCGTTTTGTCCGCCGCCGAGTAAATGAGCGCCCTGCCGTCCGCCGTGAACACCGGATCCCGGTCCGCCGTGGCGCCGTCCGTAAGCCGTTCGGCGGGCGGCGGCCCCTCGCCGCGCAGCGCCGCCGTGACGGAGAGAAGGAACAGGTCGCCCTCCGCGTCGGTGGAGCTTGAAACAAAGGCCAGCCACTTGCCGTCCGGGGAGAACGCCGGACTTTTTTCGCCCGCCGTCCCGCTGGTCAAGCGCCGCGGCAGTTGCAGCGGCCCCTCGGCCAGCTTCATCAACCAGATATTGGGCGCCCCCGCCCGGTTGGAGACAAAGGCCATCAACTCCCCATCGGCGGAGAGCGCGGGCATATAGTCCTCCGCCGGGCCGGCCGCCACCCGCGCGGGGAACACCGGGGCCGGTTGGGCGGCCAGATACAGCGTCAACGCGGCCAGCGCCGCCAGATTGCCCATCATGGCTCCAGGGCGCTTTTCAGCGCGAGTCCTTGCGCCGCCAGCGCCCGGCGCCGTCCTGGACAAGGTCGCCCGGCCGCGCGCTGTCGGCCATCAGTCCGGCCATGATCGTTTCCACCTTGGGCAGGCCGCCCTCCCCGAACCCCTCGGTCACCTCCATCACCCGGCGGTAAAGGATGAGCCGGTCGGCGTTCTCCTGGCTGACCATCTCCTGCGCGAAAGCGGCCAGCTTGGGGTCGCCGCGGGTGGATTCGGTTTCGGAATAGGTTAGATAACCCTTGTTGTTCTCGCCGATGATCTGGTCCGCCTTAAGACGCTCGATATCGTCCTGGTTGAAGCGTGAACGCTGCAGCGCGCGGATGGCGGCGCGCCGCCCTTCCGGCAGTGGGGGGACGGGCTTAAGCCTGCCTTGCGCGTCCAGTGAGCGCGCGGAGGCCAGCAGCGTAAGGTCGCCGTCAAGCTGCTGGTAGGTTCCCAGCACCTGCCTCTCCAGCGCCGTGCGCTGGTCCACCACGTCAATTTTCACCTGCACCATGTTGGCGCAGGCCCCGGCCCCAGCCGCCAGCGCCGCGATCAACCCCAAACGCTTGAACATACTCTCATCCTAACGGTCAATGATACGGACAAATCCCCCGGATTGAAAGCCTCCGGCCAGGGCCGCTTTTCGCCATGCCGCTAACATGGTACCCTCTTTCACGGCCACCATTAACCGTGGGAAGAAATGGCGCAACGGACGATCCTCGTCACCGACGACGAAAAAAGCATGCGTGAGTTCCTGGAGATCATGCTCACCCGCGAGGGGCACGACGTGGTCTGCGCCACCACCGCCGAGGAGGCTGTCGAAACCCTCAACACCCGCCCCGTGGACCTGGTGATCAGCGACATCAAGATGCCCCTGGCCGGCGGCTTGGCCGTGCTGGCCCGCTCCATGGAAAAAGATCCCGAAGTCCCCGTCATCATGATCACCGCCTACGCCTCCGCCGACACCGCGGTGGACGCCATGAAAAAGGGCGCCTACGACTACATCACCAAGCCCTTCAAGATTGACGAGATCAAGCTGATCATCGCCAAGGCCCTCGAACGCCGCGTGGACAAGGAAGACCTGCGCCGCCTCAAGGACGAAATCGAAAAATCCTACACCCTCGGCGACCTTCTGGGCCGCTCGGAAACAATGCAGGAGCTCTTCAAGGTCATCCGCAAGGTCGCCGCGTCGCGCTCCACCGTGCTTATCACCGGCGAGTCCGGCTCCGGCAAGGAATTGGTGGCCAAGGCCATCCACTACCTGTCCCCCCGCAAGGACAAACCGTTTGTCTCCATCAACTGCGGCGCCATGCCCGAACCGCTGCTGGAGAGCGAACTGTTCGGCCACCAGAAAGGCTCCTTCACCGGCGCCTACGCCGACAAAAAAGGGCTGCTGGAAGTCGCCGACGGCGGCACGTTCCTGCTCGACGAGGTGGGCGACGCGCCCCAATCGGTGCAGGTCAAGATGCTGCGGATGCTCCAGGAGCGCCAGATCAAGCGCGTCGGCGGCGTGAAGGACATCAACGTGGACGTGCGCGTGATCGCCGCCACCAACCAGAACCTCGAAGAGCTTATCGGGCAGGGCAAGTTCCGCGAGGATTTCTTCTACCGCCTCAACATCATCCCCATCAACATCCCGCCGCTGCGCGAGCGCCGCGAGGATATCCCGCTGCTGGTCAGCCGTTTCGTCGAGCGCTACGCCAAAATGAACGCCCGCCCGGAGATGCGCGTCTCCAACGAGGCCATGCGGATGCTGGAGCGCTACCACTGGCGCGGCAATGTCCGCGAGCTTGAAAACATCATCGAACGCGCCGTGGTCCTCGCCGCCGGCGACTGCATAAAGCCGGAAAACCTGCCGGAGGAAATGCTCGCCTCCGGCCCCGCCATGCCGAAGCAAGGCGTGGACCTGGAGGCCGCCGTGGCCGCGGTGGAAAAAGAGATTCTGCTCAAGGCGCTCGACAGCGCCGGCGGCAACCGCAAGGAAGCCGCGCGCCTCGTCAAGCTCACCTACCGCTCCTTCCGCTACAAGCTGGCCAAGCATGGCATGGCCGAAGGCCCAAAGGACGGCGAGCATGAGGACTAAGCCGCTTGCCGCCGCGCTGGCGCTGATCCTGGTCACCGCGTGCGCCGCGCCGCCCCCGCGCCGCGAACCCGCGCCCCCCGCATTGCCCCCCGCCGCCGCCCCAACACCGGGCGAAACCCGGCTGCTGGCCCCCGGCCCCCTTGTCGAGGCCCCCGCCGCGCCCGTGGTGTTCCGCCTCGCGGAAAAACTGTACGCCGATGGGCGCCATGCCGAAGCCGCCGAGCGCTACCGCCAGTTCATCACCGAGTCAGGACCCATCCATCCGCTGGTCCCCAACGCCTACTTCAACATCGGCCTGTGCTGGTTCCAGGCGGGCCGCTACCGCGACGCCGCCCTCTATTTCGCCATGGTGGCCGAACGCTATCCCCGGTCCGATCTGGCGGCGCAGGCGCTGCTCAACACCGGCGTAAGCAAATTGCAAGGGGATGAGTTCGACGCCGCCCAGGAATTTTTCTCCCGCGCCCTGGGGACAGCCGCCCAACCCAACATACGCGCCTATGGCTACTATTACCTGGCCACCCTCGAAGAACGAAAGGCGCGCTACCTCCCCGCGTCGGAAAACTACGCCCAGGCCGAACGCCAGGCCGCCGACGCGCCATTGGCCCAGGCCGCCCGCGCCCGCCTGACCCGCATCTTCCACAACTTCCTGGGTGAAGCCGACCTCCTAAGCGCCGCCGCCCGTTTCGCCGGACAGGCGCCCGCCGCCATCGCGCTCACCGAACTCGAACTGATCTACACCCGCTCCGGCGACCAGGAAAAACTCGCCCGCGTCCGGGCCGAACGCGCCCGGCAATTCCCCCAAACAGCTTCCGCCGTGCCCGCCGCCGCCAACGATGACGCCTACGAACCCGTCCGCCCCGCCATTGGCGCCGCCCTGCCGCTCACCGGCCCGAACGCGCAGGCAGGGCGCGAAGCGTTGCAGGGCATACAACTGGCCTTCAACAGCTTCACCGCCCTGACCAACGAGCGCGGCATCCAGCTTATCGTCCGGGACACCGGCGCCATGGATCCGCGCGAGGCCGTGGCCGGCCTTGCCTCCGAAAAGGATACCCTGCTGATCCTCGGCCCCCTGTTCAGCGACGAGTTTAAAAATTCCACCGCCGCCGCCCAGACCCAACGCATCCCCGTGGTCAGCCCCACCGCCACCGCCGAAGGCGCCACCGGCGACAGCGGATTCCTGTTCCGCGTCGCCCTCACCGCAAGCCAGGAGGCCGGACAACTCGCCGCCCTGGCCGTCAATACGCTTAAACTGCGCTCCTTTGTCATCATCCATCCGGATGCCCCCTACGGCGCCGCTCTGGCCCGCCACTTCTCCGAAGCCGTCACCCGCATGGGCGCCGCCGTCATGGCCATGGAACAGTACGAGCAGACGCAAACCGACTTCGGCGGCCAGATACGCGCCATCGGCGGGATGCGCGACGGCGAACTGCGCGATCTGGTCAAACAGATCATCGCCGAATCGCGTAAACAGGGCGAATCCCCCACGCCCGAGCGCGTCAGCCGGATTCTCGCCCAGCGCCACGCCGGGAAATTCACCACGCCGGTGATTCTTGAACACAGCAACGAGCCGTTGCGCGGCGACAATTACCGGCCCGGACTGGCCCTCAAGTTCGACGCCGTGTTCCTGCCCGGCATGTACGATCAGGTCGGCCTCATTCTTCCCGAACTTGAGTTCTACAACATCCGCAACGTCGCCAAACTCGCCACGCGCGGCGTAAACCATCCGCAATTTTTGCGCCTGGCGGAACGTTTCGCCGAAGGCGTCATTCTCGCTGATGGATTTTTCCAGGGCAGCGCCGCTCCTCACGTCAAAACCTTCGTCCGCGATTATCAACTCGCCTTTCAGCAGGACCCAACCATAATCGCCGCCCAATCTTACGATGTGGCCCGCATCGCCCTTTCCGCCATATCCCGTGGCGCCGCCAGCCGCCGCCAGGTTGTGGAGTATTTACAACACTTGAATGGTTTTCAAGGGGTTACAGGCTCAACCACCATCAAATCCAATGGCGATGCCGATAAAACCATGTTTTATTTGACCGTACAAAACGGCCAGTTCCAAGAACTCGCCATTGAACAGGAAAACGCCCCAGCCGCCCAGCCCCAGCCGCAAACCATCAGTCCGGAGTAGTGTCTCAATTTGACATCTGAACCGCAAGGACCTTCGCTCCGCTCAGGGCGCCGGTAAAGGCGTCTCACGCTTATTGTTGAAGTCCTGAGGCAAAGCCGAAGGACCTTGCAGCACGCTTTTCCAAAAATAATTCAAACTGACGCTCTACCCAGTCAGGCAAACAGTTGATTCTAAACTAAAAATATATTGTTTTTCCTGACTGGCTCATCTGTGGATAAGTATAATGACAAATTCCGCTTTCCTGATAATATGTCCAAAGCAACCCATAACCTTATGTTTTATATGAATATGCTATTATTCGATACGATTCTGCCCATTATAAGCGCTGACAAAAAATGTCACCGGTTCGGTTATCCAACAATATAACCGTAACCATGATGAACGCTCAATAATTATAAAAATCGCTAATATTTCAGTTGATTATGAACGATGGTTTCGATATGTACTCCAGCAAGCCCCGGTTTGGCATGTACCTTGTTATAGGTGGGGGCAGGGTTACAAGGATCGAGGGACGATCAACAACAAGGTAAGGTAAACCCAGACCAACCGCTTGGGAGGAATAAGTAACATGTTACGAGCGCTTAGCAAGAAAGAAGGCTTTACACTGGTTGAGCTGCTGATCGTCGTGGCGATCATCGGCATCTTGGCCGCCATCGCGATCCCGCAATTCGCGGCCTACCGCGAGCGCGCCTACTGCGCGTCCATCAAATCCGACTTGGCCAACTTGGCCATCAGCGAAGAAGCCTACTTCGCGGATTCTCAGGTGTACACGGCCACACTGGGTGACATGACCGACTTCGCCCAGACCTCTGGCGTCGCCATCACCGTGGCGGTTGACGCTACCCAGTCGTTCACCGCGACCGGCACGCACGCCAACTGCACCAACACCTACAACTGGGATTCGACCGCGGGCGGCTTGCTGTAAACGCAGCCGCATATCGAGTTTCGCGCAAGCGACGAAAGCGCCCCGCTCCGGCGGGGCGCTTTTTTTGTCCGGATCATCTTCAATCTTTTGTAGGCGACCTTTGCATAACCAGCGGCGTGTTCAAGCAAAGAGAGACGCGGGAAAAAAAAATTCCCCTCCCCCTGGAGGGAGAGGGCAGGGTGAGGGGGTTCTTTCTTCATCGGGGCGAGGCATGCCTATCTTCCTGCTTTCCCCTCGCCGTAGGGGCAGGCCCCTGTGCCTGCCCTCCTACGGGCGGCCACCTACATGATTGTGACCTCCGAAAAAACCCCTATGCTTCTCCGGGGTCGCCTGACCCCGGTTTTCGCGCCAAAACCCGTGGTTAGGCGACCACGGGGAAGCGCTCAAAGACTATTTTTTCTATGGCGATTCACGAGTGTGGATGGAGGATTTCGATGATGTCTCGAATACAGGGGAAAAAAGGTTTCTCGCTGGTGGAGCTTTTGATTGTCGTGGCGATCATCGGCATCTTGGCCGCCATCGCGATTCCGGCGTTCGCCGCGTACCGCGAGAAAGCGTACTGCGCGGCCATCAAGTCCGACGTGGCCAACCTCTCCATAAGTGAGGAAGCGTATTTCATAAAAAATGCGGCCTACACTTCGGATTTTTCCGGAATGCCGGACTTTGACCGTTCCGCCGGTGTGACCATCATGGTCAATAACGCCACAACACAGGCGTGGGACGCATCCGGTTCGCATTCCAACTGCCCGTTCAGCTACAATTGGGACTCTACCAGCGGCGGTTTGAGGCAGCAATAAATCTGCTGACGCGCTCGTGGCGTCCCGATGCGGGCGCCATGTTGATCCCTGAAGCGCGCCGCGCCGGACTTAATACGGAAATATCGTCGGAGTAAGTGTGAGGTCTGGTTCATATCGTTTCGCTGTTTTCTTGACGGCGGCGCTTCTGCTGGCGGCGGTTGTGTATATCTACGGCGGCTCACTGGAGTACCCGCTCCAGTTCGATGACGCGGTTGTCATCAAGGAGAACAAGGAGATCAGGGATATTGCCAACTGGGGCGCCCTCTGGGACAGGGACGCGCCCAGGTTTGTGATTCTTTTCTCATTGGCTGTTAATTACCACTTGGGCGAGCTATCGCCCGTGGGTTACCACATATTCAACATCGCCGTTCATTTCCTGTTCTGTCTCGCGGTGTTCTGGCTGGTTCACGAACTTCTTTCCACCCCCGCGGGTCAAGGCGCGGCGAACGCTCACCAGTCGCTGTTCGCATTTGGCGTGGCGCTGGCCACGGCGGTTCATCCGCTGCAGACCCAAGGTGTCGTTTACATCTGGCAACGGGCGACTTCCATCGTCGCATTGCTGTATGTGGTATCCCTCGCCGCGTACCTCGCCTCGGCGCGCAAGGAACAACAGGGAGCGGGGGGGCATGGCCTGCTGGCGTTCTCCATGGCCGCCGCGGTCGCCGCCATGTTCTCCAAACAGAACGCCATCACCCTGCCGGTGGCCATCGCGTTGGCGGACTATTTTTTCATCAGCGGCTCCGTGGCCGCCCTGCGCGCCCGCATGGCGCGCCTGGCCTGGTTCATCCCCCCGCTGCTGATTATTCCCGCGCTCACCGCATTGGGGTACAACGATGAAATCAACCATATTGGCGGGCGGTTCCACAACATGCTTTCGCCCTTCCAGTATCTCATCACGCAATTTGGCGTGATCGTGATGTATCTGCGCCTGCTGCTTATTCCCGTGGATCAGAACCTGGATTACGACATCCGCCCGGCGGATTCAATGTTCCAGGTCTGGCCTGACTTCGCCATTCTGGCGGCTCTCTTGTTGTTGGGTTTTGCCCTGTGGCGAAGGAGCAGGATCGCCTCGTTTGGAATTTTGTTTTTCTTCCTCACCATGTCAGTCGAATCCTCTATCTTTCCGTTGGAGGACCTGGCGTTCGAACACCGCATGTATCTGCCTGTGGTAGGGCTGTTCATGGCGGGGACCGCGGGGATATTCGAAGCGGCGCGCCGGATATCGCCCCGCCAGGGTTGGAAATGGATCGCCGCCTCGCTGGCGGTGTATGCGGTGGCGATGGCGGCGGCGGCGCATGAGCGGGTCGAAGTGTGGCGCACCGGGGAAACGTTGTGGCGGGACGTGGTGGCCAAGGCTCCCGGAAAAGCGCGCGGGTACAACAACCTTGGAGCCTACTATTTACACGCCGGCAGGAATCACGAGGCCGAACGGCTTCTGCTCGGCGCGGTCGCCATCGAACCGCGGAATTACTACTATGTCTCGCATCTTGCCTTGCTGTACCTCAAAACGGGGAATGAGGATAGGGCGCTGGCGATAGCCCAAAGAGCCAAATCGCTTAACCCCTCCGATGTCAATGTGCGCTACGTCTTGGGCAACATCTACCTTAAAAAGGGAATGTGGAGTGACGCCGCCAAACACTATTATGTGGGGCTAAAGCTGGAGAGGGATAACAACGCCGAAGCGCTGATGGCCCTGGGTACGGCGGAAGTGAAAATGGGCGCCTATAAAGAAGCCATTAAAACGTATCAAAAAGCCATCCGCCTTGAACCGCATAACATAAACGCGCTCCACAACCTCGCCCTCTTGCATCGCCATCTGGGCGACACCGCCGGGGCGGAACGCTTTTCCGCGCTCGCCCGTGATGCGCGGACGGGCATAAAGAATCCCGTTACGGCCACGCGACCGTAATAGTCCCCCCTTGCCGCGCCGCCGTCTCCGGAACCATTACGCTTCGCGCCGCGCCCGCCGATTCGATGATATACGCGGCGCCGTGTCCAAATTCAGGGCGCTGTGACGAGTACGGTACGCGAAACACCGCGGCGCCTTCCGCATCGAACCGCGCTTCGTCGCGCCACACGCGCGCCCGCCCCGCGGTGGACACGAATGAATAGGTTACCAACACCGTCTCATCCGGTTCACCACCCCTCACCACGAGCCGCGCCCCCCGCACGAACTCGAAAATCTTCACGTCGCCCGGCCGGTGGTCTTCTACGGAATCAACCAGCAGCCGGAACCGCGTCAGCGCGGGGACGGTGAGCGCGCCCCTCCCTGATCCGCCGGGATAGACCGCGCGCGCGCCAAGCTCCCGGCTCAACCGGAACCACATCGAACGCAAGAACCCCGCCGACGGTTCCGCGGAAACCACGTCCGCATGTCTTGTCATGCGGATCAGTTTTTCATGATCCTCGCCGAGGATCACCGCCGCCGACGCCGCGGAGCTTGTCTCATAATCCACCGCCACATAGCGGATGCGGCGCCGTTCCAGAATTTCCGCCGCCGACGCCTGCCGCGCAGAAAGGAAAAACGCCGCCCAGTCATGGAACGGGCTTTCGCCGATATGGCTGCCGAAGTTGTTCGCCACCACCGGCGCCCCCGACTCGTACCGGGCCATGTGCCCCAAGGTGACGGTGGTCATCAGGCCACCTTGTTCCGCTCCCGCGGCTGACAGGCGGCGGAATGAGTTGATGATCCGCCGGTAATAGTCATCCATGCCCGTCACGCTGAAAGGGTGGCTGGCCGCCTCCAGATGCCGGATGGGCGCGCCATGGAATCCGGCGAAGCTGGCCAACGCCACGCACATCGCCAGCGCCAATCTGACACGGCGGGCGATCTCACCCGCCGCCGCGCGAATCCATATTCCGCCGCTGATGGCCATCGCCGCCGCCATGGCGGGCGCGTAAGCTTCGCCGAACCGCCGCTGCGCCGCCGACAGGATGAACAGCGGCGCGGCGGCGATAACCAAGAGCGCCAAACCCCAGTCCCATGGTTTTCGCTTAAACCCCTGGACCGCCAGCGCCGCAATGACCAAAGGTGAGACGAACCACAACGCCGACATCCACCGGCAAGTGAACGCGAAACCATCAACGGAGAACAGCAGGAACGGGCGCGATTCGCCCACCATGCTCATGAACCGCTCCGTGGTGAACAGCCAACCCGCCCCTTCGGCCAGCGGCCCGCGCCACGCCAGCGCCGCGCCCGCGAAAACCGCCAGCGCCGCCGCCGCGCCAAGGCGCGTCAAAGTCAGTTCCCAGCCCCGCGGACGCGCCTTGTCCACC
>JACQZB010000141.1:19425-21004 GCA_016207925.1 Nitrospinota bacterium
CCGCCGCCGCCTGCGCCGCCGCGAATGGCGCCACGATCAGCGCCGCCGCCACATGCGTGGTCCACCACAGCGCCGGAACGCGCGAACCGGCCCGGCGGCCCTCAACCGCCAACAGACAGAACAGCCACACATCAAGTATTCCCACATACACGATGAATCCGTTCCACGTAAGCAAACCCGCCGCCATCGCAAGCGCCGCGCCCGCCAGGCTTGGCCCGCTTCCGCGATACGCCGCAAGAAACAGAGCGAACATCAGCGTGGACAAGAACGTGACGGCGGCGTGATGATCCACATAGCCCACCCCGCTGTACAGGATATGCGCCGGCGTCGCGGCCAGCAGCGCGGCCCCCGCCAGCGCCTCGGCCCGGCGTCCGGTGATCTGAACAATCAGCCAGTACACCGCAAACACCGTGGCCGCGCCCATGAACGGGATCAACCATGCCAGCGCCGTTTCAACGGAGTCCGCGTTTTCCGGCCCGCCGGCGGCTATCCCCACGGCGGCCAGCAGAAAGTCGAACAGCGGCGGCCAGATCACCGGCGCGCCGTAAGGGTGGTTCATCCCCGGATCGAACAGGGGAACCCATGGGAAATTCCGCATGGTTTCAAACGCGCGGACGAGGTGATAGTAGGCGTCGTAGGCGGGGAACACCACGCCTTCCCCGCCGTCGAACACCTGCGCATGGTTCAGCCCGCGCAGCGCGGCGGCGAGAAGGAACACAAGAATAAGCGCGGCGCGCGGAGCGATGGCGTTCATGGACAAAACCTTCGCTTAAACCAACGTCCGCCGTCAAGCGCGGAATGACGCTAAGCGGCGCCGCGAACGGCCCGGGCAAGCCAACCATCGCGCGCCGCGCCCTCTTCCGAAGGAGCGTTTTGCATAACTATTGTCACCGCGCCAATTAAACGCGACGCGGGAAAATTGTTTCCCATCCCCCTGGAGGGAGAGGGCCGGGTGAGGGGGTTCCTAATCCTCCCGTAGGGGCGGTTCGCGAACCACCCCTGCAATCGCCGCCGCGCGTCCCTGATTCGCCGATAGCGGCGCGTGGCGGGCGTGGCGGCGCTCGCGTTCCGCCGCGTGTAAAAAGGAGCGGGCCAGCAAGGTGGCGTCGAACCCGAACCGGTCGCGCACGGTGTCCATGCGCCGGTGCAACGCCGCCGTGGGGGAGGGCGCCTGCCCGAACAGCGGCATCTGGCGCGCCGCCGGGGCCGTGCTCACCCCCACGCCGATCAGCCGCACACGGACGCGCCGGGTGTATAACTCGTCCAGCAACTCCCCCGCCGCGCGGAAAATCACCGTGGTGTCGTCGGAAGGCGAGGGGAGCGCGCGGGCGCGGGTGAAGGTGGTAAAGTCCGCGTGGCGCAATTTCAAGGTGACGCCGTTGAACATCAATCCCTTGCGGCGCAGGCGGCGCCCCACGCTTTCGGCCAGGTAGGAGAGCGCGGCGCGCAGACGCTCCGGGTCGTCCACGTCCTGGGCGAACGTGGTTTCGCGGCTGACGCTTTTGGCGTGGGAACTGGTGGGGCGGTGGAACCCCACGGGGCCGGCGGGGGCGTCGTCGTCCTCTTCCTCCTCCGGCTC
>JACQZB010000136.1 GCA_016207925.1 Nitrospinota bacterium
CGTCGCCTTCTCCCTTCAGAAGCATTTCACCCTTGAGGACATGGAAAAACGTTATATCCACGACCTGCTCAAGGCCAACCAGTGGCAGCAAAAAAAAACCGCCAAAATCCTCGGCATCGGGCGCAACACCCTTTGGCGCAAAATCCACAAGTACGGGATCGAAATTCCCCAAGAAGGGGCGTAATCTTTTCCTCTCTCCCATTTTAAGACTGGGGCCAAGCGTTATCCTTTGATCGCCGCCGGTTCCAATCGGGAACACCCATGTTCCATGTTTTTGATAATGAAAATCAGCATTATTGGCGCCATTCATTGGTCTAACCATCATTGGGGTAACTTGTTGTTTTCATGTATCTGAAATTCTGCATTCCTGCGGTACACTTGGCGCCACGCTTGCTTAATAGGCGATGGGGGAAGTTCCGTCGCAGTATTCGGAGCCTAAACGTCTTACGGAAGTCCCACAAAGGTTTAACAAAGGGCGGAGAGTAAGTTATGGCAAGAAACGTGATGGTGGTCAATTTGGAGAGGTGCATCGGCTGTCAGGCCTGTACAGTCGCATGCAAGACCGAGAACAAGGTTGGGATCGGTCGCTGGCGGACGATGGTCCGCGTGATGGAGAAGGGGAGATACCCGAACGCGAAGCGGTATTTCTTCCCGACGCTGTGCAACCAGTGCGGCAACTGCGAGAAGGCCTCCAAGCGCAACGGCGGCGCGATGTTCTCCCGCCGGCCTGACGGCATCGTGGCGTTCGATCAGGCGAAGGCCAAGAAGGACGCCGACGGTGTGTACGAGCGCGCGGCGGTCGAGGCGTGCCCGGTGGAGGCGATTTCGTGGGACAAGGTGTCCGGCCTGCCCGACAAGTGCGACTTCTGCGCGCACCGGGTGGACGCGGGGCTGATGCCCGCCTGCGTGCAGACCTGCATCGGCAAGGCCCGCGTGTTCGGCGATCTGGACGACCCGAACAGCGAGGTCAGCCAGCTTTTGGCGAAGCATGGCGTGCAGACCGCGAAGCCGAAGGAGAAGTGCCCGGGCGTGTTCTACCTTGGCCTGGACCAGATGTTCGCCGACAATCTGGAAGGCTTCAAGGAAATTACGGGCGCCGACGTCCTGTCGGGCAAAGTGAAGATGCAACAGGCTTAAGGGAGGGGGTACGAGAAATATGAAATTCAACAGACGCAATTTCCTGAAGATCGGCGCGGCCGCGGGCGCCGCGTTGGCCGCCACGGGCAAGCCGGTTTCCGCCATGGAACTGTCGCCCGGCGGCAAGAGCGTGAACAAGCAGGGCGTGGAGCGCAAGAAAGTGCCCTACACCTGCATGACCTGCAACATCGAGGACGGCGGCATCGCCTACGTGGAGAACGACCGCATCGTTAAGCTGGAGGGCAATCCCAAGCACCCCGGCAACCGCGGCCGCCTGTGCGCCAAGGGCAACGCCGGCTTGCTGCACGTGTACGACCCGGAGCGCGTGCTGTACCCGCTCAAGCGCGTGGGCAAGCGCGGCGAGGGCAAGTGGAAGCGCATCTCCTGGGAAGAAGGCCTCAACGAAGTGGCCGGCAAAATCCGCGCCCACCTCAAGAGCGGCAAGCCGCGCAAGGAGATCGCCTTCAAGTGGGGCCGCAACCGCACCCACGGCTTCATTGACCGGTGGATGAACGCGCTCGGCTCGCCCACCACGATGAACCACACATCGGTGTGCGAATCCTCCAAGAAAATGGGCATGCAGCCCACTTGGGGGCCGGACATCGAAACGCCGGACTTCGCCAACACGAAGTACATCATTAACTTCGGCTCCAACATCCTGGAAGCGGCCTACTTCCACAACCCGTACGCCCAGCGCATCATGGACGGCGTGGCGGGCAACAAGGCCAAGATGGTGACGTTCGACGTGCGCCTGTCGAACACGGCGGCCAAGTCCGACGAGTGGCATCCCGTGTTCCCCGGCACCGACGGCGTCGTCGCGCTGGCCATGGCCAACGTGATTATGTCCGAAGGGCTATACGACGCCCAGTTCATCAACGACTGGGTGAACGTTTCCGCGGACGAGCTTAAGGCCCATCTGGCCCAGTACACCCCGGAGATGGCGGAAAACTACAGCGGCGTGAAGGCGGAGGACATCGTCCGTATCGCCCGCGAGTTCGCCACCGCCAAGCCGGCCACCACCTACACCTACCGCGGCCCGTGCAAGCACCTGTACGGCTCGTACAACGAGCGTAGCGCGATGCTGTTGCCGATCATCACCGGCAACATCGAGCGCAAGGGCGGGTACTGCCTGCCGCGCGGCATGGGGTGGAACGGCGTGTCGCCTTCGCCGGAGCATCCGCACGAGCACAGCAAGCTCCACCAGCCGGACAACTATCCGCTGGCGGGCCACCATGTGAGCCACCACATCGCCTTCCAGCTTTTGAAGGGCGAAGAGAAAGTGGCTATCTGGATGGACTACTACGACAATCCCGCGTACACCTTCCCCTCCTCGCATGTGTGGGAGAAAGTGTACCAGGACGAGAAGATCATCCCGTATTTCGTCACGTTCTCGCCGATCATCAGCGAAACGAGCCAGTATGCGGACATCATCCTGCCCGACGTGAGCTATCTGGAGCGCAACGACCCGGAGAATATGCCCTCCGACCTGTTGCCCTGGATCAGCCTGCGCCAACCGGTGATCAAGCCGCTGGGCGAAAGCATGGAGTTCCGCGAGACCATCCGGCAGCTTGCGCTCAAGATTGACCCGGACGGCAGCCTGAACATCAAGAAGTACTTCGATTATGGTTCTTCCGAGAACTATATGAAGATGCACTTCGACGGCGTGGCCGGGCTGAAGGAACTGGGCGGCTACGAATGGCTCAAGAAGAACGGCGTGTACCCGGATTACGGCGACCTTTCCCCGGCGGACTACAAGTACTACAAGGGCGGGAAGGCCGTGGAGCCGGAGTACGGTCTGCACATGAAGGAGGACGCCAACGGCAAGGTCACGGTCGGCGGCAAGAAGCGCGCCGGCTTTGGCACTCCGTCGGGCAAGATCGAGGTCAAGACCGACTTCTACGGCAAGGCGGGCTTCAACCCGATGCCGGTGTTCAAGGCTCACCCATGGCACTGGAGCGGCGGCAAGAAGATCCTCAAGTACGGGCAGATGGTGTTGACCACGTTCAAGTGGAACGTGCATACCCAGGCCCGCACCGCCAACGTAAAGCTGCTCACCGAGATCGTGCACAAGAACCCGGCGTGGATCAACAGCAAGACGGCGGCCAAGCTGGGGATCAAGGACAACGACCTGGTGCGCATCACCTCCGGCGTGGGCCACATGGTCACCCGCGCCAACGTCACCGAGTCCATTCACCCGGACGTGGTGGCGGTCTCCACGGCCTGCGGCCACACCGCCGGCGGCCGGTTCGCCCAGGCGATGAACAACGCCAAGGCGGACGCGTGGGCGCGCGACGACGATCCGGACCTGAAGAACATCTGGTGGAATGACAAGGGTGTTCACCCCAATGCCATCATCCCGGTGTGCACGGATCCGATCGGCGGCTCGCAGGGCTGGTTCGACGCGGTGGTAACCGTGGAGAAAGCCAAGTCCGGCGACAAGTACGGCGACGTGGTGGCCAGCGTGGAGAAGGCCGTGGCCTTCTACGAAGAAACGCTGACCTACAACGTGGCCGGCAAGAACCACAAGAAGATGCACCCCGAACTGGCCAACGCCCCGCAGGCCGAGCCGGTGAAGGTTGTGTCCCGTGGCGATTACCGCGAGTTTGACCCGGTCCAATTGGCCTAGGGTGGACGGACGGTAGCCTTAAACGTGAACGGTTGGCTCCCGGAGCGTAACGCTCCGGGAGCTACCGTGTTTTTACCGATTACGTGAGTGTCGAGGATGGAATCAATGACAGAGTCGCCGGCCCAGCCGCAGGATGCGATCAAGAACCTGTACCTGTTCTTCGCGCAGTTGTTCCTGAAGGAAGTGGATGCCCCGCTGCTGGAACGGATCCGTTCCGGCGAGTTGCGCGCGCCGCTCGAGGAAGCCGGCATGGACCTCAAATTTCTGGAAGGCGACGCCCAGGCGGCGCTGGACGGTTTGGCGGTGGAGTATTCGGCGCTGTTCGTGCAACCCGGTTCCTTTCCGCCGTTTCAGTCGGTGGCGCAGGGGGGCAGGTACCTTACACCCGACGCCGATCAGGTGGAGCTTTTCTACCAGAAATACGGATTTGAGTATCGCAAGGAATACCCCAAGCTGTTCCCCGACCATCTGGGGCTTGAACTGTGGTTCATCGCCTCGTTGATCGAGGCGGAGCAGAAGGCGAAAGCCGCCAACCGGACACAAGACGAGGGCGTGTACGCCGCCGCCCGGGCGGAGTTTTTGAAAAAGCATGTGGCGGCATGGGCGCCGAAATATTTCGAGACCGCCGCCCGGATGACCAAGCATCCCTTCTATCTGCCCATGATCGAGTTCGCCGCGGCGTTTATTGACAGCGAAATAGAACGCGCGAACGTTTAAGATATACCGTTACGGCTTATGCAAGAGCGCGCGCAGACCATGGAACCCGAAACTCCGGCTCCGCGGGAGGAAACCCCCGCCGCGGCCCCCGTTGCGCCCGCGCCCCTGGTGGTGGCCCACCCCGCGCGGTGCGTGACGCTGCGGCGCGCCGCAAAGGCGTGCCAAGCCTGCGTGGAGGCGTGCCCCGCCGCCTGCCTTAAGGTGGAGGGAAACGCCGTCACCGTCAACGAGGCCGCCTGCGTGGAATGCGGCGTGTGCGTGAGCGTGTGCCCCTCGGCCGTGTTTGAGCTTCCCCGCTTTGGCGAGGGAATGCTGGAGGACGCGCTCGATGACGCGCTGGCGCTCAATGGGCGCGTGGTGGCCACCTGCCGCCGCGCCCCGCGGCGCGCGGAAGGCGACACCGGCCCGCGCGTGATGGTGGAGTGCCTGGCGGTGTTGGGCGAGGTCTCGCTGGCCATGGCGCTTCAGGAGGGGGGCGAAATCGTGCTCCAAGCGCCCTGCGAAAAGTGCCCGTTGGTCAC
>JACQZB010000131.1 GCA_016207925.1 Nitrospinota bacterium
CCTAACGCTGTCGCTCGATCCTCGGCCCGACCTGGAATCCATGGCTTCCCGCGCGCTGACCGCCATTCTGGATTTCATGCGCGCCGACGGCGGCATCATCTACCGCGTGGACCGCAACGGCGTGGTCATTCCCGTCGCCTCCGTCAACATCGGCTCGCAAGCCGCCCAGGACCTGGCCGCAAACCCCGTGCGCGTTGGTGAATGCCTCTGCGGCAAGATCGCCGACACCGGAGAGGAAATCATCATCCTCGACAAGGCTTCCGCCGACCCCAGGGTCACGCGCCAAAGCGTCCGTGAAGAAGGAATGGAGTTCTACGCCGGCCTTCCCGTCACCTACGGCGGACGGGCCATCGGCGTGTTGTGCGCGCTCACCCATCAACCCTACGCGCTGGACCCCATCGCCCTGCCCGTCCTGCGCCAACTGGCCACCCCCTTGGCCGTGGCCATGGAGAACTCGCAGCTTATCGCCGAGTTGGGGCGCGAACGCGATTCCCTGGAACACGAAAACCTCCGTCTGCGCCGCATGGTGGATGGCGCGGGGATCGAAGGCATGATCGGCCATTCCGCCCCCATAAGCGCGCTGTTCACCCTCATCCGCCAAGCCGCCCCCACCCCCGCCCCCGTGTTGATCGTGGGCGAGTCCGGCGTGGGCAAGGAACTGGCCGCGCAATCCATCCACAACCTTTCCCGGCGGCGCGGCGGCCCCTTTGTCGCCATCAACTGCGGCGCCCTGGCCGACGGCGTGCTGGAGTCGGAACTGTTCGGCCACGAGCGCGGATCCTTCACCGGCGCGGAGTACGCCCGGCGGGGCTATATGGAGCAGGCGGACGGCGGCACGCTTTTCCTCGACGAGGTGAGCCTGCTTTCCTCCCGCGCCCAGATCAAGCTATTGCGCGCCATACAGGAAAAAACCATCTACCGGCTCGGCTCCGAAAAACCGCGCCGGGTGGATTTCCGCATCGTGGCGGCCGCGAACATCCCGTTGGAACAGGCCGTCGCCAATGGCGCGTTCCGCAAGGACCTTTACTACCGGCTCAATGTCGTCAAGATCGAGATTCCCCCCCTACGCGCCCGCCCGGAGGATATTCCCCCGCTGGCGCTCCATTTCGCCCAACGCTTCGCCCGGCAGTTGGGCAAGCCGCTCGACCGCATCACCCCGGACGCCATCGAACTGCTCTCCCGCTACCCCTGGCCCGGTAATGTGCGCGAATTGCAAAATTGCATGGAACGCGCCGTGGTGGTCAGCGCCGGCGGCGCCGTCCGCCTTGACGACATCACGCTTGCCGCCACCGACACCTTCAGCCCCCACCGGGGCGCCGATGATCTGCGGCTTGATTCAATTGAAATGGCCCACATCGAGCGGGTGCTCGCCCTGGTCAACGGTCACAAGGAAAAAGCCGCCAGGCTGCTTGGTATTCATCCCTCCACCCTATGGCGCAAGCTTTGCAAAACGCAGTAGCATTTATTGCATTTTGCTAGGCTTTCGCTATTTTTTCTATACATATCAATTAGTTGAATTGGCCTGATACTTGCCTCATATTCCTTTCATCGTGTTTCATTTTGACGGCTCCCGGATGTTGGGGAAGGGGCCGGAAACAACAACCATAGCGATGGAGGGATCATCATGGCGGAAGCCGCGACGGTAAATGGACTTGACGTGCAAAAACTTGGCGGGTTGGTGGAAACGATCAAAAACAACCCGCATCTTTCCAAAAGCATCTGGTACGCCAGCGGGGAGTGGAAGGGCGGATTCGCCTGCGAGGTGAAATCGCGGAATTTTTGCTGGACGATTGACGAGCCGTTCGATCTGGGCGGGACGGACACGGCGCCCAATCCGGCGGAGATGTATCTGGGCGCCTTGGCGGGTTGCCTTAACGTGGGCTATGCGCTCAATGCGGCGATGCTGGGGGTGAGCATTGACAAGCTACGTATTGACATCGAAGGGGACATTGACCTGCCCGGTTTCGTGGGATTGGCGAACCTGCCGGGATTCGAGGATCAGGCCAAGCTGCCCGGCTACACCAATGTGCGGGTGAAGGTACGGATGAAATCCAACGCCACCCCCGAGCAGTTAAAGCGGATTCACGAGAACGTGCTGGCGACTTCGCCCATCGGCTTGTCGGTGAAGAACGCGGTCGGGCTGAAGGTGGACATCGAGACGCGCCGGATGGCGTAGCGGTTTGCCAACGGCGGGGGCGCGCCGCGCCGCTCCCCGCCCCCTTTTGCTCACCCTAGAGGGTGAGTGGCGGCGTTTTCACCGCCGAGGGGGTGGGAGCCTTGGGAAACGCGCATCCGCTACGCTGGAAGAACCCCCCCCCGCCGAAACGGCGTACTCCCCCTTGCCAAGGGGGAGCAAATAAGACGGGTGGATTTATTATGGCGGGGGCGCGCCGCGCCATGCCCATTATCAACAGGCAGTCACATTCTTTGGTTCAATGCTCCCCGGGGTGTTCACACCCCGGCGTTTTTGGTCCATCCCGTTCCTGGGCAGGGAAAAACGGGGTACTAAAATAACCACGCCTTACACGGGTGAGGCGGCCGCCTCGCCCCTACATTAAGATTGCGGGGAAAAAAGGAGATTGCGGTATCCAATAAAATGGATCATCTGCAAACTGTGTGGGTAAGTTATCATAATTCATCCAGCATGCAGGTGAGTATTTTGAGTCGGAGGTACTCTTCGTCCCGTAGGCCGTAGGCCCTTCTTTGGATGACGCGAATCTTGTTGTTGAGTCCCTC
>JACQZB010000065.1 GCA_016207925.1 Nitrospinota bacterium
CGCCGCGATAGGCCGGAAGGCCCATCGCGCTCCCTGCGCCGCCCTGATGGCGGCCGGCGCCTGGAGCGCGTGTCATTTGGGGACAACCCTCCAACAGGCCGCCGCGGCGCCCCAATCCCTTGCCGATATGATGATCCGCGCCGCGGACGCCACCGGGAGCGCCATCGTGTACGCGGGGTCGGGATACACCAATGTTCATGCCGCCGCCGTGGGGAACATTCCCCTGCGGTTCCGCGAGGTGGGCGCGGTGGATTTGGACGGCGTGGCGGTGGCCGGCGGCGATCTTTCCGCCCTCGACCTGTCGCGGCTCGATGGGCATCCGTTGCTTGCGACGGTGAAAGAAGCGTACCGGATGACGCGCCGGGCCTTGGACCCGGTGTACCTGGTCACCATGACCGCCTGGGGCCCGTTCACCAACGCCGCGCGGCTGGTGGGCGAGGAGCGTTTTATCAAGAGCGTGTACAAAGATCCCGGACTGGTGGACCGGACGGTCGAAATCGCCACGGAACTCCTGATCCGCTATTTTGCGCCGCTGGCCGGAGAAAACGCGCTGGAACTGATCACCATCGGCGAGCCGACCGCGTCCGGAGACCTGATCTCACGCCGTCAATTTGAGCGGTTCGCGCTTCCGGCGTTGAAGCGGTTTTTCGCGTGGACGTCGGCGCGGGGCATTTACAGTCTGCTGCATGTGTGCGGGAACACGACGGACCGGTTCGACTTGTTCGGGGAGACCGGCGCCAGCGCCGTCAGCTTGGACCATAAGGCCGACATCGGCACGGCGGTGGCGGAGCTTTCCGGCCACATGTGCGTGGCCGGCAACGTTGATCCGGTGAGCGTATTGCTTAACGGCACGCCGGAGAACGTGCGCGCCGCGAGCCTGGCGTTGTTGGAAAAACATGGCGCGAATCCGGGGTTCATCCTGATGCCGGGATGCGATATTCCCCCGGCGGCGCCGCTTGAAAACATCCAGGCGTTCATCAACGCGGGCCGTGGCGCCAACGCCTGAATTCACCAGGAGGAGATTGGATGGAAAAAGAGATCATCGCCACCTTCCGGGCGGCGACCGCGAAGCCGGATTACCTTACCCTGGAGCACCTCGAAGCGGGCCTCGGCGGATGGGGCGCGTTCAACCTGGGCGTGTGGGCCGCCTGCAACGTCATCGCCACCGATATGAAAAAGGGGAAAAAGCTCAAGCTGGAGGTGAACAACGACCCATTCACCGACGTGGACGAGATCGCCAAGAAATCCGTTGATGTCCTGCGCGCCTGCGGGGCCGACCCGGCGAACGCCGCGCTGGCCACGGCCACGCTGCTGTATTTCGCCGGCGTCAACGCACAGTGCGGCATGCCGTGCCCCAACCGAAAGCTCGGCGCCGTGGCGCGGATGGCGGCGGGGATTCCTTCGGGCCGCGTGTCGTCCATTCCCACGGAGAAGCAGAACAACAAAATTTCCGGGTTCGCCGCCACGCTCGCGATCTACAAGGCCCTCGACGAACGGAACCTGGCCCCGTATGACGCCGACTTCCTTCCCCTGGGCGCGGGCGGGCCGATTATCGGCCATTCGGCCATTGGCGAGGATCACTTGTTTCCCAAGCTGGGCAAGACCCTGGCCACCATCGGAACCGAGGCGATGATGCGCGCCTACCGGTCCGCCGGCATGAAGCCGAACAAATGGCTCTCCGCGCTGTTCGGCGCCGCGGCGGCGCTGGAGATCATCCATCCGGACGCCTATGTGGGCGAGGATTTCGGCGAGTTCCTGTCCACGCGCACGCCGGAGACCACCGCCCAGGCCGCCGTGGCGGCGGCGGGCCTGCCGGCGGAGTTGACGCTGCGCGCGTCCGGGCAGAAGCTGCCCACCGCGCCGCTCGTGGGCGACCTGGCGATCATTCTCAAGGATGTGGGCACGCCCACCGTCGTGGGGATGATCATGTTCTGCGAGATATGCTCCATCTTCGCCGAGGGCGCCATGGCCGGCGCCGGCCGGGCCGGGGGGCCGCTGGTGGTGCCGTTGCATCATTGGGTGACAGCGCCGGCGCTGGCGCTCAATTTCATGGGCCAGGGAAAGAGCGATGACGAGATTGTGGGATTGTTGAAAAAGTATGTGGCGGGTTATTTCCAGGCCGACGCCGCCGCCGTGGCCAACAACCTGCTGGCCCGCAAGGCCGCCTGCGTGAAGTCCGGCCCCGCCACCAATCTGGTGCTGCGCGCCACCGAACCCGCCATGACCCGCGCCATCTTCACCCGTGCGAAAAACGCCTATGACCGGATGACGCGCGGCCAGAGTCTGGACGAAGTGGTCCGCCATATCCAGGAGCAGTTCATCGAGGCCAACGCCGCCGCGGTCGCCCGCGCCGTGAGCGCGCGGACGGGCAAGAACGTTGAGTACATCAAGTTTCTCAAGGCCGTCCCCGGCTCCGGCAGGCGCAAGCACCACTTCGCCCACCGCCATTTCGCTTTCGACGCGCGCATTGACGTGGAAGTGAAGATTGACGGAACCGTCCACATCCTGGAGAACGCCCTGGCCAAGGCGGCGCCGGAAGCCCTGATGAACCGGGACCAGGAAACGCTGGACGCTTTCTCGGCCACCGCCATGGCGATCATTGACATGCTTTGCCTGGGGGCGGTGGCGATGGACGTGGTGGTGTGCGCCTGCATGGCGGCGGCGATGGGGATGGATCCGGACACCGCCACCGGCGCCGCGATCAAGGCGGGCGACGTGTTCGTGGCGATTCCGCCTTCGCCGGGCATCTTCGAGGCGGCCCGCCTGGCCCATGAAATCGCGAAGGAGTTATAGATGGGGGAGAAACCATCGGCGTTGATCATCGCCCAGGCGGATCATTTGACGGGCGAGGAACTGGGACGGAGCGGTCCATCGCCGCCTACCTCGCCGCCGAGTTGAAGATAAGCGGGTATCAGAGGGTGGCCGCGACCCATGTGTACCAGCCGGTAACCTATGTTTCCAAAACGCTGGAAGTCTCCATCGGCGAGGATGTGGAGCGGTTTCCCTTCAACGTCAAGGTGGTGGGTGACCCGGCGGATCCGCTGGCCCGCGATGTCGAGCACGATTTTCTCGTGGCGGTTCGCGCCCGGCTTTTGGAACGATGGGGAAAGCATGTCGCGCTGATGGACCTGCGGCGGATCATCGAAGCGGCCATAGGCGGCTCCGCCGTCGTGCCCATTTCTTTATAAGCCGCGCGCGGCTCGCCGCGCCGGAAAAGAGGACGGGGAGCGTCAGTAAACGCGCCCGGTGTTTTCAGGGGCGCGGCGGCGCCCGATTTGTGCTTCAGCCCCGCCAGCGTTAGAATTACCCCACCAGCCGCGTAGGCGGCCTGGTTAACGCAAGGATGTGACGGATTCGCCCATGCCCCAGCGCGCCGAGGAAACCCCGATCTCCCCCCTGGACATCCGTATCCTTCCCCAGCCCGACGACACCACCTGCGGCCCCACCTGCCTGCACTCGCTCTACCGGTACTACGGGGAGCGGGTACCGCTGGAGCAGGTGATCGCGGAGACGGCGGCGCTGGAGGAAGGCGGGACTCTGGCGGTGTTCCTGGCCCTTCACGCGCTCAAGCGCGGCTACCGCGCCACCATCTATTCGTTCAATCTCCAGGTGTTCGATCCCACCTGGGCCGCGCTGGATGCGGAGCGTATCAGCGCCAAACTTACGCTTCAGCGCGAGGCGAAAAAGAAAAACACCAAACTGGCCCGCGCCACCGGCGCGTACCTGGAGTTTCTGGAGCTTGGCGGGCGCCTGAAATTCGAGAGCCTTACCCCGTCGCTGATCCGCCACTACCTGCGCCGGGGGACGCCCATACTCACCGGCCTTTCCGCCACGTACCTGTACCAAAGCCCCCGCGAGCGGCCCGGCGACCACCAGTACGACGACGTGGCCGGATTGCCCAGCGGGCACTTTGTCATCCTCGCCGGATACGACATGGTGGAGAAAAGGGTTCTGCTGGCCGACCCGCTCAAGCCCAATCCACTGTCCGAAGGCCAGTTGTACGAGGTGCGGATTGACCAGTTGATCTGCGCCATTCTGCTGGGCATCGTCACCTACGACGCCAATTTGCTTATCATCGAACCCAAGCGCCCCGCGCGCAAGGAAAACCATGCGGACCCTGATCGTAGTTGACAAACCCAAGCATTGGCCCATCAACATCCCCGGCGTGGAGGTTGTCTCCGCCCGCTCCTACCTCACCGACGAGGCGCTAAGCGACATACGCCTGGCCCGGGTGTTCAACCTGTGCCGCTCCTACCGCTACCAGACCGCCGGCTACTACGTGTCGCTGCTGGCCGAGGCGCGCGGCCACCGCGCCACGCCCAAGATGTCCACGATCCAGGACATGAAATCGCAGGCGGTGGTCAAGATCGCCTCCGACGAACTCGACGACCTCATCCAGCACAGCCTTGCCGCCATCCAGTCCGACAAGTACACGCTGTCCGTGTACTTCGGGGAGAGCCTGGTTAAACGCCACGAGCGCCTGGCGCTAAAACTGTTCGGCGCCTTCCATGTCCCCTTCATGCGCGCCCAGTTCTCCCGCGGGAAAAAGTGGTCGCTGCAAAGCCTCCAGCCCATGGCCAGTTCCGAAATCCCGGAAGAGCACCGCGCGTTCGTCCAGCAGGCGGCTATCGAGTACTTCTCGCGCCGGCGTGTCCGGCTGCACCGGCGCCGCCCCGCGCGGTACGACATCGCGCTGCTGCGCAACGCGGTGGAGACCACGCCCCCCTCCGATGAACGGGCCATCCGCAAATTCATCAAGGCCGCCGAAAGCCGCGACGCCGACGTGGAGGTCATCGGGCGCGAGGACTACGGGCGCCTGGCGGAATTTGACGCGCTGTTCATCCGCGAAACCACTTCCGTCAACCACCATACCTTCCGCTTCGCCCGCCGCGCGGAGTGGGAGGGGCTGGCGGTGATTGACGATCCGGAATCCATCCTCAAGTGCGCCAACAAGGTGTTTCTCGCGGAACTGCTGCGCAAGCGCGGCGTCCCCACGCCGCAGACGCTGATCATCCACCAGGACAACGTGGCGCAGGCCCCCGCCCTGCTGGGGTTCCCGCTTATCCTCAAGCAGCCGGACAGCTACTTTTCCCTGGGGGTGACCAAGGTGGAAAGCGAGCAGGAATACTACTACGAGGCCGAACGCCTGCTGGACGACTCCGACATGATCATCGCCCAGCGGTTCATGCCCACCGAGTTCGACTGGCGCGTGGGCGTACTGGACCGCCGCCCGTTGTTTGTCTGCCGCTATTACATGGCCAGCGGCCACTGGCAGATCATCAACAAGAACGTCGTCGGCGCGCGGCGCGAAGGCGACGCCGATTGCGTGCCCGTGGGGCAGGCCCCGCCCGCGGTGCTGCGCACGGCGCTGCGCGCCGCCAACCTTGTCGGCGACGGGTTGTACGGCGTGGATCTCAAACAGGTGGGCCGCCGCGTGTATGTGATCGAGGTCAACGACAATCCCAACATAGACGCCGGGTACGAGGATCAGGCCATGGGCGACGCTTTGTACCTGGAGATTGTGGACTCCATCATCCGGCGCATCGAAGTCCGGCGGAGCCGCCGCCCATGAGCGCCGCCCGAAGGCCGCGCCTGTTCGACGGCGTGGGCGTGGAGGTGGAATTCATGATCGTGGACGCGCGCAGCCTCGACGTGCTGCCCATCGCCGACGAATTGCTCGAGCGCGCCGGGGAGCCGGACGGCGGGCCGGCGGCATGGTCCAATGAACTGGCCATGCACCTGGTGGAGATAAAAACCGTTGGGCCGATGGCGTCGCTGGCGGAGTCCGCGCGGCTTATCGGCGACGAGGCGCGCCGCTTCAACCACCTGTTGCGTCCGCGCGGCGCGCGGCTGATGCCCACCGCCGCCCACCCGTGGATGGATCCGGCCACTGAAACCCTGCTATGGCCCTATGAGTTCGGCGAGGTGTACCGCGCCTATGACCGCGTCTTTGACTGCCGCACCCACGGCTACGCCAATCTGCAAAGCGTCCACGTCAACCTGCCGTTTGAAGGCGATGCGGAGTTCGGCGCGCTGATGGCCGCCGCGCGTCTTGTCGTCCCGCTCATCCCCGCCCTGGCCGCCAGTTCCCCCATCTACGGGCTGGCGCGGCACGAATGGCTCGACGGCCGGCTGGCCATGTACCTGGCCAATTCGGGCCCGGTCCCCAGCATAACCGGCGCCCTGATCCCCGAACCTATCTATACCGAGGAGGAATACCGCGAGCGGGTGCTGGAACCCATGCTGCGCGACATGGCCCCCTTCGACCAGGAGGAGGTGTTGCGCGGCGAATGGCTCAACGCCCGCGCCGCCATCGCCCGGTTCGACCGCGGCGCCGTGGAAATCCGCGTCGTGGACACCCAGGAGCGCCCGCGCGCCGATATGGCCGTGGCCGCCGCCATCGCCATCGCCATCCGCGCCGTGGCCGAGGAGCGCTGGATCGGCTACGAAACCCAGCGCGCGTGGGACACCCAGCGGCTGCGCGCCGTCATGCTGGAGACCGCGCGATACGCCGAGACCGCCGTCATCACCGACCGCGATTACCTGCGCGCCTTCGGCGCCTCCGGGGCGTCGCCGCTTACCGCGGGCGCCTTGTGGGAGCATGTCCTCAACGACACGCGCGCCGTTTACCCTTTCGAGCAGGAGCTTGAGGAGCCGCTTGAAATCATCCTGCGCCATGGATCGCTGGCCAGCCGCATCCTGCGCGGCGTGGGCGGCCATCTGGACAAGGAGGGCGTGTTCCGCGTGTACCGGCGCCTCTGTGACTGCCTGGAACGCGACGAGCCGTATCTGCCCTGACCGCGCTTACGGCTAACGTTGGCGGGGGACGAATGGATGCGAAGGATTGGTGGAGCTGACGGGGATCGAACCCGTGACCTCGTGAATGCCATTCACGCGCGCTCCCAGCTGCGCTACAGCCCCATAGCCCGCCAGTGTACCCCGCCTGATTTTCCCCCGTCAAGGATTGATTGCGCCGCCGCCCTTAACGGGACGCCGTTTCGCGCCACTGGACGTTTTCCAGCTTTTCGATCCGCAAATCCGGCGTGTCGAACATGGGCGTGATTTCGTCCAGCCGCCGGCCATCGCCGGGTACGATCAACTCCGGCGCCAGGTCGCGCATGGGGTAGTACACGAACTGCTGGGTCAACACCTGCGGATGCGGCAGGGCGCCGCCGTCGAACATCCCCGCCAACTCGCCATACAGCAGCAGGTCCACGTCCAGGGGGCGCGGGGCGAACTTGTCCTGCCCCCGCGCGCGGCCCGTCATCCGCTCGATCCAGCAGCATTCCGCCCGGACGCCGAACACGTCCTTGTCCGTGCGCGCCTCCACCACCAGGTTGAAGTAATCCTCCTGCGGCTCCGTCACCCCCCACGCCTCGCTTTGGTACACCGGCGACACCCGCCCGGCGCCGAACCGCTTCGCGATCAACGCCAGCCCCGCCGGTATGTTGGCCAACGGGTCAATGTTGCTGCCGATGCCCAGGAACACGCGGGTCAACCGGGCGGGGCGGGTGATTTTTACCATCACGTCCCGCGCGCCCCGGATGGCGCCCGGTTTGGACACCGTCACCGTCACCCGCAGGACGCCCGCGTGGGCAAGGCATAGCGCGGCGATCCGCTCCGCCATCGTTTCGATCAGGAAAAACTGGCTCGGCTCCACCAGCGCGATCACCGCCTTGGAGATGGATTTGTAATCCACCGTGTTTTCGATATTGTCCGTGGCCGCCGCGCGGGCGAGGTCGCACTCGATTTCCAGGCTTATGCGGATTTTTTGCCGTGCCGTGCGCTCCCAATCGAAAATACCGATGACGCACTCGATTTCCAGGCTGTCGAGAATGATGCGGTCTGTCATGACAATTCGGGCGGAATGATTAATAGAGCAATCGTACCATACGCAAAGCGGCGGGCGCGCCGCTTTGCGAAATGGTATAGAAATTATCTTGTTTTTACCCCATACTGTTTGTTGCGATATTCGAATTCGATCCCGGGAAAAGTGACGCCAACCGGAAAAAACACGGTGTGGATTTTATCGAAGCCCAAAAACTCTGGCAGGGGCCTTACATCGAAATCCCCGCTCGTGATGAAGCAGAGCGCCGCCGGCTGGTTATTGGACGGATCGCAGGGAATTACTATTCGGCGATTGTGACCCATCGCAGCGCCGCTATCAGGATAATCTCGGTCAGGAGAGCCAGAGACGATGAAAAGGAAATCTACCGCCGTTACCACCGCGAAGAATCTTGAGCGCCGCTTTAACGCGGGAGAAAATGTACTCGATTATTTCAAAGTCGAGCGCTCCATCAAGCGGGTGAACGTGGATATGCCCCTTTGGGTATTACGCGGGCTGGATGCCGAGGCCTCCCGCCGGGGCGTCACGCGGCAGAGCCTCATAAAAACCTGGCTGGTGGATCGGTTGGACGCTTTGCGCAAGGAGGAGCGGAAACGGAGCGCCTAAATTAGAATTTTCATTCCCTGCCAATCATCTCCCTTATGTGGGATACACTCTGCTAAAATAAAATCAAGGCGGGTTGGTGGCCCCATTCAGATCAACTCCAGCGTTTCGTATCGTAACCTTGCCGGTAAATTCGTAACATGACAGACCCCCGCGAACAGGCTGATTCGCTTAAAAAACTTATCCGGGAGTGGGGAGCGGACCTCGCCGGCATCGCCGACATCACCACCGATGAGGCGAAAAAGGCCCTCCCGGCGGAATTAACCAGTTTTTCCCGCGCCATTTCCATCGCCATTCATTGCCGTTCCCACGATTCTTTACGTTCAAAATCGCCCAATGAGGACGTAAGCGAGCTGATGAACCGTTACATTGAATCCAATCAGGACGTGGTGGGAAGCCTGAACCTGATCCTCAAAAAACTGTGTAAGCAATTGAAAAGTTATGGTTCTAGATGCTTCGCGCTACCCCCGATCCACACGGCGGACGACAGGCGTTTTGTCACGGTGCTGTATCCGATGTTTCCGCATCGCACGGCGGCAACCTTGTCCGGTTTGGGGTGGATTGGCAAAAATGGAATGCTCATCAATGGTGAATATGGCCCGAATCTTGTTTGGGCAACGGTATTGACCAATGCGGATATTGCCGCCGGGCAGCCGCAAGAGCAAAGTTTATGTTTCGGGTGCCGGTTATGTCAGGAAGTGTGCCCCGCGGGGGCGATTCTAGGGATCAACTGGTACCGGTCGCGCGGGAATGCGGCGGTGTTGGACGTTACGGCGTGCGCCGGGCAGATGGCGAAAAACGCGGAGCGGTATGGCCGGCCGATATGCGGGGTATGCTTTATGGCGTGCCCGATGGGATCGCGCCATACCCGCGGCGGCAAGTGAAGGGATGTTGAAAAACCCACGGCGAAAGGGGAAGCGATGAACTCCAAGGAGATCGTGTTCAAGGCCATGGAAATGGGCAAGCCGCCGCGCGTGCCGGTGGCGCCGTTCGGCTGCGGCGTATGGACGATTCACCGCTCCGGCACCACGTTCAAGGCGCTGTCGCAGGACGCGGAGCGGATGGCGAACACCAACCTCGAAATCTACCGCAAGTTCAAACCGGACATCGTGTACGTCGGCTCCGGTTACAACAACCTGCACGCGGCGGCCCTGGGCGGGCGGATCGTGTTCCGCGAAATCGGCGCCCCCGACTTGGAGGATCCGTATGTGGACTCCATCGAGGACATCCAGAAACTCGACTTGTCCAAGATCCCCAGCGACCCCGTGATCCAGACCATCTGGAAAGCCGCGCGGATGGTCAAGGCGCAGATCGGCGATGAGGCCGTGGTCACCGTGACGGCATGGGGGCCGTTCACGCTGGCGGGACAGTTGATGGGCGTCGAAAAAATGATGCGGGCCACGTTCAAGAACAAGGAACTGGTCAAGGCCACCTGCGATTTCGCGGTGAAAATGATTCAGGCGATTTTCACCCCGCTGGTGGATGACGGAACCATCCCCATGATCACCATGGCCGATCCCACCGCTTCCGGCGACCTTATCAGCCGCAAGCAGTTCGAGGCTTTCGCCCTGCCGCCCCTGCAACAGATGAGCGCGTGGGCCAAGCAAAAAGGCGTGAAGATACTGCTTCACATCTGCGGCGACACCAACAACCGCCTTGACTTGTTCGGGCAAACCGGCGTGGACTGCATCAGCCTCGATCACAAAGTGGAGCTTTCCAAGGCCAAGGCGGAGATTGGGAACAAAATGTGCATCGCTGGCAATGTGAACCCGGTGGTGGTGCTCGACCGGGGCAGCGTAAGCGAGGTGAGTGAAGTCGTGAACCGCTGCCTTGAGGTAGGCGCGCCAGGCGGGGGGTTCATCCTGATGCCGGGATGCGACCATCCCCCCTCGGTGCCGGACGACAACTTGCGGACGTTTTACGAATTGGCGAAGAACTACACTCGATAGCCGACAGGAGAATTACACCATGACGCAAACGATGACGGCCCGTGACCGCGTGATGCGCGCGCTGGCGGGCGAGAAGGTGACCCCGGTTCCGTGCTTCAGCGGCGTGGGCAACGTCACCTCGGCGGGGCTGGACAAGCTGGGCTACCGTTTCGCCAACGTCCATAACAACGCGAAGATGATGGCCGAAAGCGCCATGACCACCTACGAGCTGTTCGGCTACGAGTGCGTGGTGATGCCCTTCGACCTGTGCCTGGAGGCGGAGATCATGGGGTGCAAGATGAACCCCTACGCCGACAGCAGCGAGCTTTTGTACCCCACCATCAAGGAAAAAAGCACACCCACGACGGAACAACTCCGCGCCATCGCCCGCGATCCGGAACTTGCCAACAAAGGCCGCCTGCCGCTGATGCGCGAGGCGCTGAAGATTGTGCGCGCCAAGCTGGGCAACCAGGTGGCGGTGGGCACCTACGTGCTGGGGCCGTTCACCTTGGGCGGGCAGGTAAGCGAGCTTGAGCACCTGCTCAAGAACGCATTCAAGAAACCGGACGAGATGCTGGAATATCTGGACGCCATGGCGGAGGTGATCATCCGCATCGGGGGCCATTTGATGGAAAGCGGGTACGACTACATCTCCGTGCGCGAGATGGGGGCCACCACCGACGTGCTTTCGCCCCGCGTGTTCAAGAAGATCATCGCCCCCGCGCTCACCAAGGTCGCCAAGGGGCTTAAAGGCCCGCGCATCTTGCACATCTGCGGCCAGGTAGGCCCCATCATCGCGGACATGGCCGCCTGCGGCTACGACGCGCTTTCCATAGACTCGAAAACCTCCATGAAAGCCGCGCGCGAGGCGGTGGGGCCGGGCGTGGTGATCCTGGGCAACTTCAACCCCTTCGCCGTGCTGAACACCGGCGACGCCCAGCAGGCGTACAACGCCATCGCCCAATGCGTGCGCGAAGGGGTCAACGGTGTGCATCCCGGCTGCGACATCTGGCCCACCGCCAAGCCGGAGAACATCCAGGCGATGATGCGCGCCGTCCGCGAAACCAGCGCGGACTGACAGGCAAAACAACGGGGAAACCGCAACTCATATTCAGGAGATCGAGGTCATGGCAATGGACGAGGCGAAAAAGAAGGAATTGCTCCAAAAACTTGCCCAGGGGGTGACGGAGTTCGACGACGACATGGTGCGCGAGGCCGCCGAGGAATGGGTGGCCTCGGGCGACGATACCTATGACGCCATTTTCGACGGGCTGGTGGCCGGCATGGAGGAAGTGGGCCGCCTGTTCTCCGCGCAGGAGTATTTCGTGCCGGAGATGCTGATGGCCGCCGATTCGCTGTACATCGGCCTGGACATCATGAAGCCCCACATGATTCAGCGCTACACGGGCGTCAGGGGCACGGTGGTCATCGGCACGGTGCAGGGCGACGTGCACGACATCGGCAAGAACATCGTCAAGATGATGTTCGACGTGGCCGGCTTTAACGTCTTCGACCTGGGCCGCGACGTGCCGCTGGAGGAGTTTCTCAAGAAACAGCTTGAGACCAACTCCGACATCGTGTGCCTGTCGGCCATGATGACCACCACCATGATGGGGATGCCCAAGGTCATCGCGATGATCAAGGAGAAAAACCCCAACTGCAAGATACTCATCGGCGGCGCGCCCATTACCGACGACGTGGCCGTCAAGTTCGGCGCCGACGGCACCGCCCGCGACGCTTCCAACGCGCTCGAAGAGGCCGTGAAAATGATCGTGGCCCTCAAGAACATCCAGAAGGAAGCCATGGCCAAGGCCGGCAAGTAGGGGTAGGGGCGGCCCCCCGTGGCCGCCCTCGAACGGGCAGGCCGGAGGCCTGCCCCCACGCGATGTGGAAACGGCGCGGCGCGGAGTAACTTGTTGATAGCAGCGTGAGGTTTAACACGAACTATGTCTGACCAGGAACGGGAATATACCGTCATTTTCCAGCCTTCGGGGCGCCGGGGAAAAATCAGGGGCGGCGGCAGCGTCCTTGAGGCCGCCCGCTCGTTGGGCGTGGAGATCGAGGCCATCTGCGGTGAAAAGAAGACCTGCGGCAAGTGCAAGGTGCAGGTCATGGAAGGCTTTTTCGAAAAGTTCGGCGTGGAATCTTCCATGGCCCATCTGTCGGACTGGACCAAGGACGAGGACCGCCTGCTCTCCACCGCCGAGCGCGAAAACCATATCCGCCTCTCCTGCCTGTCCAAGGTGAAGGGCGACCTTCTGCTGTTCGTGCCGGAGGAGGCCCGCGGCGGCAAGCAGGTGGTCCGCAAGAAAGCCGGCAAACTCAAGTACCCCGCCGACCCGGACCTTCGCATTTACTACATCGAGATGAACGCGCCCACCCTGCACGACCCGGAGGACGACTTCCTTCGGGTGAAACAGGCGCTCAAGGACGCGCATAACGCCGAGGCCAACCGCATTGACCTTTTCTGCCTGCGCCAGATGGGCGACACGCTGCGCGCCGCCAAGTGGAAAGTCACCGTGTGGCTGTGGAAGGATGAAATCGTCCGCGTGGTCCCCGGCAAGGTGGAGCGCCACTACGGCATCGCCGTGGACATCGGCACCACCACCGTGGCCGCGTATTTGACCGACATGGAGAACGGCCGCTCCGTGGCCACCGACTCCAAGATGAACCCGCAGGTGCGTTTCGGCGAGGACGTGATGAGCCGCATCACCTACGCCATGCAGAACCCCGGCAAGGGGCTGCAGCAGATGCACGAGGCCATCATCGGCGCGCTCAACGAGATCGTGGGCAACCTCTGCGACGAGCATAAGCTTACGCGCGACGACATCCTGGAAATGGTGCTGGTGTGCAACACCGCCATGCACCACATCCTGCTCAAGCTCAACCCGGAGCATGTCGGCGTGGCGCCGTTCCCCACGGCCATGGCGCCCGCGGTGGACATCAAGGCGCGCGACCTGGGGATCAACATCAACGCCTCCGGCAACATCCACGTGCTGGCCAACGAGGCCGGCTTTGTGGGCGCGGACAACTGCGGCGTGCTGATCGCCGAGGAACCGTACAACAGCGAGGAGGACGTGCTGATTATTGACATCGGCACCAACGGCGAACTGTTGTGCGGATCGAAAAAGCTGGGCGTGGTCTCCTGCTCCGTGGCCACCGGCCCCGCGCTGGAGGGGGCGCAGATAAAGTTCGGGATGCGCGCCGCGCCCGGCGCCATCGAAAAGGTGGAAATAGACCAGGAGACTCTGGAGCCGCGTTTCAAGGTCATCGGCAAGGCCGACTGGCACACCCACATCGAGGATGTGGACGCCAAGGGCATCTGCGGCTCCGGCATCATAGACGTGGTGGCGGAGATGTTCCGCACCGGCATCGTGGACAAGGGCGGCCGCTTCGTCAAGGAAGCGCCCACACGGCGCCTGCGCCGCGACGAAACCACCGGCCAGGCGGAGTACGTGCTGGCCTACGAGCCGGAAACCTCCATCGGCAAGGACATCGTCGTCACCCAGGGCGACGTGCGCGCCATCCAACTCGCCGTCGGCTCCATCTACGCCGGCGCGGTGATCATGATGCGCCATTTGGGCATACAGAAGCTGGACAAGGTGGTGCTCGCCGGGGCCTTTGGCAGCCACCTGAACCCATTCTCCTGCGCGATCATCGGCATGTTCCCGGACGTGCCCATCGCGCAGATCATCTCCGTGGGCAACGCCGCGGGCGACGGCGCGCGCCTGTGCCTGGTCAACAAGAGCAAGCGCATCGAGGCCAACAAAATGGCCCGCACCGTCAAGTACCTTGAGTTGACCGTGTTCGCGGATTTCGAGCGGGTGTTCATGAAGGCGATGCAGTTCCCCCACATGGAGGATCCCTTCCCCAACTGGAAGCATGTGATAGACGAAATCCCGAACTGGAAAAAAATCGCGAAGGAGAAAAAAACGGCGGATACGCCGGCGAATCCGTAAATGCCCAACGCGCCGCGGCGCGTGACCCCGCTCCCCCGGAGGGAGAGGGTGGCCCGGAGGGCCGGGTGAGGGGGATATAACCACCGTATGACGGTTTCTATTTGAGTGAGAGGGGTAAAGCGACATGAAACAACTCGGAGTCTGCGTAGTCGGGCTTGGGTTCGTGGGCGGTCAAGCCCATGCGCCCTCCGTCAACAAGATCAAGAACGCCAAACTTGTCGCCGTGTGCGACATGAACGACAAACTGGCCTCCAAATTCTCGGAGAAGTACGGCTGCAAAAAGTACCTTTCCGTCAAGGACGCCCTGCGCGACCCGGAGATCGAGGCCGCCATCATCGCCGTGCCCACGCCGTTTCATTTCGACGTGGCCATGAGCTTCATCAAGGCCAAAAAACACGTGCTGCTGGAGATGCCCCTGGGCGTCTCGCTGGCCCAGTCCAAAAAAATCGTCGCCGCGGCGCGCAAGGCCAAGGTCACGCTGATGCCCTCGCTCAACTTCCGCTTCGCTCCCATCTATCAGGAAGTCAAGCGGATGATCGAAAAAGATAAGGTGTTGGGCAAAGGCCCGGCGGCCATCCATTACCGCGAGTATATCTCCGCCAATCTGTTGGCCGCCCAGTGGCCCCCCACAAGCTGGGCGTGGGACAAAAAACGCTCCGGCGGCCCGCTGTTCACCCTGTCGGTGTGGTCCATAGACCTGTTCCGCTGGCTGCTCAACGCCGATCTCAAGCAGCTTCACGCCGTCGCGGAGAACCACAAGCTCCCCAAGTACGGCGGCACGCACGGCTACATGGGCTACGCCGTGATGGAGTTCACCAACGGAACCATCGTCTCCGGCCAGTATTCCGGCGGCGTGTGCAAGAACCAGACGCTGGTGCAGATGGAACTGATCGGCGAGAACACCAACATCCTGACCGCCGTTGACACCCATACGATAAAGCTCAACAGCGACGAGGTTCACGAGACCGTGAAAAAGATAGAGGTCTCCGGCCCGAAGGTGTGGGGCCATTACCAGGAAGTGGAGCATTTCGTGGACTGCGTGCTAAAGGGCAAACAGCCGCGGATCACCCCGGAGGACGGGTTGATCGCCACCGAAGCGGGGGAGAAAATCGCCCGCATGTACCGCCAGTTGTAGGCGTCGCGGCTCCGGGCGCCGCGCGGATTTTCTTGAGGGGGAAGTCTCGCGGCGTCCGGGCCGCCGGGTTATGCTATAGGCCATGAGTCAGCAAAAAGAAATTAACGGCGTCGTCATCGAGGACACCTTCGCCGAGGCGTTCCCGATGGCGTGGGCGCGCGTCATCGTCACGGCGGAAAACCGCCATTGGCTGGACGCCGCCTGCCGCGCCGCCACGGGTTTCGCCACCTCCGTCATCGGCTGCAAGGTGGAGGCGGGTGTGGAGCGCTACCTGGACGACGCGCCCGACGGGCGGCCCGGCGCCAGCCTGCTGTTTTTCACCATGGGCAAAAAGCAACTCGACGAGCAGTTGCTCAACCGCATCGGCCAGGCGATCATGACCTGCCCCACCACCGCCGCCTATAACGGCGCCCCCTCCGGCGACATGATGGACATCGGCGCCCGGCTGCGCTACTTCGGCGACGGCTTTCAGATGTCCAAGGTGGTGGACGGGCGGCGCTACTGGCGAATCCCGGTGATGGAGGGCGAATTTGTTGTCGAGGAAAATTTTGGACGGCGTGAAGGGGTGGGGGGCGGCAACTTCCTTATACTCGCCGAAACACAGGATGCCGCCCTGGAGGCCGCCCGCGCCGCCGTGGAGGCCATCGAGCCGATGGATGGGGTCATTCTCCCTTTTCCCGGCGGCGTAGTGCGTTCCGGATCCAAGGTTGGCTCCCGATATAAATTTCTCAAGGCCTCCACCAACACTTCGTACTGCCCTACCATACGGCGCCAGACGCAAAGCGCGTTGATTGAAGGGGTTAACTCCGTCACGGAAGTGGTGATAGACGGGGTGGATGAAGCGTCGGTGGCCGCCGCCATGAAGGCTGGAATATCAGCGGCTTGTGAAAAAGGGGGAATAAAAATGATCTCCGCGGGAAATTATGGCGGAAATCTTGGACCTTTTCACTTGAAGCTGCATCTAATCATCTGACGAGTTGTAAACGGCTTAATGGTCGGACCGTCCTTACGGATCCCCCCTTACCCCTTCCCCCAACCGTAAGGGCGGTTCGACAACGCCGTTAACCTCGGTCTCGCGATTCACCATAGAATACCCAATGACTTTTTTCCATTCTGATGGTACAGTACGCCCGTTTATTATGGTTATAATGTAAGGTATGAGCGGATATAACGGCGACCGCCCCAGCGTGCTGGTCGTGGATGATGAACTGGCGTTCCGGTTCCTCGTGCGCGAGTATCTGGACATGATTGACGTCACCGCCGTGGAGGCGGAGAACGGCGCCGAGGCGCTTGACAAGCTCAAGCAGGGCAACGTGCGCGCCATTGTGGCCGACATCATGATGCCGGTGATGAGCGGGTTTGAAATGCTCGAACGCGTCAAGTCCAACGAACATACCCGGACGCTCCCCGTCATCATGGTCACCGCCAACAGCGCCAGCGAAATGCGCGACCGCTCGTACCAACTTGGCGCCTCCAGCTTTTTCGTCAAACCCCTGCCGCTGGACGAATTCCTTTCCGAGATCAAGCGCTGCCTGCATTGATCCCGCGGGTTGTGCGTTCCACTTAGTCTGCTACAATATTTTTTTCCGCGCGGCAGGCGTCCGCGCGCAGGGGAGCGAGTTTGGATGAGCCAGCGCGCGGAAGCGGCCGCCGCCGCGTTTTTTGTTTTCGGCCTGTTTTTCGCTATCCTTGACTGGGCGATGATGGCCTGGCGGGGGATCGCCCTTGTCCCGGCGCCGTGAAAACCAGCTACTACCTGTACCTTGCCACGCTGGCGGCGCTTGGCGCCGTGGCGCTGACGGTTCCCGGCGCCCTTGAAACGGCGTCCGCGGCCCCCTCGCTTTCCCCCGCGGATTATCCCTCGCCGCTTCCGGTCAATGGCCGCGTGACGGTATGGATCCTGGCGCAACTGCACATCCTGCTGGCGGCGTTCGTCCTGGGCGTGCCGGTGTTCGCGTGGATCGTTGAACTGGCCGGCGTGGTCACAGGCGAGGCGCGGTACGACCGGGTGGCGCGTGAATTCATGTCCGTGGCCCTCGCCGGGTACGCGCTGGCGTCGTTCCTGGGCGGGGGGCTGACGCTGGCGCTGGTCGCGTTCTATCCGCGGGTGATGCGCCATTTGGCCGGGGTGTTCGGCGAAACCTTGTGGTGGTACGCCGCGCTGATCGTCGCCGAAAGCGCGCTTGCCTGCACGTACTATTACTCGTGGGGGCGCTTGCGCCACCGCAAGACCGCGCACCTGGCGCTGGGCCTTCTGCTCAACCTCGCCGGAACGGCGCTGATGGCGCTGGCCAATTCGTGGGTGACGTTCATGATGGCGCCCGCCGGCGTGGGGCCGGACGGCGCGCGCCTTGGCGGCGTGTGGGAGGCGATGGCCGGCCCCTTGTGGAACCCGCTCAATGTCCACCGTTTCTTTTCCAACGTCACTTACGGAGGGGCGCTCACGGCGGCCTACGCGGCCTACCGTTTTCTCGCCGCGCGCGATGACGCCGCGCGGGCGCATTACGACTGGATGGGCTGCGTCTCCTTCGTGATCGCCATGGCGGGCCTGCTGCCGCTGCCCTTCGCCGGCTATTGGCTGACGAAGGAGATATACTATTTTTCACAGCAAATGGGCGTCACGCTGATGGGGGGCGCCTTTGGCTGGCTGTTCCTGCTGCAAGCGGCGCTTATCGGCGTGGTGTTTCTGGCGGCCAACTACTACCTGTGGATCAGCCTAGGCCGCGCGAGCGAGGGGGGCCGCTTCCATTACCTTATCCAGCCGTTGGCGGCGGTGGTGGTTGCGGCGTTCCTGGTGTGGTTCACCCCGCACAGCCTGGTGACCACCCCGCGCGAGGCCGCGCTCGCCGGTGGGCCGGGGCACCCCCTGCTGGGGCCGCTGGGGCTGATGGCGGCCAAGAACACGGCGGTGAACATCCTCATCTTGGCCACGTTTTTAAGTTTCCAGCTTTTCTATCGCGTCAACCTGCGCGCCGCGGGGAGCGGATTCTGGGCCCGCCACGGCGCCGCGATCCAAACCGGAATCTACGTGGCGGCGGCGGTGAACATCATGGCGCTGGGGATTTACAGCTACTTCACGCCGGTCAGCGTCCGGGTAGGGTTATCCGTTCCGCAGGTCGCCACCACGGCGCTGACCATCGTCCTGTGCGTGGGTATTGACGGACTCATGTTCCGCCAGCGCGAACCGCGCGGCGGGTTCCAATGGGGCGCCATGCCGCGCCGGTCGCAATACGCATTGATCCTCATCGCCGTCACGCTCACTTGGATCATGGGGCTGATGGCGGCCAAGAACACGGCGGTGAACATCCTCATCTTGGCCATGTTTTTAAGTTTCCAGCTTTTCTATCGCGTCAACCTGCGCGCCGCGGGGAGCGGATTC